>JBIKYZ010000086.1:0-18019 GCA_044354985.1 Pseudanabaena sp. | reverse complement strand
TGGCAAATACTACTATCTTAGTACTCCTAAATCATTAGTGCTTCGATTTCTCATGCCCAATATTTGGGCATCTCTTAATGTGCCGTTCATCCATTTTTTGCTTCAATTTTTTCCAAACTCCAATTTAGAAAAACATTTAAGAATTGTCTAGATTCCCCCCAGACTCCTTAAAAAACATTTGAGAATTGTCTAGATCCCCCTCAATCCCTCTTAAAAAGGGGGATTGAGGGGGATCTCTTAGGACTTTTGACCGTAGAAAGTAATTCTTAAATGGTTTCTAAAAAGTCTTCTGTGTACACACTTATAGGATGAACTTGAAAACCTCATCAATTACCCCACCCTAATCCTCCCCTTGCAAAGGGGAGGGAACAAGATTTCTGGTCTTCCCCCTTTGCAAGGGGGAATTAAAGGGGGTAAGTCAGACTTGTGTATACACGGTAGCCCAAAGGGAGAGGAGGCTAGGGGGAGAGAGGCTAATATTTAGGAACGTTTAAATTACCAGCACGATTGTCGAAGGGCCAGTAACGAAACATCGCTCGACCAACTAGATTCTCTTCGGGCATAAATCCCCATGCATGGGAATCCAAACTATTGTTGCGATTATCGCCCATTACCCAATATTTGCCATTCGGCACAGTAAAAAATGGATGTTCTTTGCCAGACTGGACATTATCAGGACGGAAGCAGTTGGGACAGAGAGCATCGTCTTGAGTTGGCAAAGTGTAGTTTGGCGGCGCGGCAATGTATGGCTCATTTAGCGGCGCATCATTTATAAAGACTTTGCCATCATGGATACTGATGCGATCGCCTGGCACCCCAATCACTCGTTTGATATATACCTTAGAAGCATCAGGAACAATAGGATTAATCGGTGGGTTAAATACGATAATTTCGCCACGCTCAGGCTTGCGCCAACGGATCGAAAGCTTATCAATAATTAGGCGATCGTCAATTAATAAAGTTGGCTCCATCGAGCTTGAAGGAATATAACGAGGCTCTGCAATAAATACCCGCACCCCAACTGCCAACAAAATCGCTACCGTAACAGTGGGTAAATTATCAAGTATGAAATTTTTGACTGGATGTTCTTGATTGGGAACAGGAGGTGATTGCTTAGGATCGGTAGGAGGATTGACTGGTGAATCATCAGTGCGATCGCTAGAATTATCAGATGACATAGAAATGCTCGCGGGATATGTACTTATCTTAAAGCCTGTTTAGCAAGTGTGACGTGAAGTGCCGCACTTGCTATTTTTTCAAGGCACTGGGAACTTCAATTGCATGATCGCCAGACAGGTTAAACTCTTGATGAATAACTTTGAGTGCTTGTTCCGCTTGATGATCGCGAACCACACAGCTAACCTTAATCTCAGATGTGGCGATCATCTCAATATTAATGTTTGCATCCGCAAGAGCGCTAAACATGCGTGCGGCAATTCCCGATTGATGGATCATATTTGCACCGACAATACTGACTTTGCTAATGTCACCATCGCAGGTAACTTCACCATAGCCGAGAACTTTAGCATATTCTTTCAGCGCTGTTTCAGCTTTGGCAAGATCGGCGATCGCTACAGTAAAAGCAATCTCATTAACATCGCGATCAGACTGCGACTGCACAATCATATCCAAGCTAATGTTTTGTTCGACCAGTTGCTCAAGGATTTTCGCAGCCATGCCTGGGCGGTCGGGTACTTGCTGTACTGCAATTCTGGCGCGATTACGATCTAGAGCTACCCCACGTACAGGCGAAATATCTGAGCTATTTTCAGAAGTAATTTCACAGGCTTGATGCGATCGCACTTTTACATCAAAGGCTTTTTGGATCGCCGCGATCGCATTTTCTCCGTCGGTCGCCGCAATCACACAGCTAATTTTAATTTCCGAAGTGGAAATCATTTGAATATTGATTCCCGCTTCAGCGAGAGATGTGAACATTTGGGCGGCAACCCCAGGTCGCCCAATCATGCCCACGCCCATAATGCTGATTTTAGCTACATTAGAATCGACAGTAACTAAGCTTGCGCCAATTTCCAAGCTGCGGGTGACCACTTCCGCCAACTGCAATTGTTTTTGAGGAATCGTAAAGGCGATGTCATTTACTCCTTCAGTCTCTTGCACTGCTTGAATAATCAAGTCAACGTTGATTCCTTGATCGGCTAGGGATTTAAAAAGTTGCGATGCAATCCCTGGACGATCGGGAATTTGCAAGAGCGCAATTTTGACCTGATCGTAATCAATGGAGACCGTCTCGACAAAACGATTCACTTCTAAAGATTTGAGATTGCCCGTACCGATGCGTGGCGAAGTGATCACTGTACCTGCATCATCGAGCCAACTCGATCGCACACACATTTTTACGCCAAAATTACGGGCGATTTCTACTGATCGCGGATGCAAAACCTTTGCGCCAAGACTAGCTAGCTCCAGCATTTCATCACAAGTAATTTCCGTTAACATCTGTGCCTTGGGCACAATGCGCGGGTCAGTCGTCAAAATCCCTGGAACATCAGTATATATTTCGCAAATGTCAGCTTCGATCGCCGCCGCGATCGCAACCGCTGAGGTGTCTGAGCCGCCGCGTCCGAGGGTCGTAATTTCAGTACTAGGCAAGCCCGTTGCTGGATCAATTGCTACGCCTTGAAAACCTGCAATCACCACAACTTTTCCGATAGCAAGCGCGGCTTTGATTTGATCTGGTTCCACATATAAAATTCTGGCGCGGGTATGATTCGGCTCGGTGACTACCCTCACTTGCGAGCCATTCATGGCGATCGCAGGTTGACCTACCTCCTGAAGTGCCATGCTTAACAAAGCGATCGTCACCTGTTCGCCTGTAGCTAAGAGCAGATCCATCTCACGCTCTTTCGCAGCAATTTCGATGAGGGTTGGGGTGTGATTAGTTGACACAGATTGCGCAAGGGCAACTAGACCATCGGTGGTTTTGCCCATTGCCGAAACTATGACCACAACTTGATTGCCTGCATCAACTGTCCGCTTAATGCGATCGCGGACTGCTTTAATGCGATCGGCATCGGCTACGGATGAGCCACCATATTTCTGAACTATTAACGCCATTCGTGAGGGAAATTTTTGAACCGATGAAAGAATTTATTGTGATGTTTTACTAACTAACCTAAGTCACAGCAAAGCACTACAGAGTAATCATCATACATTCCTTAGCGATCGGCAAAATAAATGAGCAATTTTGGGGTTAGCAGTGCGCACGGCACTGCTAACCCCAAAATTGGTTTTGAAATAAAGCTCGGCAATTTTGGGAATAATTAAAAGTTTTTTACGATACATTGCGATCGCGCAAATTGCCAAGTATTGTTAAGATAATCCGTAAATTTGCTCCAATGGTATGATTGCCTAGTGAGGAGTGAACATGTACTTAACAAGGAACTGTCTTTTATGCAAACGGGGTCTGTTTCTCCACTGGTTCTGATCATCTTAGACGGCTGGGGACATAGGGAAGAAACCGAGGGCAATGCGATCGCCGCAGCAAATACTCCCGTCATGGATAGTCTGTGGAGTACCTACCCAAAAACTCTCCTCCAAGCCTCTGGCAAAGATGTTGGCTTACCAAAAGGTCAAATGGGCAACTCCGAAGTTGGACATTTAAACATTGGTGCTGGTCGAGTTGTGCCTCAGGAATTAGTGAGAATTTCTGATGCTGTCGATGATGGCTCGTTGTTGTCAAATTCTGTACTAGTCCAAGTTTGTGAAAAGGTCAGGGCTAACCATAGCAAATTGCATCTTATCGGGCTTTGCTCTGATGGCGGCGTGCATTCACATATCGATCATCTATTGGGATTACTAGATTTAGCCAAATCTCAACAAATTGACGATGTCTGTATTCATGTGATTACTGATGGACGAGACACTTTGCCCCATTCAGGGATCAACTTTATTAAGCTTTTACAAGCACATATTAAAAAAATCGGTGTCGGACGTATTGTCACGATCAGTGGGCGTTATTTTGTGATGGATCGCGACAAGCGTTGGGATCGCGTTCAAAAAGCCTATGAAGTCCTGACAAATGATCGCATCACCACAGAGCTAACTGAACCAACGGATTTGTTGGAATCTGCTTACAAAGAAAAGGTTACTGACGAATTTTTGCCCCCAACTCGAATTGCACAAGGTGCGATCGCCTCTGGTGACGGTGTAATTTGCTTTAATTTCCGTCCAGATCGCTCTCGCGAGATTACCCAAGCTATTGTTGCGAAAAACTTTGCAGGTTTTGAACGCGATTATATCGAGGATATCGCCTATGCCACATTTACGCAGTACGATAGCGCTCTACCTGTTCCTGTTGCTTTTTTACCCCAAAACTTAACGAATTTGCTGGGGCCAGTCGTGGCAAAGCATGGACTAAAACAATTACGCCTAGCCGAAACTGAGAAATATGCCCATGTCACCTATTTCTTTGATGGTGGTTTGGAAGAAGCCAGTGAAGGTGACGATCGCGTTTTGGTCAATAGTCCAAGGGTCTCTACCTACGACCAAGAACCTGCCATGTCTGCGGCTGAGGTGACACGCATCGCCTCAGAGGCGATCGCTAAACGTATTTATTCGCTGATCGTAATTAACTACGCTAATCCAGATATGGTAGGGCACACTGGCAACTTTGAAGCCACAGTCAAAGCTCTAGAACAGGTTGATCTGTGTTTAGGCAAATTATTATCTAGTATCGCCAATGCAGGAGGTACGGCTCTGATTACCGCCGATCATGGCAATGCTGAATATATGTGGGATGAGCATGGTAATCCTTGGACTGCCCACTCTAGCAATCCTGTGCCATTTATTTTGATAGAGGGTGAAGGATGTAAGATTTATGGTCATGGTGCTGATGTCAAGCTCAAGCCTTCAGGTGGTCGTCTAGCGGATATTGCGCCTACGATTTTAGAAATCCTAAAAGTCCCACAACCAGAAGAGATGACAGGTATTTCTTTGTTAGAAACAGCAATTTATGAGCTACAGAGTGTCAAAACTCCAGTCAAAATTGGTAAATAAGAGTCTGAATCGCGGATTAAACAGATTTGTGGATAACGCGGATTTTCAAAAAAGAAAAGGTTGCGCTTGCGCAACCTTTTCTTTTTAGGTTATACCAATTCACAAAAGTGTGGCAACACTTCTGTGAATTAAAAAACTAACCCTGTAAGGGTTTTAAAAACACAAAATGGCGTAGCCATTTTGTGTTTTGGTATTACAGAATATAGCTAGCGTTAGAGAAAACTTATCGCCATCTATAAATTCTGAAGGTTAACTTAAATGTCAAAACTGACCAGACGCGAGTTCATTGCGATTAGTAGCCTGACTGCTGGCTTTGCGATCGCTGTACAGCCAATTTCGGCAAAAACAATTTCGACGGATTTCAAAGGGATCGTTGCAGGCGAAGTCAAAATTCCTACGAAAGATGGCACAATTCCTGCCTATCGGGCTAGACCGACTTTAGGCAAAGATTTCCCTGTGATCTTAGTTGTCCAAGAGATTTTTGGAGTTCATGCTTACATACAAGATGTTTGTCGTCGTTTAGCCAAATTAGGTTATTTAGCGATCGCCCCTGAAATGTTTTATCGACAAGGCGATGTGTCAAAACTGACGGATATTGCTGAGATTCGCAAAGTGGTTAGTAAAGTACCTGATGCGCAGGTAATGTCTGACCTTGATGCAACTGTGGCATGGGCGATGAAATCTGCGAAGGGAGATCCAAACAAACTGGGAATTACTGGTTTTTGCTGGGGTGGACGAATTACTTGGCTCTATGCTGCTCATAACCCTAAAGTCAAATCTGGTGTCGCATGGTATGGAAGACTTGTGGGCGAATCAACCGCACTCACGCCCAAACATCCCGTTGATATCGCCACGAGCTTGCAAGTGCCAATTTTAGGACTCTATGGTGGTAAAGATACAGGCATTCCTTTAGATACGGTTGAGCAAATGCGCGATCGTATCAAGGGCGGCAGTACCAAATCCGAAATTGTTGTTTATCCTGACGCACCTCACGCTTTTCACGCCGATTATCGACCTTCCTATCGTCAATCAGATGCTGAGGATGGCTGGAAACAATTACTAGATTGGTTTAAGGTAAATGGAGTTGTCTAATCAAAAACTATAATAGAGCTTTGCAAGAAAAAAGAGCGCATTGCGCTCTTTTTTTCTTGCAAAGCTCTATTATGTAAAGGAGTGTAAAGTATTGTAAACAAATCGTATTTTTAAGATGAAAAGCAAAGTTGTTGTCGTTGTCGGTGCAACAGGTGGAATTGGTTCGGCACTTGTACCAAAGCTAGCTGAAGCAGGAGCAAAGTTAGTTCTTGTGGCTAGAGATGAGGATAAGTTAGAAGAGCTAGTCAACAATCTAGAAGATGACTACGATATCGAGGCGATCGCAGTTCCGACAGATATCACTAAGTATGCACAAGTCGAAGCGATGGTGCAGAAGGCGATCGCCCAGTTTGGACAGATTGATGTCTTAGTGAATGCCGCAGGTGCAGGTGTGATGAAGCAATTCCTTCGCATTGAACCGCAAGAACTTGACCAGATGCTGGATCTCAATCTCAAGGGGAATTTCTATACCAGTCAAGTGGTTGCTAATGTAATGAAGGATCGCAAGATTGGTCATATCTGTAATGTAATTGGCATTCTAGGTAAACATCCGATGGCAATGGCGGCGGCTTATTGCGCTTCTAAGTTTGGCGCAGTTGGATTCAGTAAGTGCATGGCAGATGAACTTCGCCGTTTGGGGATTAAGGTGACTCTATTTTATTTTGGGGGAATTGATTCGCCATTCTGGGATAACGTTAGTCTGAAGGTCGATCGCAGCAAAATGCTAACTACCGAGACTGCCGCAAATGCAATCATGTTTGCGCTCTCCGCCGATCCACAAGCAGTGCCGATGGAAATCAATATCCAACCTGAGAGTCATTTGTTCTTTTAATCCTTGATTGCTTTGACCTAAAGTTTCTCGCTAAGAAAGCGATATTATCGCTTTCTTAGCGAGAAAGAAAATCTCGTTTCTAGGGATGCGATTTTTATTCAAGCACTGTTAATGACTTCAGAACCTTAGTGAAATCTTCTAGGCTCATGGGTTTGCAGATTTCGTTTGCTCTAGAAAGTTTTCCACCTGTATAGATGACTTGCCCACCTTTTTTAATTGAAGCCCAATATTGCATTATTTCACTTCTGCGGAGTTTTCCATAGGTAATCTCGATGTCTCCCAGAGCAGTTTCAAGTTGGCTTTTGCTGGGGTTCGTTATCCACATAGCCTGATATCCACTGCCTACTTCGATGCAAATGTTGTTTGCATTAGCGTACGAAACTCTGTAGTAGGCAGAATCAGTTATGTCTTGAGGATTTTTCTGTCTATGTGCCTCAAAATAAGTGACTTGAAAGCCTGCTGGCAAATAGGTAGGCAAAACAACCTTTATACCTAGTTGCTTTAATTGCATTAGCTGTTCTGCACTTAGTAGATTTTCTGATGCCTTCGGGATTGCCGCAATTGGAGGCGACTCATGTACCACCGATTGCAAAGTTGATGTCGAATTGGCGATCGGTGAATATGCAACAGTGGGATTACTGCTGCAACCTACAGAAAATAGTGAAATGTTTATCAAAACAGCAACACTGCGAATTATAAATGGATACATAAAATTTTTCTGGGCATGATTTGTAAAATAATTCTTGCTAGGTAAATATTCAACAATACCAAGTCACGAAAGTGTTGTCAGACTTTTGTGATTTGGTATAAGAAGTTCTGCTGATTATAGCAGCGGCAATTAAGGTCATTTCAAGCAAGATGATTAAGCAACTTACTTCTAGATACTTTCTGAGTGCGGGTTTCTCTCTGATTATTTTTTGTTGCAAATTGCTGAGAAGTATTTCTGTCTCACCGAAATCACGTTTAATGATAGAAAGCGAAAGAAATTATCAAACATTCTTTCAATTCGACCAGTTTAGAGACATTTTGGAGATCGAAATGCAAAAGCGATATCTATATATATTGACTATATTCGCCACTATTTTCTCGTTTGGCATAGCACTTAAAGCGACAGAAGTATTTCAATCACGGACAGTTAAAATACCTAGTCCATCTGAAATGTCAAAACTAGCGGATTCCTTCAGTCCCCAAGAAATCTCACAACTGGAAATCGATGATGTCCTACGCGATCGCCTTCGATTTGATCCCCAATGGCAAGAAATTGCTCAAGCAATCCGCCAAGATATTATTGTTGCCAAATGGGGAAAAGATCCTGTTAAAAATCCAGTCTGGAAAAAATATGGAGCCAAAGCCTATCCATTACTGAGTTATTATGCTAGCTCCCGTGATGATACTCGCCAAAAATATGGTATCGAAGGAATTCGCAGTCTAGGAAAACCTTACACAACCCTATGGTTACGTGGACAGATTCAAAGGCGTTTGGCTTATCCTAACTTGTATAACATCGCTTCCTATTCATTTGAAGCTCAAAGCAAGGACTGGGAGAAAGAATTTGGCTTAGATGATCCAAAAGTACGGGAAGAGCTAATCAGTCTTGCCAAAGCAAATCTTGAGCCTCGGAATTCGCCGCAATATTACGACCAATTTAATCTAGAGTTTTTAACTCGATTGTTGGGATATGAAGCGGTGAATGGCAAAAATCCTTACCAGAAAGATAAGGATTTTGTGGGTCTATCGGAGTGGTTACAGTACGAGCAGCTTCAACAACCGACAGATATTCAAGTCAAATCGGCGATCGCCCTCTATCAAAAGTTATCTAGCGATGCCCAAGAGCATATTTTAGTTGAGCGATTAGGTGCGATCAAAGCAGGACAAATTACGCCCTTCGCTCGCTCTTTCTTTCTTTCTTTGGCTAATGATCTCTCTGCTAGCGATCGCCTGTGGGCGATCGCAGAATTAGATCGTCATGGAGATGCCCAAGGGACAGAAATCCTCAAAAATATTTTGAATAATGATCTATCTCAACTACATTCGCTCTCACGGTTTGTCAGTTACGAAAATTTTGCGCCAAAAGGTGACTATGCCTATTACTTGCTGCTGGGAATGGTGGAGAAATATCCGCAATCAACATTTGCTAGAGCATGTCGGGAATATGGAGATTTAACTGGTCGCTCTTATTTTGATGGTCAGCCTCGTAATGAGGCAATTCTGGCTAGTAACGCCAAACGAACTGAGAAAGAACGACTCAATGCTTGGCAAGGATGGCTACAGCGATATTCAAATCATTCTGGAGCCGATGATGCCCATCACTTTCTTGCCCTCAGTCTCCAAGACAACAATGATATTGTCGGAGCTATGAGTGTCTGGATCAAAATCATGGCTCAACCAATGGGCGATCGCGATGCTATTTACCTCGCTTTCCCCCATGTGCGAACTCTCCTAGATGTCGGCTTGTCCATCGACCAGATGCAGACCCTCCTACAAGAGCCAGAAAACAAACCCCTTGCGCCTCTCTTGCAATATGCGATCGCCATCCAATATGCGCGATCGCACAATTATGCTAAAGCGCTAGAGATATCCGCAAATGTGCAACTAGAAACTGTTCCCGATCGCATCCTCGAAGCGTATTACTATCCACAAGGACAGACTCGTTGGTCATGGCAATATAATCAGGTCGAAAACTTTAAGAAAGAAGCTCAATCATTATTGAGCGAACAAAAATTACGCTGGCAAAAACTCCGCCAATGGCAAATCGAAAATACGCCTGAATCGCGATATCAGATCGCCTCCGATTGGGCAGGGCAAGGAGGATGGAAAAATGGTTATTTACCGATTTGGGATGGTAGTCGCCTTTATCGTCTGCCGAACGGGAATTGTAGCGAGTGGTGGGTATGTGATGAGTCGAAGCGCAGTGAAGCGGAAATTCTTGCTAAATATCAAGCTGGCAGTCAAAATGCGATCGCACTCTCCCTCTATCAAAACTTACTAGAAGATCGCAGCCTCCCAACCAATCTTCGAGAAAAATCTCTTTACATGGTATCGATGACCCTGCTATCGCAGTGGGAAAACCACACTTTCTCGGAAACCCAACGTATCCATCCACCCGCAGGAGTAACTGCTACTAAGCAATCACCGATGAGCAGACGTAATTATTCTTACCAAGATTACGAGCAACGCGAAAAGAATATGCGTTCTGACTACCAAAGGCGCATTGATGGCATCATCACTGAATTACAGGTGAAGTTTCCTCAGAGCCAATATATTGATGATTTGCTATTTTCTAGCTTCTTTCTCAGTGAGCAATCCAATTATTTACAAAAATTGCTAGAGCGATATCCCAACAGTGATCGGGTTGCCGAAGCAAGGTTTCTCCTAGACTTAAAAAAATAGCAACGCTTTTTTTAAACCCACAAATTTTTATTGAATGATAGTTCGGGTTGAGCTCTCAGAGCCAAAAAACAAAAGTCTCGCTTAGCGAGACTTTTGTTTTTTGGCTCTGAGAGAGAGTTTGCGCATAGAACTCTCTCTCAGCAATATTTAAATTAGCCTGAATAGACTTTATGCCAATTCAAAAAAAGAGGTGAAGGAATTTCTTTGAGCCTAAAAACCTTGCAGGATATAGGTTTAAACTCCATGAGGTATCGGTCATACTTCACGGAATTGGTAGTATTTAGCTTGAATTAGGGTGCTTCTTATGAACTTATACAACAGGGAAAAAGAGACGATGCATATCCCTCTTTCTTCTAAAAAAAAATAAAATGGTGAGAATTCTGTCTAAACTATTGCGAGTTCTCTCAAAACGTGATAGAACGAAATGATGAGTTTCTTCTATCATAAGCAAAAGTATGAAGAAACAAGCTAATCTAATCAATTAATCATTACTATCTTTTTGGTTTCCGTAATATGACTATAGATCTACCTGTAACTTTACAGCCAGACGGTTTTGGCGCGACTTTACAAGCTTTGCATAGCAGTTTGCAAGGCTTCCTCTCTGAGTACGAAGATAAAGTGGCTCAAGCTCGCGCCCAACTCGCTCATGTTGAAGCACTCCTAGGCACATTACCCGCCGAAACTCCTAAGACCAAAGCTAAAAAGAAAGAAGTCGTAGCTGTTGCTCCTGTTGTTGCTCCCGTCGTCATTGCTGAAGTTCCACCAGCCCCTACCAAAGGTCGCAAACCTAAAGCCGCAGCTAAGCCTGAAGTTGCTCCTGCCGCTAAAGGAAGAGGAAGAGGACATCGTCGTGGTTCTTTGACAACTCGTCCTGCGTATGATGGTCTTACCCTCACAGAAGCGATCGAAAAGATTTTGAATGAACGCCAAGGTCAAGCTGTCAATGCTGATGATGTGGTCAATATTCTTTATGGTGATCTGACTGAGACAGTGTTCCGAGTCGCTAAAGAGCGCGTCACCAAAAACCTATCTAAGGGTAAAGGCGAAGATAGATGGAAGCGTGTTCCTAACCAACTTGGTTACTACACATTATCTTTGGAAACCTTGAAGACTGTCCCTACATCTACAATTAAGAGAGGTAGAGCAGCATCCGTGAAGACTGAAGCTCCTGCTTCTAAGGCAGCCAAAGCTCCTAAAGCAGCCCCTAAAACTGCTGCTAAAGCAGCTCCTGCTCCTAAAGTAACTAAGGCAACTAAAGCTCCTAAGGCAGTAGTAACTAAAGCTCCTAAGGCAGTAGCAACCAAAGCTCCTAAGGCGACCCCTGTAAAGGCAGCTCCTAAGGCTTCCAAAAAGGCAGAAGCAGAATCATCTAAAGCTTCACAGCCGAAGAAGTCTGGTCGCATGAGTTCTCTGGTAATGCGTCCTCTTTATCATGGTAATACCTTGACTGATGCGATCGAGAAAGTTTTACAAGAGCGTAAGGGCGAGTTTGTCAATGCTGATAGTGTTGTCAAAGCTCTCTATGGCGATCTCTCGGCAGAAAACTTCCGTCAAGCGAAAGACCGCGTTACCAAGAACTTGTCTAAGGGCAAGTTGGATGGTAAATGGGAGAGAGTTCCTAACCAGTTGGGTTACTACACCTTGTCGATGTCTGCGGTCAAGGCCTAGGTAATTGACGGTAGCCTGTAAGGATTTTTATTCTGCTTTCGACATAGGATTGATTTTAGAATTTCAAATGAGCACATACTCATTTGAAACCTATTACCTCTAAAAGATAAAGACTCGCATAGCGAGTCTTTATTTTTTTGCTTGTGTTAGGTGTAATCATGCCTTAGAATATCCAACGGGAGAGATGGCAGAGTGGTCGAATGCGTTCGACTTGAAATCGAATGTTGTGAAAGCAACCGAGGGTTCGAATCCCTCTCTCTCCGTAATTACAAAAAGATGGGCTACCCTGTGGGTAGCCCATCTTTTTCTGTTTAATCTTTTTCTATTTTTAGCATCACCTTATCTTCAGTGATTGATAAGAGGAGAGGTGGCTCTTGCGCAGATTGGAGATTAGGATGACTGGTTTTAGAGGATTGAGGTTTATTTGCATTACGCCAATTGATAAACCTTTCTTTAAGCCATCGGAATGCTGGGGGTATGGCAAACCATAGCACTACACCGCTTAAAATAATTGAACTAATCCTGACAACTCCAGAGACTAGAGTTTCTAGGGGAATTAATGTACCTGCGTAATAAGCGACCCCTGTGGTGACTGTTGCCCAGACGATCGCACCTGTGGAATTGAAAAATAGAAATCGAGGATAGGACATCCCTGACAACCCTGCCATTGGGCCGGCAAAGATTCGTAAGATCGCGATAAAGCGACCAAAAAAGACAGCCCGATCGGCGCTACCACGAAATTTTTCGCGGGCGATCGCAATTTCATCGCTGGGCATCCGAAATAGCTTGCCGATTTTCTCTAACGCTGGCAAGCCTCCCCAACGTCCTAACCAGTAGCCCGCACTGTCTCCCAAGATAGCTCCTGCGACGGTACATAGCAAAACTAATGGATAGCGCAACTCGCCATTTCCAGCCAAAAATCCACCAACTAAGGTGATCGTTTCCCCTGGCAATGGGATACCTGCATTCTCAAGCATGATGCCAAAGAAGACAATCCAGTATCCATACTGCTGCGTCCATTCTTGAATAATTTCTAGCGAAAAAAACTCAAAATGCATGAGTTATGACTCAAAGTTTGATTGATTAAAGGGTTTGTGGAAAATTGTTACTTTTTGTATCATTATAAGCGGTTATCGCAATCTCAAATCGGTTGTCGCTGATTTGTGTCTTAAGCATTACCTCTCTTGAGCTTACAATGCTTTGTACTCAATCCTGAACCAATAAATTTTTTGAAAGTGTTGCAAAGCAACACTTTCAAAAAATTTATTGCGGTTCGTCCAACTTATAAAATTGCGAAAAAAAGCTATAGGTTGATGGATATAGCGTTAACAGGACATGCAGTAATGCATTGTTCACAGACAACACAGCGCGATCGCAAAAAGTTGAGTTGAAAAGTCTTCGGATCGAGAGTCAATGCTTCTGTGGGGCAGACACCCGTACACAAGCCGCAATCAACACAAGCAGTATCATCGATCACAATTTCGCGCCCATGTAATGAAACCTCGATATCTTGCGATCGCATCCAGTCCATCGCTTCTTCCAGTTGGTCAATATCGCCTGATAGCTCCAGCACCATTTTGCCAACTTTATTGGGGGCGACTTGAGCACGAATGATATTGGCGGCAATATTAAAATCTTTCGCAAGCCGATAGGTGATCGGAATGCTGATTGCTCGCTTGGGAAAGGTAAGATTAACTCTTTTTTTCATAATTGGTGCTTTTTGAAGATTCCCGCCCTGATAAATCAGCAATACATCGTTTTGGATTTTGCCACAGGCAAAATCCAAAACTAAAAATCTCACTGAGATTAATACAGCACTTTGCGAATGTGTACTGAACACATTCGCAAAGTGCTGTATTAATTATGAAACCAATTTTGATATTTTTATGATCAGATCTCAATCCAAAAAATAGAAGGGCGCAAAGCCCCCTTTCTATTTTTAATAATAAAAAGTCAAACAGGACAAAAGCTGATAGACTTACGAAGACTTTTTTGGTTGCTGAACTTGGCTGGCAGATAGAGATATGGGTAAAATATTTATTTCCGCAGGTCACGGTGGTTTTGAGGGTTCATTTCGCGATCTGAGTGAGATGACGGGTGGAGCGATGGAAACTGCTGAATTAGCTGCCACCAGAGACTTAGTGATTGCCGAATTGCGATCGCGGGGCATTTCGATCAGCATCCCTAGCGATGATTTAAATTTAACTGAGTCGATCGCTTGGATTAATGCGAGAGCTACATCTCAAGATGTGGCTTTGTCCATGCAAATAGATATTACTAGTACTAGTGAGTTACGCGGTACAACAGCCTATTACATTACGAATAATGCGCTACGTAAGCGACAAGCAGAAATACTTACCAGTGCTTTAACTAAGCGTGTACCTGAAATCATCAATCGTGGTGCAAAAGCGGATACGATCGCAAGCATAGGTAGTTTGAGTTTTTGCCGCCAAATTTCAGTTCCTTCCATCTTGCTGGAATTAGTGTTTTCTAACAATTCTCAAGACAAGTTATTAATGCAAACAAGGCGACGTGATTATGCGATCGGAATTGCCGATGGTTTGCAATCATGGATTAACGAAACTGCCACCACAATTCCTGTATATACTCCATCCAATCGCCCCACGAGTATTAAGCCTGTGGCTTATCCAGAGATTAATATCAATCTCAATGGCCAAAGTTATGAAGAAAAAGGGATTCTAGTTTCAGGAAATGTTTTTGTGCCTGCGGATTTAGTCGATCGCCTCGGCTTCGATCTTAACCAAATTCCTCTAACCTGTCGTCTGCGTTATCAAAGTATTGTCTATGTACAAGCGATCTCGCTGCGTGAGCTAAATACTTCTGTATCTTGGGATAGCACTACACGCACACTTTATTTGAAAACAATTTTCAAGGTTTTTACTGGACAAATCGATCAGATCATGGGCGTTGGCAATGCGTCGGAAGTGCAGATGCTGATGTTCCTTAAAAATAATAATGAAGCAGTACTTACCAACTATAGCGATCTACCTCACATATATCGGGAAGAAGCTGAAATTGAAGGTGTAAATCACGATATTGCTTTTTGTCAGATGTGTATCGAAACAGGATTTCTCAGGTTTGTTAAAGGTATTGAGCCTGAGCAAAATAATTTCGCTAGTTTGGGTGCAGCAGCCAGTTCTAATACAAATGGAGCAGGGGCAACTTTTGCCGATCAGCGCACAGGTGTAAGAGCCCATATCCAACAGCTTAAAGCTTATGCCAGTAATGCTCCGCTATTTCAACCTCTAGTTGCACCCAGATTCAATTTGGTAGCGAGAGGAATTGCTCCTGTCTTACATCAACTAACAGGACGTTGGGCAATCGATCCTCTCTACGATCGCAAGATCCTCGCCCTCATTCGCCGCCTCTACGAATCCGCTGGTATTTTTTAAATAATTGTTATGAGCTAAGATTTAGGTGCATATATAGGTACTTATATGACAGTTCAATTAGCTATACAACAGCTAGAGATTCCTGAAGGGCAAAGATTGCGCTTACACGATCTTAGTTGGCAAAAATTTGAAGAGATTTTGAGAGATCTTGGTGAACATCGAGCTTCTCGTATAGCTTATTTTGATGGGATATTAGAGGTGCGAATGCCTTTGCCAGAGCATGAAGTTGACAAAGAATTGATTGGGGATATTGTCAAACTGATTTTAGATACTTTTGGTATTGAGTTTGAATGCTTTGGCTCAACGACATTTAAACGACAGGAAATGAAAAGCGGTATCGAACCAGACACTTGTTTTTACATTGCCAATCATCACAAGATGGTTGGTAAACGGAGGCTCAATCTCGCCATTGATCCACCACCTGATTTATCTATAGAAATAGATGTCACTTCGTTTACTCAACTAAAAGCTTATAAAGCTTTACAGGTTCGCGAGTTATGGTGTTATAGCGATCGCCTGTTATCAATTTACATTTTGCAAGGCGATCGCTACATTGACACCAAAGTTAGTCCTACCTTTCCAAATCTAAAAATTACCGAAGCAATCCCAAACTTTGTAGCAATCGCCATCAATCAAGGTAGAAGTGCCGCAATGCGAGCTTGTCGTCAATGGTTAATCCAAGAGGCAAATTCAATTATGTAAGGATAAACTGCTTAATCTAGCAACCATGAGAACAAATCTTTCACCGTGAGTTGTAACCCATTCGCAAAATCTGGTACTGGAAGAATTGCATCTGGGTCATCAAACACTTCAATTTCCTGTTTTTGCTGATAGACAAATACCGTTTTTTCATCGGGATCGAGCAGCCAACCCATTTGAGTTCCATGTTTTAGGCAATGCAGAATATTTTTGGTTACTTTAGTTTGGCTTTGATCGGGTGAGAGAATTTCAATTGTCCAGTCTGGCGCGATCGCAAAAGTATTAGCCACTTCACCATTAGATTCGCGGGGAATTCTCTCCCATTGAAACACCGCAATATCTGGCACTGTTGAACGTCCACCAAAAGTGCAACGTAATTCTGGGTAAGCACGACCAATGCGATTAGGTTTCAATATCCCATTAATCGTTGGGACAAGTTCTCCCTGCAAGGTGCTATGTTTTCCCTGTGGCATTGGTTTCTGGATGATTTGACTATCAATATATTCACGGGCAGGTTTAGTCTCTGGCTGTTTGAGGAAATCTTGCAGAGTGAGAGGTGATAGATTTACCTGTACTGTACTTTTCATTTTTTAGTACTGTATACGATTTGGATGAATTTATTGTTGGCTTTCGCGATCGCTCTTCGCAGAATAGATCGCCTCAATCAAAGCTTTAGCTTCAGATGCTCCTTCTGATTTCTGAAACTCCCAAGGGTAGGGCATTTTGCCGCTTAAAACCATGCGAATGCCGAGGGGAAAAATGCTGAGTAATCCTTTGATATCTCGAAAGTTATCACCAACTACGCGCACACCAAATTTACTTTCATCGATCCAGCCGTCTTCTTTGACTAGCTCAACCATCGCGTGACGATGACGCTGAGCGGTAGATTCTGGTAGATCGGTATTAGCAAGAATCTCATGTTTGATTTGGGAAATTCGATCAAGTGGTTGTACTTCCACTGGACAGACTTCGTTGCAGTTATAGCAGCGCGTGCAGTCCCAGACAAATCCTGATTCGTTATATTTCTCTACTCGTTCCTTGGTGCGATCGTCACGATTGTCTGCCATGACTCGATATGCCTTAGCTAATGCATGGGGGCCAACAAAGCGATCGCTTACAGCCGCAGCATTACATTCGGAATAGCAGGAACCGCAGAGTATGCAATTGGCGGCGGATTGGAGTTTCGCGCGTTGGGCAGGAGTTTGGAGGTATTCAGTTTTGCTAATTTGTCTTGATGCAGTAGATACATAGGGATCGACTTTTGCGAGGTTATCCCAAAATTTGGTCATGTCTACAATTAAGTCTTTAATCACAGGCAAATTTTGCATTGGCTCAATTACCAATTCGGTATCCTGCTCTCCCATCACTTCGCTGATATGTTTCTGACAAGCTAAGCCCGATCGCCCATTAATTCGCATTGAGCAAGATCCACAAATTGCATTGCGACAGTTACGCCGAAAGCCGATGGAGCCATCCTGTTCGCCTTGAATTTTGATTAATGCATCAAGGACTGTGGTGCGAGTGGGATCGGCTTCGATTTGATAGGTTTGATAGGTGGGTTCGCTATCGCGTGAAGTTTGGCGGCGAAGCTTGACTGTAATATTCATGGGTGATTATTTGCGATCGGGCTTTGTGCATTAAGTTTAACTTTAACGCAATGTTTGATGGATGAGGCGATCGCTTTAATCGCGACGTTTTACGGAAGATCAAGTTTTTAACTGATATAATTCGCAGTAATCGAGTAAAGAATGTGAAAAACTCGTTGAATTAGTATGGCTTCTAATTGGACTTTGGACAAGATTGAAGCAAAGAAAGAGCGGGATTAAGCGAAAAGGGATAATGAGAGTTTCAACTTTCAACCGAAAACAAATCATTATCCCTAAACCCATTATGCCAATAATTGTCA
>JBIKYZ010000310.1:0-5591 GCA_044354985.1 Pseudanabaena sp. | reverse complement strand
TGCCACGACTTCTATCACATGAGCAAAAGCGCAAGCTAAGAATATCGGGAGCCGAGTGCAGTGAAAGTTGCACGCTCGGATCTAACAGAGAGGGGCTGGGGATAATACCCCACCTCGACTCTAACAGCCGACAATTCTTACTTGCTTAAACGGGCGTATCGCTGCGGTATAACGCCATGCACGTCACCGAACGGCGATAATGCTTGCATAATAAACGATCACGTAGATTTCCGTTCCGTGTGCACGCGATTGTTAGACATCACGCGCAACATGCAAGTCTAGAGTTTTTTGGTCTAACTCTGTAAAATCAACACTCATCAATGATGATTCGGGTAGCAAGGGAAGAGGTTGATCATCAATATCGAAATCTGGGCTTCTTGATATAACGATCTTTAAAATAATTGGACTTGCACGCCTAGTCTGGCGTATCCATCGATCAATCGCAGATGTTGGAGGGCGCGAGTAATCAAGATCTTTGCCCAACAGGTATTTTGAGACAAAGTGGTGACCAAAAGAGCAAGGTTGCATTGAGTCAGTTGCATCCCGGAGGTTCGAGAATCCTCTCACCCAGCTTGCAGGCAGAACCCTACAGCGACTTGATGCTTGATAATGCCCTCCAGATTCTCGCCATGGTAGTGAGTAGTCAATTGGGTCATCACTCACAGGCTTAGCGCTGAGTTCATAAATTGCTATAGCTAAACGCGGAGTATTTGATTCGAGACGTTGGATCTGCCTCATTTTGTATGAGGGGTACAGATTATCTTTGAACTCAGCTTTGGCTTCGTAGAAGCCAGTTCCTGTTATTCGTCGATCAGTATCCGTAACGATAATTGCAATGTCTCCATGTGTCTGTTCGAGTCTTCCTGTAACCTTGTAGGCTTGAACGTCTAAATAAATGCCACTATCATGTTCTGGGTATTCGTTAGGGACAGGGGGCGTAGTGAGAACACTGCGAATTGATTGAACTAGTTTTAGCGAGAGGCTATCCTCACTAATGTCAACATACTCAACTTTTGCCGCCTCGCTATCATATGTACTATTCAATTTGTCAACTATTCTCTGAAGTGATGGAAAGGGAAGTCGGCGCATGAAACTGAGCAATAGATGAGACTAAGATGTCTAACTATATATTATCTTACAGATAGTAGGATAAATACTGGTATGAGTTAAATATCACGCAACTTGTCAGATAAAGTAACAGGTAGGTGTAATAACAGGATTATTGCAGGGTAATACACCCGAACAGAGTTTTATCGATCGCAATGGAAGATAACATTCCTAAACCTGTAAGGAGGGTCTATCTACTTTTTTAAGATTTGTTTTTAGAGCTGTTTTTAAGGGCATTCCGAAAAGTATTCGCAGCTTCTAGTCGTGAAGTTTGGGCAATTAATACGCAACGAGTCAGTAAATCAATATCTAAATCTTTCAGTTCGAGAATCTCACTCTGCGCGATCGCTTCATAATTATCTTCGCGTAAATGGTAAAGACTAAATATTCCATCTTGCCAAAACCATACTTCAGGAATTCCTAAAGCTTGATAGCGTTGTAATTTTTTGGGACTTCCACTGGTAAAAATAACTTCGATTGCTAAATCAGGTATCGGTTTTGATGTTCCAAAACAATAGGATTCATCTGGTTCAATCGATACTTCTCCCTCTCGCTGTTGAGTCATTGAACCCATAGGTTCAAATTCGATATTCTGTTCTATACAAAAGATACTCAATAGAACACAGATAAATCGACTGACAGTTTCGTGTGCGCGACTTGGCATAATTATTTCAATGGTTTCTTCGTAATAAAAAAATCGCACTCCCTTAGAATTGGCGAAACCAGTTCGGATTAGCTGAAATTGTTCCCAACTAATGCCAGAACAAACGAGATGTTGATCTTGATCTGGTAGGTTTTCACTAGAGATAATCTGGCGAACTGGTGCTTGGATCATGGCGACACCCTTAAATTTGAAGTCAATATAACATTACATGGCAAAGCACTGTAATTGTTATAGAATAATAAATCTAATATTTTATTAAGTATTTAAAATTTCGATTCATGGAAGATAAGTTGATGTTGATGATCCCAGGTCCAACACCTGTGCCTGAACAGGCGCTGTTGGCACTGGCAAAAGCGCCCATCGGACACCGTAGCGGTGATTTTAGCAAGGTCATGGCAGATGTGACCGCCAAGCTCAAGTGGCTACACCAAACCACTAATGATGTATTAATTCTCACCGTAAGCGGTACGGGCGCGATGGAGGCAGGCATCATTAATTTCCTCAGCAAAGGCGATCGCGTCCTTGTTGGTGATAATGGCAAGTTTGGCGAACGCTGGGTCGAAGTCTGTCAAGCCTATGGTGTCAATGCCGAAGTCATCAAAGCAGAATGGGGCAAGGCTCTTGATCCCGAAGATTTCCGAGTCAAGTTAGAGGCGGATACCAATAAGGAAATCAAAGCGGTAATTATCACCCATAGCGAAACCTCGACGGGTGTTCTTAACGATTTAGTTGCAATTAATCGCTATGTCAAAGCCCATGAAAAGGCTCTGATCATCGTTGATGCAGTCACCAGCTTGGGAGCAATGAATGTTCCCATCGACGAATTAGGCTTAGATGTAGTCGGTTCTGGTTCTCAAAAAGGGTATATGATCCCCCCCGGATTGGGATTTGTGGCAGTTAGCCCTAAGGCATGGGAAGCTTATAAAACAGCGAATCTACCTAGGTTCTATCTCGATTTGGGCAAGGCTCGTAAAGATGCAGCAAAAAATTCCACTCCTTTCACTACTTCCGTGAATATGGTAATGGCTTTGCAAGCTTCACTAGAGATCATGCAACGTGAAGGTTTAGAAAATATCTTTGCGCGTCACTTGCGTCATCGTGAAGCGACTAGGGCAGCAGTCAAGGCTCTGAATCTGGGCTTATTGGCTCCTGACGAAGCCGCAAGTGCTTCGATTACCTCAGTGGTTCCTCCTGAAGGACTGGACGCAGAAAAGATTCGCGCCACAATTAAGAAGAAGTTCGATATTGTCATGGCTGGTGGTCAAGATCATCTCAATGGGAAGATCTTCCGCATTGGACATCTTGGCTTCGTCGGCGATCGCGATATTCTCACTGCGATCGCTGCACTCGAAGCATCGATTTCGGCGCTTGGCTACACCAATTTCACTTATGGTGCTGGTGTAAAAGCTGCGATCGAAGTTCTAAACGGCTAACTTACTTGCTTCATAGCCCTGCACTCAAGTGCGGGCTAAAAGCTCAAACCCGTTGAAACGGGTTAATTGAAAGTAGTCTTTAGTCCACTATAGCCCTGCACTCAAGTGCGGGCTAAAAACTCAAACCCGTTGAAACGGGTTAATCGAAAGTAGTCTTTAGTCCACTTCAGTGGACTTGAGCTTTTAGCCAAGAACTTGAGTTCTTGGTTAATTTACATAATTCCAATCCATAAAAAATGGGCGCTTTGCGCCCATTTTTTATGGATTGATTGAAGTATAAGCACTTGGGCATTTATAACCTTCATCTTGATTTTGAGGTTGAGTTGGGATTTGTTTAGTGGGAATATTGCTTTCACACAGAAGTAACTTTGTGACTTTTTGATCAGCATCAGCACTAGCGATCGCATAGACAATTCCCGTATAAGATTTCAATCCGTCCTTTAAAGGAACTGCGCTATGCTGCGCCAGATTTCCTAAGTAAGTAACTTTGTAGCTATAGAACTCTGAATTCAGCGATAATCCTGATTTTAATTGATTGATATCAGTCGTGAATTGTCCTTGCGCTTGGAATACTTGCTGCTGCGATCGCATGATGGCGCGAATGGATGATTTACTCTCTGCCTCACGAATTAAGGCTGAGGTTGCAATCAAATCAGGCGATCGCAAGATTTTGATGTCACTTGCCATAGCTGTACTATCCGAAATTTTGGTTAGCTGTTGAGGTTGGGAATCTAATGCTCTAGGGCGCGGCTGATTGGGAACAGAATTAGCTATTTTTAATTGCCCATCACTATTGATTTCATAGATAGTTTGGGTAGTGAGATCGCCAAAAGTTAGATCAAGTTGCTGGGGCGTTTTACTGGAGTTGACTTTAAAAGTACCTGCGATCGCTGTCTTACCTGATGGCAAATCATTGGACAGAATATAAACATTGCCATCAACATCATTTTTGGTTTCAAAAATTGCCGTGCCAGTTTTGACTCCATATGGATTTTTAAATTCCCAAGTTCCCCCTAGTTTGTGATTAGTTGCGTCTTTAGCACGATCGCCTATGTTGTTACAACCGCTTAACAATCCTGTCATAACTAATGAAATCGTAATTATTAAGGGGCTTGCAGTGAAATAAAGAACCGATTTTTTGTGGTGCGGTTTCGCCACGCCACAAAAAATCGGGTTCCTTATTAAATCGCATAACCCTAGTGTGATTGATCTATTGGTAAAAATCTTTCTGAAGACAGGGATTTGCATATTGATAGATTACAATTTAGACTAATTTTAAAAGATACTCTAAGACTTAGAAAAATTTAACTATGGAGAAGAAACTTAGCCAAGTGTTTTCCGAATATTTGGGGGTAGATAATTTTTTAGAGTTGGTACATATTCCTGAAGGTAAGTTTGTTATGGGAACAGCTCATAATGAAGAAGGCTACGCTAGTGAGAGACCATCACAACTAGTTAAAGTATCTTCATTTTATCTAGGAAAATTTCCAATTACTCAAAGGCAGTGGCAAGCAGTGGCAAAATTACCTGAAATCAGTATTCCTCTTAATCCTGCAATTCGTTTTTTAGGTTTTTTTCTTTGGCGGTTATGGATTGTTTGGGAGGGGGGGATTTTTCCCAAGTTAAGGATTTTTGCGAGAAGGTTGGGGGCTGGAAGTTAGGCAGGGTAGGGGTTTAGTGGATTTTATGGAATTTTTCCTTAAGTTTTGTAAACTTTGGTTATGTTGACGGTAGGAAAATCTATATTATTGAGTTGTAACCCATTTTGAAAGGTTAGAAAATTATCATTTTGAAAGGTAGAAAATTATGAGTACGAGAGTGAAACTTGTCGTTAAGAACAACACTGGGGTGGTGGTACAGTGTACCAATATCCAATGTGAGAGGTTCGAGAATTTGTCTGAGGGCAACACAATAGCGCCCGGTGGAGAAAACGAATACACGACTGAGACCAGTGATCGCATTTTTTGTACGTTCACTGAACGATCGCCTGGCGCTGGCAGCTGGCAGCTGGCCATGACATGTCCGAGATCGAGTCGGAACAGTGCTTGTGGTAGCTATAATGCGGGATTGCAACCCTATGAACGACGTGGAACTCCTGTGACGTTTACATTTATACTCGGGCAACCGAATGAAGCAGACTGGAATCACGGAGACATTGATGTGCTTGATGTGATCAGATATGGGGATTGCTCAAATTGACGATCTCCATGATTTGCTGTTAGCCTTTGAAGTGCGATCGCTTACGAGTGTAGTGTGATCGTGGTCTTCTTGTTGATTAAACTTTAAGATTGTGATAGTTTTGGCTGTTGAAAGTGCGATCATTTTGGGCTGTTGAAAGTGCGATCGCCGATCTTGTAGGTTGGGTTGAGGTTACGAAACCCAACATT
>JBIKYZ010000085.1:0-18132 GCA_044354985.1 Pseudanabaena sp. | reverse complement strand
CAAGGGTAGAAAGGTTATGGATGGTTTCAAAGAAAATCTACCTATTGTTTTTGATGAATATCTTCCTAAATGGAACTATAGAGCCATTCCTCAAAATGCATAAGTTATTTATTTTTCATTCCTAACATAATGCTGACTAATTCGACCATCTTGAGGACGACGACTTTCGCCAATATTCATGTTACTCATCACCTTGAGGGCCACGATAGTCTTACGACTGACTTCAGTCGGTAAAATGCGTGTAGTTCTTAAAATGCCATCAATGCGATAGCGAACACGCAGCCCTAACTCTGTTGGCTCTAGATGAATATCACTGGCGCGATGTTGCAGTGCAACCGAAATTAAAGCATTAATGCGATGAGTTTGATCAAGGGCTTGCGACAAATAGATCTCGGAAATTTCATCTAAGTGTGCTTCTTCATTTGCACCTGTGAGTGGGTTCACAATTGGAGAAGCAATATCACTTGGCTCAGGCAAATTTTGTCGAAGGAACCACAATAGATAACTTTCGGAAGAGATGGTTATATTTTTGATGCCCGTTAACGTAGCATTACTCATTTGCTTGATTTCGTCACTGGTTAATGAATGTGGCGAAGCTAAATAAAAGTAACCATGCCATAGCAATAGAGGGATAATCGGTGGTAAGGATTTGCGATCATCAAAATAATGAAAAAACCGATAATTAAGCTCTTCATCTAGTAAATCAATCCTCAATCCGCCCCGTTTATCAACCAATAGCTCAATGGCTTTATCGCAATCAATTTCTTGATTACGAAGACGCTTCCAAATTGAATTAGGAGAAATTTGAGATATTTGACTCATAATATAAAGATGCAAATCAACCAAATCGAGTAATACTTCTCTTGATATAGGGTTTTACAGCAAGAAAAATTAAAAACGTACAGCGATACAGCGATCGCGTTAGGGTTCTTCAAATATAAATACTTCTAATAAATACTTCTAAAATAAGACCATGACTGATATACAACAATTACAACTACTCATGAAAGGAGTAAATGGCTGGAATCAATGGAGAAATGAGTATCCAGATACATTAATCTCATTACAGAATGCGGTACTAAGTACTGCTGATTTGCGCTATATCAATTTAAGTTATGCCAATCTGGAAGGTGCGGATTTATATCATGCTAATTTAATTGAGGCGCGATTAGAATATGCAAATTTTGCTAAAGCAAGTTTAAATGGCGCGATCGCTACAGGTTCTCTGATTAAGACCAATTTTAGTGAGGCTAATCTTTATAGTGCTATTTTTAGCTTTGCGGATCTCCGTTATGCCAATTTAGAAAGAGCTAATGCGATCGCGGCAAATTTCAATAGTGCTAATCTCCAAGGTGCAAATTTACAAAATATTAATGCTAGTCATGCCATATTTTGGCAAGCAAACTTAAAAGAGGCTAATTTGAATAGTGCGACTTTTTGGGGTGCTAAGCTATATTCTACAAATTTAGAGCGATCGCAGTTGCAGAATACTGATTTTAGTGGTGCTGACCTCAGTGGCGCAAATCTCCAGAATGCCGATCTTAGTGGCGCAGATTTACGCAATGCCAATATGAGTAACGTAAATCTCGAAGGCGCGAATCTCGATGGGATTCTTTGGGGTAAAAATATAAGTCGTTATGCGACGAATTGGAGTAATGCGATCGGTTTAATGTCTGCCCAAAATGTACCCGCGTCTCTTTTACTATGAAGATGAGAAAGAATTTACACCTAGGATAATCCCCCCGCACCAGCCATTGATTTTCAGGATCTCAGGCATTCCTTCCGCGTAACATCTGTTATTTATAGCTATGGAAGAGATAGCTAGGACAAATCAAAACCCAAATAAATTAAGGCGGTGCGAAGCACCGCCTTAATTTATTTGGGTTTTATTTCCTAAGCAAAACTTTCATGGTCATAAAACAAAAGCCATGCTCAGTATCAACTTTGTTTTTGGGTTAAATATTATCGCGTCAATATTTTGTGTATACTGTATACATAGTTTTAGTAGGTAACATCAAAACACAAAACGGCTATGCCATTTTGTGTTTTTAAAACCCTTACTGGGTCTGATTTTCAATTAACAAGAATGTGCCAACACCTTCGTGAATTGTTGTAAGTCATCCCAACCCAAGGAAGATCAAGGAATTATCGTTGCAATTGCAAAAGGCGAATCCCAAATCCAGTGCACTTATCAATATCCAAGGTTATCAACAAAACTTTGACAAGAATGCTAGCGCAATTAAACATAAATCCTAAAAAATTGCCAGCAAAACCCACAAAAAATATAGGTTTTAACACGTAATTTTAATTACTCCAAGCCACCTGTAACTTTGTTGTCAACTTTTAAATTTATGAATTTGTAATCGCTTCTACTTTTCCAAATTTACAGGTGCACGGTTTCAGAAATATTCCTTATTTAAAGATTAAATATATTTAGTATGTGACATATAAATATTCAAATACCAATCGAATATGTCGCAATAAATATTAACAAGAAAATCCAGAGACTTACTAATAGTAATAATCTCTAAAATTGTTGTATCTAAAAGGACTAAAGAAATTAAAATAAATAATAGCTCTAGATCAATTCAACAAAAAAAGTAATTTAGAATACCATTATTCTGCGAATATCCTGTTGTAATATATCTTGAAAATCAAACTAAATCATTAGCACTAAATTTGCTTTAGCCATAAAATCACTTACTCAATCAATTATTTGCTGACACCTTTTAAAGAAATTTATAGTGATAAGCAAGTAGCGCGATCGCTAATTTTAGATTGAGTTTATTAGTTGATTCTGGCAGTCAAAAATTAGTGGAGTAAAAGTATGCTTAAGAACAAGTTCATCACCATGTTTAAATTGCCAAGTCCCGAATTAATTACTAGATTTAGCAGTCTGTGTTTATCGCTAGCACTGATGTTGAGCGTGTTTTTGGGAAGTCCTGTCCATGCACAAGCAGACGTAACAGCGTCCAATTTTGATAGAGCGATCTTGTCTGTAAGAGCGACTGAAAATGGTGCGATTTTTTCTAACCTAATTGCTGATGCGGCTGTAGAGCCTGAAGAAGCAGTGGAAACTCCAGAAGCCAAAGCCGCAGCAAAGGCAGAAGCAAAAAAAGCCAAAGCCGCCGCGAAACTTGAAGCCAAAAAGCTAAAGGAAGCAGAAGATGCTAAGGCAGAAGAAGTTAAAGCTGCTGCAAAGGCTGCTAAAAAAGCAGCGAAATTAGAAGCCAAAAAAGCTAAAGAAGCCGCTAAGCTAGAAGCCAAAAAAGCTAAAGAAGCTGAAAAAGCTGCCGCCGCAGAAGCAGTTGAAGAAAAAGAAAAAGCAGAGACTGAATCCGCTGCTCCAGAAACAGCAACTGAGCCAGAATTAGAAAGCTCACCTGCCGAAGTTGTTACTCCTTAGTTTTTGGATTCTGCTTTAAGCAAGCGTTAGGGATTGAAGTCATATGTGATTTTCAGTAAAAAGTTTCTTCAGAAATTAGTAAGGTGGGCGATGTCCACCTTACTAATTTCCCAATTGATAAACCATTTTTTGGAAATCACCTAACACTTGGCAACAATCTATTCATACCAATTCTCTAAAATGCAGTTAAACTTTTGAGAGTTGAAAATCATATCCAGCAAGTTTTTCGAGCTCTCAAAAATGGTAGTGTCATTTTTGAGAATTGGTGTCAGATCTAATTTAAGGTAAGAAAATGACTTCAGCAATTCCGCGATCGCAATTCAAGTTTAATCTTAGTGCTTACTTAATTAGTGATGGGCCAGCAGGATTTCTATTAAGTTGGGTAGCTGGGTTTGTTGATACTTCTGCATTTATTATTTTGTTTGGACTATTTACAGCCCATGTGACGGGCAACATTGCCTTAGCGGGTTCTTCATTCGTGAGTGCTGACTCTGAGACAACGATTACTCGTTTATTAATGTTGCCCACATTTGTGCTGACTGTGGCTTTGACTTCTCTGCTAGCTCGTTTTTCTCGTCGTCAGCAATGGTGCGTGTTTGGAGTCTTGCTCACGGCGGAAGCGATCGCATTGGCAGTTTTCCTAGCAATGGGAATGGCGCTTTCGCCAGATCTTCTATTTGATGTACAAGAAGATTTGATCCTACCTATTGGTATCTCTGGCGTAATCGCAATGGCGATTCAAAATGCCTTGATGAAGGAAGCCAAAGGAGTATTCAAAAGCTACATCCCCACAACAGTAATGACTGGAAATACTACACAACTCACAATTGATGTTGTGCAGTTTTTTCTTTCTAAGTTTGCAAGTACTCAAACTGAAGTAACCCAAATGGAAGCAAGCGAGTCTTTAGAACGAATTGGTCGATTTGTACCAACGATCGCAGGTTTTGCCCTTGGTGGATTGCTGGCTGCTTGCTTTGTCTTAGTTTCTGAGTCTTGGTGGAGTTTGTCTCTACCTTTGATCATTATTTCGATTTTGGCGATCGCCGCCTATGTCGAACATGGTCGTAAACCTATTACCTAATTCTTTCAGGAAAAGTAATGAAACAACGTTTATTCTCATTTTTTATCAGCGCTATAATTTTTGTCGGATTACTCACTGGCAATGCTTCTCAAGTTCTATCAAGCTCTTTGCCTGCGGCGACTTGGTTAGCTGTTGCCGACGTTGATGGTGCAGAACCTGTTGCCGCCCCTGAAGTAACTGCACCTGAAATTGTCGCGCCTGAAGCTGCTGCAACCGTAACAGAAGCTGCTACTCCTGAACCTGTCGCACCTGTAGCAGAAGTTGCTGCACCAAAACCTACTGATGAAGCAACAAATTTGCTAACTAAATTAGAAACGGAAATAATCCCTCAAATTGAGAGTGTTTTGACTCCAGAACAGCAAGCAGAATTTGCGACTAAGGTTGCCGCAGGAACTAGTTTTCGCAAAGCTTTTAAAGCTGTAACTCTGACTCCTGCCCAAAAGACTAAGTTGAGTGCAGTATTTAAAGCTATTCCTAAAAAGGATATTTTTGCAACACTCACACCTGCTCAGAAGAAACAATTATTCTTAAAAAATAAGCAACTTTTTATTCCTACGGCTGAAGAAATCGGCGATAAAATTACTGCTGGTATGAAGATGGCAAAGGACAAGTCTCCTTTAGCGCCATCTAGCGAGTCAATTGTCGAAAAAATCAAAGCTAAGATGAAAGCTGCCGAGGTAAAGGAGTAATTATGGATGGAATTCTCTCAGGTCGGCTCAATGATTGGCTGTTATTAGTGGCGGAGATCGTTGCTTCGATGATCATATTTGCCTCTTTACAGAAAGTTGCAAAATCGCTTTTAGTGCCATTTTTGATTGTCGCGATCGCACTTATTTTGGCGAAGGTTGCTTTTGGAGTTAGTCCAGAACATCTCTGGTACGAGTCTGTTCATGTAATTCGGAGATTGGGTGCAAGATTTATGTAAACCCAAAAAGCGGCGCTTAGCGCCGCTTTTTTTATGAGTTCTAAGATATGATTTTTAGATATCACTGCTGATCATCGAGGGGTTATGCCTGTAATTACGATTCGTGAAGAGCAACAGGTGGATGATGGCTTTCTTGCCAATTTGCGGATTGATGGGCGTGATTATCCAAATATCAAGATTAGCGATCCTTTTTTGAAGTCGGAGGAAGCGCGGCTGGAGTGGTATTTCGAGCAGTGGTTGCGGTTTCCGATGCTGGATACGACTAGGGCTGCCGATGTGGCGGCTAGTATCAGGGAATATGGCACGCTGTTGTTTGATCAGATTTTTGCGGACAGAAAGGCTTATGCGGACTATTTGCGATTAAGGGACAATCTGGGGGCGTTGCGATTTGAGATTGAGGGGATTCATCCAGAGCTTCAGGCTTGGCATTGGGAGGCGTTGCGCGATGCGGAGTTGCCTCGTCCTTTGGCGGTGGATTGTGTGATGGTGCGAAAAAGTACTAAGCCGACGGCGGTGATGGCGGCGGTGAATCAGTCGCCGACACTGAATGTGTTGATGGTGACTGCTCGACCTTCTAAAAATGATGTGGCTTATCGGGTGATTTCGCGTCCCTTGATTGAGGCTTTGGGCAATAGTCAGTTGCCTGTGAAGATCGATTTGTTGCGCCCTGCGACGTTTGAGGGGTTGTCAAGGCATTTGGAAGAAAAGGGGGCGGGGCATTATCACATGATTCATTTTGATTGTCATGGGGCTTTGTTGACCTATGACCAGTGCAATGTCGAGAATGAGTCGGGAGCGGATGCGCTGACCTTTAAGCAACGGTATGGTAGGACTCAGATTGCAGCCTACAGCGGTGTGAAGGCGTTTTTAGTATTGGAGGGTAATGAGGATGGGGAACAGGACTTAGTGGAGGCGACGGAGTTGGCGGATTTGCTGACAGGGAAGCGGATTCCTGTCTGTATGCTGAATGCTTGTCAGTCGGGGAAACAGTTGGGGACGGAGACGGGGCTAGTGGAGGACTATCGCGAGACGAGTCTGGGTAGTCGGCTGATGGCGGCTGGTATGCAGATGGTGGTGGCGATGGGCTATAGCGTGACGGTGACGGCGGCGAAGGTGATGATGGCGGCGGTGTATGAGCAGATTTTCAATAGGAAGCTATTGGAAGATGCGGTGCGGTTGGGGCGGCGGGAGTTGTTTAACCAGAAGGAACGGAGTGCTTATTTTAATTATGCAATTCCGTTGGAGGATTGGTTGTTGCCTGTGGTGTATGGCACGCAGCAGGTGAATTTGAATTTGCGGGAGTTTACGGCGCGAGAAGAGGAGGCTTATTTTGAGTCGTTGGGTCGGGCGTTTCAGTTTGTGCAGCCTGAGTATGAGTTTGTGGGGCGGGATTTGGATATTCTCAGGATTGAGAAGGCTTTGGCGCGGCACAATATGCTGCTGTTGCAGGGGATGGGCGGTACGGGTAAGACGACGCTGTTAAATTTTTTGCGGGAATGGTGGGAGAAGACGCATTTTGCTGATGGTGAGAAAGGGGAGCAGATTTTCTATTTTGGTTACGATGAGAGGGCTTGGACGCTAGAGCAGATTTTGTTTGAGTTGGGACAGAGGCTGTATGACCGCTTTGAGATGGGTAGGTTTCAGGCGATGAGTCAGGCGGCGCAAGTGCCGAAGTTGGTGGCGTTGTTGCGGGGTGCGGGTCATGTGTTGATCTTGGATAATTTGGAGTCGGTGACGGGGGAACCTTTGGCGATTCCGAATACCTTGCCGCAAGCGGAACAGGTGAAGTTGCGAGATTTTCTGAAGAAGCTAGCGGGGGGCAAGACGCGGGTGATTTTTGGGTCGCGCTGTGGTGAGGATTGGTTAAAGTCGGCGACTTTTCAGCAAAATGTCTATGGGTTGCGGGGGCTAGACCAAGAGGCAAGGACGCTGTTGGCGCAAAGAATTTTGGCGCGTCATGTGCCGCAGAGGGTAAAGGCGATCGAGGCAGATCCAGAGTTTACAAGGTTAATGAAGGTGTTGGCGGGGTATCCGTTGGCGCTGGAGGTGGTGTTGCCAAATCTGAAAAGTCAATCATCTTCGCAGGTTTTGGATGCGTTGCAGGCGGCGGGTTTTGATTTGGATAGTGGGAGTGAGGATAAAACCAAGAGTATTTTGAAGTGTGTGGAATATTCCCACAGTAATTTGTCGCCCGATGCTCAAAGGTTATTGATTTGTCTGGCTCCGTTTACTGGGTTTATTCATCGTGCGCTAATTCCCATTTATGCAAATGAATTACAAAAGCTAGAACCTTTTCAGGATTACGATTTTGCGAATTTTGATGCGGCGATTCAGGAGGCGATTAATTGGGGTTTGTTGGAAGGAAGGAATGAGGCAAATCAACTGCTGACGATTCAACCGATTTTTCCCTATTTCCTGAAAATCAAGTTAGCGAGTTTGGATGAAGAGACCCGCAAGGCTCTGCAAGAGGGTTTTAAGAATCACTATCAACCCTTGGCTCATTACTACGAACAGTTAATGGAATCGAAAGATCCGCAAGAACGCCAGCTAGGGATCTTCTTGTGTCGATTGGAATACGAAAATCTCTATAATGCGCTGCAAACTTGTTTGGCTAATCAGGAGAGTATTAATATTTTCTTTTGCCTGTTTCAATACTTCTATACCAATAATGATAATCAAAGCGCTTTGAAGTTGTCAAAATTTGTCGCGCAAGAACAAAAATCTTATCCTCTCAAAATACGCACAGGTAAGATAGGTCTTGAAATCATAATGGCACTGGATCGGTTAGCATCTTGCTATTTGCAAACGAAAGATTATCAAAATGCAAGAGCGGCTTATCAAAAAAGCGTAGTTCTTTGTCAACAACTTACTGATGTTGCAGAAACACAAGTAAAATCTGCACTTGCCAGCACATACCACCAGTTGGGAGCAGTCGCTCAAGAATTGCGAGAATATGGAGAAGCGCGGCAAAACTATCAACAGGCTCTCGCGATCAAAATCGAATTTGGCGCTACGGGTTTACCCGATAGCGAAGCGTTTCGCTACAATCAAGCTGGCACATACCAGCAGTTGGGAGCAGTCGCCCAAGAATTGCGAGAATATGGAGAAGCGCGGCAAAACTATCAACAGGCTCGCGCGATCTTTATCGAATTTGGCGATCGCTACAGACAAGCTGGCACATACCACCAGTTAGGAATCGTAGCCCAACAATTGCGAGAATATGGAGAAGCGCGGCAAAACTATCAACAGGCTCTCGCGATCAAAATCGAATTTGGTGATCGCTACTCCCAAGCCCTCACATACCACCAGTTAGGAACCGTAGCCCAACAATTGCGAGAATATGGAGAAGCGCGGCAAAACTATCAACAGACTCTCGCGATCTGGATCGAATTTGGCGATCGCTACTCCCAAGCCAGCACATACCACCAGTTGGGATATGTTGCCGATTTATTGCGAGAATATGGAGAAGCGCGGCAAAACTATCAACAGGCTCTCGCGATCTGGATCGAATTTGGCGATCGCTACTCCCAAGCTATCACATACCACCAGTTGGGAATGGTAGCCCAAGAATTGCGAGAATATGGAGAAGCGCGGCAAAACTATCAACAGGCTCTCGCGATCAATATCGAATTTGGCGATCGCTACTCCCAAGCCAGAACATATCACCAGTTGGGAATGGTAGCCCAAGAATTGCGAGAATATGGAGAAGCGCGGCAAAACTATCAACAGGCTCTCGCGATCTTTATCGAATTTGGCGATCGCCACTCCCAAGCCAACACATACCACCAGTTGGGAATGGTAGCCCAAGAATTGCGAGAATATGGAGAAGCGCGGCAAAACTATCAACAGGCTCGCGCGATCTTTATCGAATTTGGCGATCGCTACTCCCAAGCCAGCACATACAACCAGTTGGGACTCTTAGCAAAAGCAGAAAACAACTTCACAGAAGCAGGTCAAAATCTATTACAAGCCTTGGAAATCTTTGTCCAATTCCAAGATCAGCATAGTGTGGGAATCACTTTAAGTAATCTCTCTCTCATCTATCAAGCCACCAAAGACCAGAGCCTGTTACAAGAAATATCTCAGGTTTTAGGGATAACTATTGAGGAAGTTCGACAAAAGTTAGAGTCAACTTAAAATTTGATAAATTGCGAGAATATGGAGAAGCGCGGCAAAACTATCAACAGGCGATCTTATCAAGGCAAAATTAAAAAGGAAAAAGGAAAAAATGGATGATGATATTTATCGCGATTTAGCTGAAGTATAATAAATTCAAGTGTTTAGCGATCCAAAAACATGACCACCATCCCCGAAACGACCTTTACTAAAATTTTAGAAGCAGCCGATCGCCTTCAATTAGAAGATCAAGAAGACTTGATTCGGATTTTGCAAAATCGACTGCGCGACAGACGCAGAGCCGAACTAATTAAAGACGTACAAGAATCTCAACAAGAATTTGCACTAGGTGAATGTAAACCCGTCACGCCAGCACAACTCATGGAGGAACTTCTCGCGTGAAGTATGTACTATTGCGCTCCAACGCCTTTGTCCGTGCGGCTCGAAAAACCCTAAAAAGACAACCAGAATTAGCCTCAAATATTCAAAACACCTTAGAGCTACTATCCACAGATCCATTTCATCCTCGTTTAAGAACTCATAAACTAAAAGGAGGATTTCTAGAATCATGGTCATGTAGTGGCGGGTATGACTTGAGAATTATTTTTAAGTTTGTAGAACATGAAGAATCACAGGCAATTCTTCTAGAGACAATTGGCACACATGACGAAGTTTATTGACATTGTGGCAAAACTATCAACAGGCGATCGCGATCTATATCGAATTTGGCGATCGCTACTCTCAAGCCAAAATATACGGACAATTAGGACTATTAGCAGAAGCAGAAAATAACTTCACAGAAGCAGGTCAAAATCTATTACAAGCTTTAGAAATCTTTGCTCAATTCCAAGATCAGCATAGTGTGGAAATGGCTGTAAATTATCTCTCTCGCATCTATCAAGCCACCCAAGACCAGAGCCTATTAGAAACAATGGCAAAGGTTTTAGGAATAACTATTGAGGAAGTTCGACAAAAGTTAGAGTCAACTTAGAATTTTAGGGATTGCGAGAATATGGAGAAGCGCGGCAAAACTATCAACAGGCGATCTTATCAAGGCAAAATTAAAAAGGAAAAAGGAAAAAAATGGATGATGATATTTATCGCGATTTAGCTGAAGTATAATAAATTCAAGTGTTTAGCTGCCCAAAAACATGACCACCATCCCCGAAACGAATTTTACTAAAATTTTAGAAGCAGCCGATCACCTTCAATTAGAAGATCAAGAAGACTTGATTCGGATTTTCCAAAATCGACTACGCGACAGACGCAGAGCCGAACTAATTCAAGACGTACAAGAAGCTCAACAAGAATTTGCACTAGGTGAATGTAAACCCGTCACGCCATCACAACTCATGGAGGAAGCAAATCGTAAACAATAACCAAACCAAGACTACATAGCAATTAAAGTAGGAAAATACATGGAAAAAGTCATTAATAAAATCTCTCTCAAACAGCAAACCAATGACTTTCAATACTGGCAACAACAAACACCTCAAAAACGCCTAGAAACACTTGAACAAATTCGCCAAGAATATCACCAATACAAATACAATGCTCAACCAAGATTTCAAAGAGTTTATACAGTTATTAAACGACAACCAAGTTAGAAAAGCTGCAAGATGAGTAAGGTGATCGCAATGCTGATACGAGCGAATTAGAAAAGAAGTGCGATCGCCCTAATCAAAAATTAACAACCATCGATTTCCGACCTCTTATCAAAAAATCATTCATTCAAATTGACCAGAGATAATTTGACACAATTTCTAACACCTTGACTATCTTGTTCTGATAACTTCCCAATAACAACCAAGTTAGCTGATGGCGGTAATGTCACAATAAAGCTACGGAAAACAGATGGAACTCTTAGCCCTTCTACTTGCCAATCCTGAAGAACATAATCCGTGACACCTAAATTTTTTGTCTGTGAGGTTATAAGCCCAACAATTACATCAGGACGATTTGTATGATATGTCTGTGAAGATAAGACAACTGCTGGACGGCGTTTGACACCATTAACAGCAGGAAAATCGACTGTTACAACATCACCAGATTTCACTTTCACTCATTAATCTCCTCGTCTTCAAGCAAAGCAGTCGCAGCATATTGAATAGAAAAAGCAGCTAAATCTAATTGATCCTGCTCAGTCCATGTGTCGCTATCATCAATAACATCAGCATCTTGTTTGACTAAGCCGTTAAGAATTAATGTCGCTAACTGTAGTCTCTCAGTTGGCAGAAGGTTTGAAATAACCTGAGTATAGATTTCCTGAACAGCTTTTGGCATATGACATTTTTAATGACAGGACGATCAAAATCACAAAACTACATACATTCTAATCTGAGATCGCCTTAAACATAATTTTTCAAAGGCGATCGCACCCAACCAACAACAGAGATCGCAATCTATATCAAATTTGGCGATCGCTACTGGGTAGGCACGGGGGCGCTACCCCTACAGCCTATAATTTTTTACTATTCTTGAAAATAGGAATCCCAATGAATACTCAACTAACCCAAGCCGAAATCCAAAACATTAGCCAACTTTTGCAAGACTACGCCCCTGCTCAAAAGACCTTAAACTTGCTAAACGAAACCAATGGCGATCTTGAAAAGAGTTTTGAGGAGCTATGGACAGAACAACATGGACAACAGGACTTCGACAAAACCAAACTTTGGCAATCCACAGTCACCGTCTTCCGTCAAGAACTCTGCGGCAAAGAAGGCTTTCAAAATCAGGTCAAAGAATATAACAAAAATCCTACAAGCGCTCCATTACTCACAGGATTAATTGTTTCCGTTGTTCACTTAGTTGGTTTCCCGATTGATCCTGCGATCGCAACCGTCGTCGTTCTCTATATTCTCAAAGTTGGCATCAATATCTTCTGCGATTACATCAATCCAGAAGCAACCAAGAAGTAAAGTTTACAAAAAAAGGCGGCGCTTCGCGCCGCCTTTTTTTTGATTTCTGATTTTGTAGTGATTCTAGCGGAAATTTTTTAAATAACTGTATACAGTATACAAACTGATATTTTAAACAACCCAAGCAAGACATCATGGCAGATAAAGAACTGAACCTAGTCAAAGAGCTAGGCGAAGATATTGCTAAGGCTCCAGCGGTCGCTAAGTCTGGATTAATCTATGGACTAAATGATAAACCTCCTGTTGTCGAAGCTATTTTCGTAGCTTTTCAGCATGTTCTTGCTGCTTTTGTTGGTATCATTACCCCTCCAATTATTATCTGTACCAGCTTGGGATTAGATGCCGCAAATACTAGTTATTTGATTAGTATGTCGCTCTTTACTTCAGGAATTTGCACTTATATTCAATGTAAAAAGATTGGCCCAATCGGTTCGGGTTTACTAAGTCTACAAGGAACCAGTTTTGCTTTTCTTGCACCAATTTTAGGCGTAGGTACAGCTTCCTTTCAGAGAGGTGATTCCCCAGAACAGGCTCTAGCATTGATTTTTGGAGTTTGTTTGTTTGGCTCATTTGTGATAATTATTTTGAGTCAGTTTATCCATCTCTTCGACAAAATCATTACACCAGTTGTATCTGGTACGGTCGTAATGATTATTGGTTTAGGGTTGATTAAAACTGGAATGATCAGTCTTGCGGGCGGTGCTGTGGCTCTAGCCAAAAACGATGGTTCCTTTGGTAGTTTCCAGAATCTTGCTCTCGGCGGTGCAGTTCTATTTATTGTAGTTGTGCTAACACTTTCGCCTAATCGCTATTTGAGAATGGGTGCGATCGCGATCGGTTTAGCAGTTGGCTTTATTTCCTCCCTATTCCTTGGCATAGTCAACTTCAATACTTTTAGCCAAATGCCATTCTTTAGGCTTCCAGTTCCTTTTCGTTATGGAATTAGTTTTGATTTCGGAGCTTTCTTACCATTTGTTTTGATATACATATTGACAGCAATTGAAACCGTTGGCGATTTGACAGCAACTTCGGCTGTATCTGGAGAACCAGTAAGTGGTGGTGTATATGTTCGCCGCATCAAAGGAGGAGTATTAGGAGATGGAATAAACTCATTGATTGCCGCAGTCCTAAATACTTTCCCAAATACAACCTTTAGTCAAAACAATGGTGTTATCCAAATGACAGGCGTGGGCAGCCGTTACGTTGGTTTCTATGTAGCGGGTATCTTTGTAATATTAGGTTTATTACCATTTGTTGGCGGGATATTCCAATCAATTCCACAGCCAGTTTTAGGTGGTGCAACCCTAGTTCTATTTGGCTCGATCGCAGTGGCGGGATTGAACATTGTCGTATCAGCGGGTCTGGATCGTCGCTCCATAATTATCGTTGCTGTGTCCTTAGGTTTAGGCTTGGGAGTAATATTTGCTCCTGAGATTTTTGTTGGAAAACCAGCAATTTTCAGCAATCTATTTGGTTCTTCTATCTCTACGGGTGGTTTGACCGCAATTCTGCTTAGTTGGCTATTGCCTAGGTCTGAGGAAACGGCTCTTGTGGAGCAAGAAAATCCCGTCTAGTCTCCTTACAAAAAACAAGAAGGGAAGAGCGGCGCTTTGCGCCGCTCTTCCCTTCTTGTTTTTTTGAGCTAATAAATTGATTCCTTTGGTTTTACCAAATTAATCGCTCTCAAACCCGAAATCACCCCCGTACCAATCACAGCACCAGATAATCCACGCATTGCATTCTCGACAGGAATTATGGGAATTAACATATTCCAAATAGGTTCTGGCCAGTTGAATAGATAGTATGTAAATGGAACTTGACTAAGATGCGCCAGTCCGCAGATTGTCCAAGTACCACCAAAAATTCCGATCGCTACTTTTACAAAATTACTGCTACTAATCAGACGGGAAAATAATGTGCGCGTTGGCAACACAAATAATATTACGGCTGACCAGTCGATAAAGGCTCCCGCCACAAAAGTATTTACAGGAATCCCATTACGTATAATTGCTAAATAGGCATAAGCTGCAAGCTCGATCGCAAACAGAACTGTTAATCCCAAATACCAATATTTGCGCTTTTGTCCAGTCACCATCGAGCCTGCCGCAAAGCTAGAGATCACTGCTCCCCAAATTGCGATCGCGGGAACTCCTGCGGTATAGGGCGCAAGAAATACACCGATTAACGTGCCGATGCCGCTAGCTAATGCACCTGCTAAGGGACCAAGCAACCAACCTAGCAGAGGATAAATACTTTGACTGAGGGGAATACCTTTGCCTGAGCCAAGTACGATCGAAAAAGGAATAAATGCTAAAACAGTAGCAACGGAAGCGAGGACAATAATATAAGCGATCGGTGCACCATCGATTGCTGCACCTCCCATAGTTTTAACTTCGCGTTCTAAGCCTTCGGGGATTTGATCTTCGGTCATGGCAATTTCACTGCGTATCAATTACGAATTACGAATTACGAATTACGAATTATAAAAAAATAATTCGTAATTCGTAATTATCAAATCATTTTTGTAGCTTGGGCAGATAGGCGATCGCTAAAAACTTGAAAAAAAGCCGCAAGTTATTGACTTTAATTCTCAAGTAAGCTTAAGCTATATTTATTAGTTATTGCAAGTAATTCTTTATTAGCATATTGCCTGTCTTCAAAAAATCAATGAAAAAAATTTCGTGTTTGCCTATTAATCTTGCCGTAGTCACAGGGTTAATATCTTTGGTAGGTTTAACCGCTTGTACAGGAAATACTCCACAGCCTCCATCTCAGGCTAATACAGCTCAGACATCCACTCCAGTCAAGGAAACAGCCCCAGCCACAAAGCCTACTCCTACTGAAATAGCACAGGCTCCGCTCAAGGAAGTCACGATCGCTTTTGCAACTCGCCGTGATACTAAAGATTTGCAAAATAAGGTTGATCAAGTTACGGCAATTTTATCAAAAGAAGTTGGTATGCCTGTGAAGGGGATCACCGCTGACGAGACAGCTTCGGTAGAAGCTTTAAAAGCCAATCGAGCCAATGTTGCTTTTTTGAGTGGTCGTGCTTCACTCAAAGCCGAGCAATTATCTGGCGCAAAAATGTACTTAGCTGAAGTTCGTGCTGACTATTCGGGTGGCAAGACCTACAACTCTGTCTTTGTCGTTCCTGAAGATAGCCCGTTAAAAACCTTGGCTGATCCTACCCAAACCCTAGAACAGTTGCGAGGTAAGCGCATGGCGTTTACCTCTCGTTCTTCTGGGTCTGGATTTATTTTTCCTGTCAGTGAATTGGTGGGACTTAAGTTCGTTGATGGGCCCGATCGCTTAGAACAGTTTTTTAGCAAGGTTACCTATGGGGATGGCTATAGTAGTGCATTGCAAGCATTATTGCGCGGTCAAGCTGATGTTGCCGTAGTTTCTGAATATGCGCTGCTCCCACCTTGGATTACAGCGGAAGAAGGTAAAAAATTGCGGGTACTGCACTCAGTCCCTAACGTTCCAGCACATGGGATCGTCATTGATGATAGTGTGCCAGCCGATCTACGCGAAAAGTTGATTAAGGCTTTTTTAAAGCTGAATGAGCCTGAGAATAAAGCCCTGTTTCTCAGCCTTTACAACTCCACTGAGTTAGTCAAAGTTGATCATGAGAAACATTTATCAACGATGCGTACTGCTATTCAACGGGCTGGGCTGAAACCATAATAAAGAAAACTTATCCCCCCTAACCCTCCCCTTGCAAAGGGGAGGGAACAAGATTCCTGGTCTTCCCCCTTTGTAAGGGGGAATTAATGGGGGTAAAGCCCGACTTATGACTAAGCGATGGGAGATTCTCTACAAGAAATGGCCTTAGATAACTATATTCAAAAAAATCAGAAACTTTAAATCATGGAACTTGGATCAGAAAATAATTCACCTGCGATCTCTTGTCACAATGTTCGCACTGCTTATCAACCTACGTTAAAACGTCCGATCTTGAATGGAATTGACCTCCAAATCAATCATGGGGAATTTGTGGCTTTACTTGGACTGAACGGGGCAGGTAAATCAACACTTTTGCGATCGCTGGTGGGATTAGTTCCTGTCAGTCAAGGAGAAATCCAGATCTGTGGGACTTCAGTAAAACCAAAGCAAGTCGATGAAGTTCGTAAAAATGTCGGCTTTCTCTTTCAAGGCGGAGGCTTAGTCGATCAGCTTTCCTGTTTAGATAATGTTCTCTGTGGATGCCTTGGAGATCTCAATACATGGCAGAGTTTATGGGGTTTTCCACAACGCGATCGCCGTGTGGCTATGCAGTTATTACAAAAAATGGGATTGCAAGAACAGATCTATCAAAAAGCTCGCCAACTAAGCGGTGGACAACGCCAACGAGTTGCGATCGCTCGTACCTTGATTCAGTCCCCACATATTTTGCTAGCCGACGAGCCGACGACTGGCTTAGATGTATCGGGAGTTGAGCAAGTGATGAGCAGTTTACAAGAAATGAATCGCAAAGGATTGACAGTTGTGGTCGTACTGCATGATCTTGCCCTTGCAGCCAAGTATGCCCAGAGAGCGATCGTCCTTCAAGAAGGGCTGGTCTGGTATGATGGAGACTGTCAAAATATGGAAAGACAGTTTGCCAAGTTGCAAAATCTATCCCTAGTTCAGTCCGCTAGCGCTGCATAATGAAATTTCTTGATCGAGTTCGCCCCTATACTTCAAGTCGTTACAACATCTGGGCATTCAGAGTTTTAGTAATTATCGGTCTAGGATGGGCTTATATTTGGTCATTACAAGGTTTAAAAGTTGATCCGAAGTTAATTCAAACGAGTCTGCCTTACATGGCGGATTTTTTAACGCGCCTTTGGCCGCCCGATTTGAGTATTTTGGATGTGGCGATCAAGGCATTAATTGAGACTGTACAAATGTCAATTTGGGGAACGACGATCGGGGCTATTCTCTCAATTCCAATAGCACTATTGTCAGCCCAAAATCTTTCGCCATTGTGGATGCGTTGGATCGCAAATCTTTTCCAAAATGCAGTCCGTTCGGTTCCCTCGATTATTTTAGGATTGTTTTTTGTTGCAGCGACAGGCTTGGGTGCTCCTGCGGGAACTTTGGCTTTAGGAATTTACACGATTGGTTACCTAGCGAAGTTTTATCAAGAAGCGATCGAGTCCGTAGATAAGCGATCGCTAGAATCTCTACAAGTGAGCCGAGCCTCATGGTGGCAAATTGCTCAATATGGAATCATGCCGCAGGTTTTACCACTCTGCCTTGGTTATACGCTCTATATGTTTGAATACAATATCCGCGCTGCCTCAGTTTTAGGAGTAGTCGGTGCGGGGGGAATTGGCTTCGAGTTAGTCAGCTATATTCGCGGCTTTGAGTATAACAAAGCGATGACGATGATGCTAGTTCTATTGGTAGTTGTGACTAGTATTGATGCGCTCAGCAGTCAATTGCGGAATAAGTTTAAATCAGATTAAAATCTAATTGTCTATATCAATACAAAAGATAGCTAGTACAAATCAAAACCCAAAACAAAAGTGGCGGCGCGAAGCGCCGCCACTTTTGTTTTGGGTTTTATGTCCTAAGCCTAAGTACAGGACAAAAATTTAATGGAGTTGAAGAAAGCCTCGGAATTGAGATGAAGGTCAAAGATGAAGTGACGCAGGAAATCAAAGCCACGACGAAAAATGCTTTTAGGTAAGCGACCGTG
>JBIKYZ010000005.1:0-59035 GCA_044354985.1 Pseudanabaena sp. | reverse complement strand
ACAATTATTGGCATAATGGGTTTAGGGATAATGATTTGTTTTCGGTTGAAAGTTGAAACTCTCATTATCCCTTTTCGCTTAATCCCGCTCTTTCTTTGCTTCAATCTTGTCCAAAGTCCAATTTCTAAAGCAATCTATTCAAAACAATACCAATAAGAAATCAATGTTTATACCTCGTGGTTTTAACGAACGTTCTGTCTTAACCAAACTTGGCAAGATGGTTTATTACACGGCTCAAGGAGAACCATGGAATGAACATACTCCAACAACAGCATTAGTCTTCCTGCATGGCTTTGGTGGTGGTTCCTCCGCCTACGAATGGTCAAAAGTATATCCAGCTTTTGTCGCAGACTATCAAGTCTTGGCTCCCGATCTGATTGGTTGGGGGGGCGATCGGATCATCCTGCTCGAAGCTACCAAGCCGAAGATTACGTTGGAATTATCATAGAATTTATGGAGCAGACCTGTTCCGTTCCTACAACGGTAATTGCCTCGTCATTGACAGCAGCGTTTACGATTCGGGCAGCGATCGATCGCCCAGAGTTATTCAAGTCATTGATTGTCACGACAGCCTCTGGTTTAGGTGAGTTTGGCTAAGACTATCGCCGTAGCGGTTTCGCCCAGTTTGCTCAGGCTGCTAATATCCCACTTCTCAATCAACTGCTTTATGGTACGGGCGTGGCAAACAGTTTTGGCATTCGCAGCTTTTTGGAGCAACGCCAGTTTGCTAATGCAGCGCGAGTTTACCCTGAAATTGTCGAGGCGTATCTGAAATCAGCTCAACGCGACAATGCGGAGTATGCAGCGCTCTCCTTCGTTCGGGGTGATTTGTGCTTTGATTTGTCTTCATACATCACAAAATTGACGGTTCCAACTGCCATGATTTGGGGCAAGGGTTCTGAGTTCACAAACCCTAATGTCGGTCGCCAGCTTGCGGCGATGAATCCTCAAGCCATTCGTCGCTTTTACTATCTGGATGATGTCGGATTTACACCCCAACTAGAACAACCTGCGGTCACGATCGGACTAATTCGCCAGATTTTGCCATTGCTTGAGTAGATTTTTATTCGTAGATACGCTTATCTACTACAAGGAAAAATTATGAAATTGCTCTCAACTTTACTGCTCGGAATCATTTTGTCATTCTGCCTCTTTTGGGGTATTCAACCAAACGCGATCGCCTCAAAACTAATCGATATACCTAATCTGCTGTCGAGTATTGAAGGATATCCGCGACTGGAAATGGCGTTGGATAAATATCTCATAGCTATTCCATCGGGATACTACACGATCGCCAATGTTCAAGAATTAAAAAATCTCATTGTAGATCATCAAGCTCTATTAGTGGATGTCCGCGAACCATCGGAATATCAATCAGGACATATCCCTAATGCCATTAACATTCCACTGCGGACAATATCGCGCAATTTAAGCAAAATTCCTAGCGATCGCCATGTAATTTTATATTGTTCCACTGGCTATCGCTCTTCGATGGGTGTGATGACCTTGCATCTACTGAATTATGACAATGTGCAAGGCTTTCTGCCAAGCTTAGTTGGTTGGGAAAAAGCTGGTGAAGCGATCGCTAAGTATTAATATTTCTAACAATCTTCGCTCATATGGGGAAGTAGATGAAATGGCAAAATAGGAGGGAGTCATTTTTATGAATCGACAGAGAAGTGATGATCAAAACTCCCCTGACAAAATTATTAGATGAGCAAGGTTGCTAAGAATGGTTATTAAAGATCCTCCATCCGAAGGGTTTGTATTGTCCTAATGGACACGCATTACCAGCAGGACAAGCACCACACGATCGCCAAAGCGCACCAATCGTCGAAATACAAGCGTCGGGAATGTGGGAAAGTGTTTCACATTTTTACAGGGACAGACTTATCAGGAAGCCATTACACCTGTGGTCAGATCGTACTGATATTGCGTGGATTCTTACAAGGTGAAACGACTCAACACATAGCAGAAGAAATAGGACTTGACTATGGGACATTATTGTCTTGGCTACATCGTATTCAACGACGAGGATTTGCCCATTTGATTAATAGTATAGAGGTTTTCAAATGAGCGTGGTACGAGCGTCACATTCGTAAAACCAGCCAAAGAAGTTAGATTCGGAAACAGAATTGATAGCGAGAGTGATAGCCTCATGAAGCTGCTTAGTGGTTCTCGGAGCAATCGAACGCAGAATGGATTTGACTTTTGACCAAAACATCTCAATCGGTGATAAATCAGGAGAATGGGTGGGCAAGAAAATCTGTTTAGCGCCAGTATGCTCAATCGCAGTTCTGACCTCATCGCTACAGTGGAGATTGAGATTATCCATCACGACGACCATCGTATCGTTTAGCTGTGGTACGAGTACCTCAGTCACATAAAACAAAAAAGTTACCGCATTGTTACTACCAAAAAATGACAATCTCCGCAATTACACCTGTAATGGCGGAGATTGTCAAGCAAAGTGTGTAAAGTCTAGAAGCTAGAGAAGGAGACGATCCTCTTCGAGGATGGCAAAGCGATTAAGGGCGGGTTTCCAATCGCGAATGGAGCCTCGTCCATTTCTTAGAAATATTCCGCATCGTCAAATAAACCAACTTGAAAGCAGCGTCATCAGAGGGGAAAATCTGTTGGGACTTAATCACTTTTCTCAAACTGCTATTCATTGACTCAAGTGCCTTGGTGGTATAAATCACTCTACGAATCTCAGGTGGGAAAGCAAAGAAGGGGATAATGTTCGCCCAATGACTGCGCCAAGACATGGATATTGCTTGTCCCATTTCTCAGCAAAGAGTTCAAGGTTAAACTCCGCCTCCGATTCCGTTGCCGCCGCATAAATCGCCTTGAGGTCAGCACAAACTTGCTTACATTGCTGCCAAAGCACAAAAGCGACCGAGTTACGCACCATATAAACAATACATAACTGTACCTGTGTCTTGGGAAACACAGACTCAAGTGCCTTAGGAAAACCAGTTAAACCATCGACGCAAGCAATCAAAATAACTTTGACTCCACGGTTGTGAATTTCGGTGAGAACTGACAACCAGAATTTTGTACCCTCCTAATCGGGAATTCCACATACCCTATGGAGGGATTGCAACGAACGGTCACGGTACAGCGATTAGTTCACAACTGGGTGCGACCTCATGCGGGCTTAGGGAAGAACAAGACTCCTGCCATGGCGATCGGGCTGTATCATTGTCCGCTTTCCATGCTTGAGTTGCTTTCACTACGGGGCTTTCACTCCCTCACGATTTAACTGACCAGTGCCCTATTTCTGCCTATAACAGAAAGAATCAAAACTGAAAAAAGAGTGACCGCACTTTGCGCGGTCACTCTTTTTTCAGTTTTGATTGCTTGACTTGTTGAAATAACGTTAAAATAATGCGTGATGCGTAACCCTTATCTTTTAATAATACTTTTATGGTTGCCAATCCATTCAAATTCTCTTTGCTGATTGGTCTGAGTTTGCTTTCGGCGATCGCAGCCATAATGTTTGGGGTATCCCGAGCCGATGCATTGCAAGCAATGCTTAGACCCAATACCCCAAAACTTGGTGACACGGTATCTGTCTGGATCGCAACTGATAATAAATCCAGTAAATCTGGGGCAACACCACCACCAACTGTGTCGATGAATAATATGCAGTTTCCTGCCTTCGCGATGGGCTCAAATCGTTGGCGAGCATTTATTCCTACGACTCCACTGGATAAGGCTGGGCTAAGACAAGTCGTGGTGACTGCCGAGGGTTTACAGCAAACTTTGCCGATGCAATTAGGCGATCGCAAATTTCCGACTCAAAGTATTTGGATTAATGATTCGGGCGGTGGATCGGAACCAACGGATTATGAATGGGACAAAGTTTCGGCTTTTAAAAAATTAGTGACACCTCAGAAATTCTGGAATGGGGCATTCCTCAGACCAAATGAAGGTGAAATCACGACAGGTTTTGGGATTCAGCGTTATTACAACGGCGTATTCGCTGATGACTATTACCATCGTGGTGTGGACTATGCAGGAGGCACAGGCTCACCTGTAATTGCCCCAGCCTCTGGATATATCCGCTTAGTAGGGACTGTATCTCAGGGTTTTCTGTTGCATGGCAATACCATCGGCTTAGATCATGGACAGGGCGTAGCAAGTATCTTTTTGCATCTCAGCGAAATCTATGTAAAAGAAGGAGATTTTGTGAAGGCGGGGCAAGTAATTGGCGCAGTTGGCGCGACGGGAGCAGTCACAGGTCCACACTTGCATTGGGGGCTGTATGTGAATGGTGAAGCAATCGATCCTGTCGCATGGCGATATGAAGGTGTCGAATAGCTGTCCTGCTAAGCTTATAAAAGAAAGCGCAAAGCGCTTTCTTTTATAAGCTAGCGATCGCCATGACAATTAACCCCGAACAATTATTAGAACTTGCACTCAAATCTGGAACTGAAGCCGCTGAAGTGTATGCATCAAGCTCAGTTTCACGCCCAGTATTTTTTGAGGCAAATCGGCTGAAGCAGCTAGAGAGTATTGACTCTGAGGGTGTGGGTTTACGGATTTGGAAAGATGGCAGGGTGGGCTTAGCGATCGCCTATGGTTCGGTAGAGCTAGAAGACTTGGTGCAGCAAGCGATCGCCTTGAGTGCCTTGAATGAACCTGAAGAGATTTTATTAAGAGCATCAACGGTTGATAACTATCCAAAACTTTATGGACAGGAAGTCAGTGTTGAGAAGATGATTGATTGGGGGCAGCAGGCGATCGCGGATGTTCTTGAACATTATCCTGAAGCAGTATGTGGCGCAGATTGGGATTGTGGGAGCGAAACGGTACGAATCCTTAATAGTAAAGGTTTGGACTGTGGCTATACAGATATTACGGTGGATGGTTCCCTAAGTGCAGAGTTGACGCGGGGAGACGACTTTCTCAATGTTTGGTATGGTCTATCGGATCGCGGTAATTTGCCACCTGAAGAGATCGCTAAAAAGGTATTGCAATATCTTGATTGGGCAAAGAAAAATGCACCAGCACCATCGGGGAAATCACCTGTAATATTTACGGGCAAGGCAGCAGATTTGTTATGGGGTGTAGTCGCGATCGCCATGAGCGGGAGACAGGTTCAGCAAAAAACGACACCTTGGCTAGATAAAGTTGGACAACCAGTAATCTCTGATATTTTTACCGTTACCCAACATCCAGACTTTGGGGTTTACAGTTCACCTTTTGATGATGAAGGTACACCCACGCAGGAAACTACTTGGATTGATCATGGAGTTTTGCAGGGGTTTTACGGCGATATGCGTACTTGTAAGGAATTGGGAATTGCTGCCACAGGTAACGGCTTTCGCGGAGATTTGGGCAACTATCCTAGTCCTGGGCTATTTAATTTAGCGATCGCTGCTAGTCAGACTATCCAAGGCGATATTTTGGAACTGGCGGCAACTTTAAAAAATGGCTTAATCGTCGATCAAGTCCTAGGTGATGACATAGATGTATCAGGAGATTTTTCGATTAATGTTGATCTTGGATATCGTGTTAAAAATGGCAAAATTATCGGAAGGGTCAAGGACACGATGCTATCTGGGAATGTCTATACTGCGCTTAATCATGTTGTCGCGGTAGGTAGTGATAGGCAGTGGCATGGTTCGCTATTTGGCTCAGCGATGATCGTTGAAGGGCTATCGATTACTAGCCGAGAATAATTTCTGGAAGCCTGGCGGGGAAACCCCAAATTGCGCTCGTAGGGTGTGTTAGCGATGGCGTAACGCCCCTACGAGCGCAGTTAGTGCGTTCTAACACACCCTACAGCAAATCTGTTTAGCAAGAAATGATGTTTCTCCGTCATGCTTCTAGGGTTTTTGTTATTTTTTTGAATGGCAATTGCTATAATGTCTAGACTAGCAGTGTAATACCTAGTTAAAACTACTAGTTAAAATTGCATTTTCTCTTGGGGTTGTAGCTCAGTTGGATAGAGCGATCGCCTCCTAAGCGATAGGTCATGAGTTCGATCCTCGTCAACCCTGTTCTTCAAACCATATACCTTATAAGCAAAGACCTCAGTCTATTGAGGTCTTTGCTTATTGTGCGTGGAATAGCCCAAAATGGTCACAGTCGGTCATTATTTTTGGATAAAGTGGCCACTGTTTTGGTCACTGTCTGCGGTCGTGATATATAGCAACGCAAGAGATAGATAGGACAATTCAAAACCTAAAAGATGAGTGGCAGAGCTTCGCTCTGCCACTCATCTTTTAGGTTTTATGTCCTAAGCAAAGTTTACATTGCTATAAAATGCAAAAAGCCTACCTGTAGCGAGGAGGTGTGCTGAAAAACTTATTGATACCAAAGCACAAAGTAGAGACTACAGATGGTATAAAATGCTGTAGAAAAATAAAGCCAAAAAAATGAGTAGAGGTGCTTTGCCCCTCTACTCATTTTTTTGGCTTACACCAATTTAGCCTTCTAAACGCCAACTGCCACAGGGCTATCCATCTTCTTCAATTGCTGAACCAGCAAGCTGAGAAATAGACCAACATCGGTCACCACGCCAACAGACTCCACCGAACCGCGATCGGAGAGTTTGGTCACAACCGCAGGATTGATATCCACACAAACCATCTTCACGCCAGCAGGAGTCATATTGCCCACACCGATGGAATGCAGCATTGATGACAGCATCAAAATCATATCTGCACCACGAATCTGCTCACTATACAAACGTTGTGCTTCGAGCAAATCCATCACAGTATCAGGCAAAGGTCCATCATCGCGAATGGAACCAGCAAGGACAAAAGGAATATTATTAGTTACGCATTCGTACATCACGCCAGTTTTCACAAAACCAGCTTCTACAGCCTTATGGATGCTGCCATAGCGGCGGACTGAGTTAATCACTTTCAGGTGATGGCGATGTCCTCCTTTGACGCTGATACCACGCTTGAGATCAACGCCTAGAGAGGTTCCCATAGACGATTGCTCCATGTCATGAACCGCGATCGCATTGCCGCCAAGCATCGACTGTACATAGCCTTCACGAATCAAGTAGGCAAGGTGAGGAGCGCCGCCAGTATGTACCACTACGGGACCACAGGAGACCACCAACTTACCACCGCGATCGCGAATTTGGCGAAGTTCCCATGCGATCTGTTCGACAATAAGTTCGACGCGACGTTCGCTGGACACACCCGCACCCATGAAGGAAAACTCTTCCTTCTTAGCAGTATCTCTGGCTTCAGGTTTACGGATTGTTCTCACTCCGTCATAACCAACGACCACGCGATCGCCTACTACGAGATCGCGCAAAAGCTTACAGTTAGCAGAGCCATCGGCACTAATTGCGATCGCTGCATCCATCCGCTGATTATTGCAACGAACCCATACGCCATCTACACAGGCTTCTGTTGGATAAATTGTGCTGACATAGAAGTCATCAGGAGCAACGCCATCTTGTAAAACAGGCTCAAGATTTGCAGCGCATGTATCTCGATCTTGTAATACTGCACCGATTTCAATCAGTTCACCCATGATCGTTTCCATTAGATCATGAGATGGGGCGGAGATACGAATCCGTGCTAGAGACGTACTTTGTCTCTGTTCACCAAGATTGAACTCTAATACTTGGAAACTACCACCATTATCGGTTACTAAATCAAGCGCACGATTAATAATGCCTGAGTCGAGTAGATGTCCTGTTAACTCGACAATACGAGCTTCTACACCACTTGGCTCAGCTGCCTCCAATTCGCTACTGATCGGAACTTCAATGGTTCGTAAAGTTAAGCATTTAGCGGCTCCACCTGCTTTTAGAAACTCGGTAAGAGGCGTTTCGATCACTGTAAACCCAGCATTGGTAATGCGTTGTTTTAAGCCATCGCTGATTTTGTTTATCACCACATTGCGATCGACATTAACTGCATTGCAAGCAAAGTTAACAGCATCAGCTTCTTCGATTACAATCCGCTTATCAGCAGGAACCCGCATTTCAATTAAACGATTGGAATAGGAATCAAAGGCAGGTGGGTAATACAGCAAATATCCACCCGTTAATGGACAAAAGCAGGTATCGAGGTGATAAAAGCGATTGTCAATTAAACGTAGTGAAAGAACTTCGACATCTAGCCATTTTGCCAAATAGGGATGTGCATCTAGTTCCGAGCGGAAGCCGTAGCCAGCCCAGAGCCAACCACCCTTGCGATCAAACAGGGCATCACCTGCACCTTCAAAAGGTAAATCCTTGGGTAGTTCAAACACTGTAAAGCCCTTAGACTCAAACCATGCTTTGAAATAAGGTTCTTCGCCTTGACGCTCTTTGTGTAAAAAACGACTCAATACCGCCTTGTCACCTAACACCAATCCAGCATTAGCGGTGAATACCATGTCTGGCCAGCCTTTTTCGGGTGTCACTAGTTCAACATTGACTAAACCCTTAAGGACTCCATAAAGTTTTTGCCATTGCACTACAGCGCGATCGCGGCTAGATTTGTGAACATTGCCCTCCATCCAAGGATTGATCACATAGTCTACGTCGTAGTGATCGGGGGCACACATCAGATAATTCAGTTGGGCAGTCATAAATAAAGTAAATAATTAGAGGGGAATGCAATTTTTGGTCACATCCATACTGGCAGCCACCAAAAATTGCCAAACAATTGCAAAGCTGCCAATTTTTAATCATACCTAATGGTTTATGCGGTAAACCCTTACAAAAGTTATCGTCTCTTGATAATTGTTGCGATCGTTAAAATCCCAAAGATAAGTGGCGACGCGAAGCGCCGCCACTTAATCTTTGCGCAACCAAATATTTTTGTAAGAATGCTACTTTGCAGCATTCTTACAAAAATATTTGGTTTTATTTCAGTGTAGAGCGCTATAACGCCCAAAAAATTTGCTGCAAGGTATTGCAAATAATTAGACAATAGGATAGATTAATAATAGACCCATCCTATTCCCCCCCGTGTGGGTCTGGTATCCCCGAAATGGCAATTACTTCCGAAAGGGGTAAGCGCAAATTAGTAGACCTAAAGCTATCCGCTACACATACGGTATGGTGGCTACTAATGCCGAAGGGATATTTTGTAATCCTACAACTAAATAAAAAAGAAAGCTCGCATTGCGAGCTTTCTTTTTTGTAACAAGGGTTTGCGGCACGAACCCTTGCTGCTAGCCGCCAATTTGGGACATGGTGCGAAGATAACTTTTTTGCTCACCAGTTCCCCGATCGCGTTCTTTAAAATTAATTTCATCCTTGAGATTCAGCAAATCACGCACCGCAATTCGCAACTCAGTAAAATCTTGACCCCGTCGTAATGCCGTTTTGAGATCAATTTGTCCAGTTTCATTTAATAAACATGGGCGCAACAAGCCATCCGCAGAGAGACGCATCCGATTGCAGCGATCGCAAAAACATTCAGACATTTGACTAATAAAGCCCAAAGTCCCTTTCGCATTAGGAATTTGAAATACATCGGCTGGCCCATTGCCTTTGCAATTACCAGCATCTAAGCCATAGCGATCACCTATTTGTTGGCGTAAGGTCGCCGAGTCTACCCAACCTTTATGGGTAAAAAGGCTGTCGTTACCAATCGGCATAAACTCAATAAACCGAATATGCCAATTGCGATCGATGCTTAGGGCGGCTAAATCTAGTATTTCGCGATCGTTCAAATCTGGCACGACTACCACATTTAACTTAAGTGGATCAAAACCCACTTCGTGAGCTGCTAAAATTCCCGCCCATACTTTCTCCCAGAGATTGCGCCCTGTAATCTGCCGAAACACATCGCGATCGAGGGAATCAAGACTAATATTAATTCGCCGTAACCCAGCTTCGTACAAAGGTTTCGCTAATTCGCCTAGCATAAAACCATTAGTGGTCATCGACAGATCTTCGACACCCTGTAAATTTGCGATCGCCTCTACCAAGCTCACCAAATCTCGCCGCAGTAAAGGTTCACCCCCAGTTAGCCGAAATTTCTTAAAGCCAAGGGGAATAAATACCTCTTTTAATAACGCAATTAATTCATCATTGGTGAGGCTTTCCTGCGCTTGAATATAATCAACTTCTGCGCCTTCAGGCATACAGTAGGTGCAACGAAAATTGCAGCGATCGATCAAACTGATGCGAAGGTAGTCAACAGTATTCACAGATTTATGTCCTTGTGGTGTGCATTGCGTCAATTAGTCAATTAATTGTGGCGCTTTAAACCACGATTAATCTCTATTTATTCAGGCACGGCGCGAATTGCTGCCGCTAATTTTCTGAGTTTTAATTAATCCTAGTTATATGATAGAAAAATAATTGATCAAGATGTGTTAAACCATGACCTTACAGTACGCCTATATACGCGGAACATTCGTCCCTCTCGAAGATGCCACTATTAATATCCGCACCCACGCATTTCTATACGGCACGGCTGTTTTTGAAGGTATCAAGGCGTATTGGCTACCAGAAGAAAACCGTATGGCGGCTTTTCGCCTTAAAGAGCATTACCAACGACTGATCCAAAGTTGCCGCATTATTGGCTTACAACATCCTCTCGATGTTGAGACGATGATTCATCTCACTTCTGAGTTAATTCAGCGTAATCAATGCAACTCAGCTACATATATTCGTCCGATTATCTACAAAGCTGACCTTCGGATTGGACCAATTCTTAAAGTGCCTCATACCCATGATGATTTCTGCCTGTTCTCTGTGCCAATGGATGGATACCTTGATACTAGCAATGGTATCAAAGTGGGTGTGTCTTCATGGCGACGTTTAGATGACAATGCTATCCCTGCTAGGGCAAAAGTGAATGGTGCTTATGTAAATACAGCTCTCGCTAAAACTGATGGTTATGCTTCTGGCTTTGATGATGTTGTGGTTTTAACTAATGAAGGTCATGTTGCCGAAGGAAGTGCAATGAATCTCTTTTTGGTAAGAGATGGAAAACTAATCACTAGTTCTATTACTGACAATATTCTCGAAGGTATCACTCGTAGTTCGGTAATGGAGTTAGCGGCAAAAGAACTAGGAATAGAGACTGTATCGCGTACGATTGATCGCACTGAGTTATATATTGCTGATGAAGCATTTTTTGTCGGCACTGCTACGGAACTCGCGCCAATCACCAGCTTCGATCATCGCCCTGTTGGTGATGGAACTATCGGTGAGATCACAAAGAAGCTCCGCGACTTATACAGCAAGGCTGTCCAAGGGCTTCTACCCGATTATCATCACTGGTTGACCAAAGTCTAAGCGACCTTTAAGAATGGTCTAGATCCCCCGCCCCCTTGCAAAGTCGGATTTACCCCCTTTAATACCAATTCACAAAAGTGTGACTACACTTCTGTGAATTAAAAACCAAACCCTGTAAGGGTTTTAAAAGCACAAAATGGCGTAGCCATTTTGTGCTTTGGTATAATTTCTCCTTGCAAAGGGGGAAGACCAGAAATCTTGTTCCCTCCCCTTTGCAAGGGGAGGGTTAGGGTGGGGTAATTCCCTTCGCCGCCACTCATTCAACTGCGCCAGCGTAAGATGCGCTCTTTGACAGGATTCTCAAAAGGGCGATTTTCATTGTTGGCGCGGGTAAATTCGGCTTTGAGTTGATAGTACCAACGAGCTTGAGTGTCAGCATCCTTAATTAGCATCAAAGATGGATCGGATTTCAAGCCAATTTGCTGCTTAACTACCATATCGCGATCCTGATTGAGGAAAGTCCGAACAAAGGGTAACAGTATTGGTCTGAGCACCTTTACCCAAGGGAGAGTTGTGTAAAAAAGAGTCGTTACCTCGGTTTGATTTTCGGAAATTGGCGTAATTACAGTCATATTGCAAACGGTATGTTTTTTAGTTGTAATTGTTTCAATTCTGACTCCTGGTAAACGGAAAGAGATCTCGACTTCGGGCTTACCACCGATTAGATCATAGAAAAAAGTCGATCGCAAAAGTTGATGTCGCCGCATTGTAAAGCCGTAGGGAGATGGATCGAAAGCCTTGACTTCTTCTGATAAGTTAGGGTCGGCACGCCACCACCATGCTCGGTGCACAAAGGGAACATGGGCGGGATCCATTAAACCGACGACAGCATGATCGATATGACATGGAAAATTCATGATTTCGATCGCTTGTGGCGTAGCGAATTTGTCAAAACCAATAATCTCTGGAATATCTAGTTCAGAGGCTCTAGTTTCGGTTTCGCTGTAAGTTGAGCTATTTACTGGCATGTAGATCCAAATATTGCCTTGGATTTCTCGAACTGGATATGACTTCACCCGAAAAAGATCTAAGTTGAGAGTTTGGTCATCGGTGAGCGAGGGGATTTTGGTGCATTGTCCAACCCTGTCAAAATGCCAGCCATGATAACTACATTCGACTTCATGTCCATCAAAGCGTCCACAACTTAGGGGAATGGCTCGATGGGGGCAAATGTCCCGTAGTGCAAAGACTTCGCCATCAAGAGTACGCCCAAACAAGATTGGCTCATTGAGTATTGTTTTTGCAAGCACTTTTCCGCGCTTGAGTTGCTCTCCTACGAGTGCGTAGTACCAAATATTATTGAGAAATACATTCTCGATACTCATCTAAAAGATTGCTATAAGTAGGTGGGCATAATTAAACTTACAATGATTTTAGCCACTATAACGCTTAAATTGGAGCGCTTTAATAATGAACTTTTTGTAGCGCGGCGAAGCCGCGCTACAAAAAGTTCATTACGTGAAAATTGCGCCGCCTTGCAAACGTTGATAATGAAGTTCAAATTCAGCTTTTAACTCAGGGAAATGTTCCAAGGTGGCATCTTTTTTGATAATCCGTTCGGCAGCTTCACGGGCAATTTGGAAAATCTCCTGACGCGCTGCTTCATCTGGCAAACGATCCTCAATCGAGAAGCCCGCATGTCCAGACTGCTCTGTTCCTTCGTCTTTACCTTTACCGCGCATCTGAAAATCTCGCTCAGCGATAAAAAAACCATCCTGAGACTGTTCGAGAACTTGTAAACGCTCTTGAGAAGTTTGTGATTTAGAACCGCTTAATAATAAGCAATAGGACTGCGCTGCACCACGTCCAACTCTGCCTCGTAATTGGTGAAGCTGAGCAAGCCCAAAGCGATCGGCATGTTCGATCAGCATCACTGATGCATTAGGAATATCTACACCCACTTCGATCACCGTTGTCGCTACAAGGATTTGAGTCTCACCTCTGCGGAAAGTATTAATCGCTTCATCTTTTTCGGCGGAAGACATTTGACCATGCAGTAAGCCAATTTGGAAGTTAGGAAAAACTACATTTTGCAAATGCTCACGCTCTTGGGTTGCTGCTTTAATATCTTCCATTTTCTCGGATTCTTCTACTAAAGGAAAGACAATATATGCTTGGCGATCTTGAGCAATTTCACGACGAATTAAATCAAAAGCATCTTTGCGCTGAGAAGGTTTGAGCAAAACAGTTTGAATTGGTTTGCGTCCTGGAGGAAGTTCATCGATAATGCTAACTTCGATTTCGGAATTAGTTAGATAGAGAGTACGTGGAATTGGTGTTGCAGTCATGATTAATACATGCGGATCATTCCCTTTTTGCAAAAGTCGCGATCGCTGATCTCTGCCAAAACGATGTTGCTCATCGATTACCGCTAGTCCTAGCCGCGCAAAGTTTACCCCATCTTGAATTAAGGCATGAGTGCCAATTACCAAAGGCAATTCGCCTGTTTCCAATTGCCGCAAAGTTTCGCGCCGTTTTGCCGTTTTTGTGGAGCCAGTTAAAATTTCTACGGGCAAATTTAGTTGCATAAACCACTCGACAATTTTGCGATAATGCTGCTCCGTGAGAACTTCGGTCGGAGCCATTAGCGCGGTTTGATAGCCTGCCTCGATCGCAGTTAAAAGTGCATATACTGCGACAATGGTTTTGCCTGAGCCGACATCGCCTTGCACGAGTCGGTTCATTGGTGTTTGACCTTGCAGATCGGCGCGTATTTCGGCGACAACTCGCTTTTGAGCGTTAGTTAATTCAAAGGGAAGTAACTTCTCTAATTGGGCGATCGCTTGGCTTTGGGGGACAAACTGAATTGCTTTTTGTTGATGGCGGCGATAGAGGGAAACGAGGCGACGATAGAAATATTTATCGAAGGTGAGGCGAATTACGGCTTGTTCTAGGGTTTCGCTAGTGTCGGGATAATGCACTTGGGCGATCGCATCGGGCAATCGCATCATTTTATAATCATTCAAAAAGCGATCGGGCATCGGATCGTGAATTTGAGCAACTGCGGGTAAACATTGAGCAACAAGACGACGAATTGCTTCGGGAGAAATCCCTTCTGTAAGTGGATAAACTGGTACGACGCGACCGACGGTTTTGGACTGGATCGTGTCTTGTGTATGTTCGAGAACTTCTACTTCATAATTCTCCAAGGTCAAACCATATTTGCTCTGTTTGACCACACCCGAAGCCGCTACTGTACAGCCTTGTGGATAAAGCTTTTTTTGCGATTCTTGCCAGCCTCGATTGGCGTAGCGTTTGCCAGTCCAGAAGCGGCTAAGCTTAATCTGCCCCGTATGATCGCGCAGAATAATTTCAACAATCGTGAGGTTAGTATTTTTGGGGCTAGTAAAACATCCAAATCTTTTAATCGTGCCGATGACTGTAACCGTATCGCCATCTTTAAGGTCACGGATGGGGATTTGCCTCGCATAGTCAATATGATCGCGAGGATAGTAGTTAAGTACGTCGCGCACTGTATGCAAATCGAGCAGCTTAAATTTGGTAGCCATAAATGAACCAACGCCTTCTACGCTTTTTAATTCCGTATCGGGGGTTATTTTCTTAGTGGCTTTGGGTTCAGTCGCTGCGATCGCTTCCGTCTTAGGTTTCTTTGTTTTTGGGGCGGCGCTAGTTTCTGCGATTTCACGGCGACGCACTTCGTAGAGCAGGCGGCGAGTTTCAGCGACTAAATGTTGTCTGCGGGATAGGGTTAAATCGCTGTATTGGGCGTATTGATTGGCGAGGGTGTTGGCTTGAAGGCGATCGCTCATTTCCCAGTCCTCTGGGATCTCTTGTAAGCTCACATTTAAAAAGTCTGCAAACAAAAATTGCTTTCCCTGTAAGTTGGAAAAGCCTTTCTCTGCCTCGATACTCAAGGCTTGTTGTAAACGGTTTATATCAAGCGGCACAAGTTAGGCTGATTGTCGTTAATCCCTATATTGCCATATATCGTCCTTTTCAGTCCTATAGGCGATCGCACTAAATATTCATCTGATGCTGATTCAAAAAATCATTTGGAGTCAGAATTGGAATATTTGCAAATTCTTTAAGTACCAATAGATCGAGATCCCCTGAAACAATCAACATGGCTTTTGCTGCGATCGCTGTACCTAAAATTACTGCATCATCAGGATCGCGTAATTGAGGGATATTGACTGAAACGGGGACACAGTTTTCTGAAAGTTGTTGAGCTATATTCAGTAAATCATCAGCGGTGATGTCTAGCGATCTTATTCTTGCCTGAATTTTACCCGAACTAAAACTTCTGCCAACTCACTCAAAATTGGCTCTGAGACAAAGATTGTTATTTTTCCCGCTTTTGCCAGATTTACGATTTGTCTGGGACTTCCACCCCATAGCAATCCAGAAATCCAAACGTTGACATCTAAAACTAGGCGCATTCACTTCTAGCTCTACGAGATTTTCTTACATCTTTTACGATGTCACTGATTTCTTGAAGTGATGGCTCTTCTGGATCAATTCCTGCTGCTTCAATACGTTGTGATAAATCATCCCATGTCAAAGACTGCGGTATTCTTTTGAAAATTATCTCGTTATTGGTCACAAGGACTTCATATCTAGATAATGGCTCCATTTGAGACTGTAACTCTGGTGGGATCTCCAATTTGCCATCTGCTGACACACTAACCAAGATACCTGTTTGAGGAGTCATAGCTTTTACAACTGTTGTTTTGACCTAATATACATAATAGTCTTAAAGTCTCATATCGTCTGTCTAAGTCCAGCATCAGTAAAAAACAGTTGTCAGTGTAAAGTAAAAAAGCTAAAATCTAACTAATTAATTTAGTTGCTCATTGCTAAGACATTATGACTGATTTGCCTAATTTCGCGGCGCATGGGTATCAAGTTATCAAAGAGTTGGGCTATAACTCAGAGGGGGGCAGGTTTACATACTTAGCCAAACGTCTTGCTGATGATGTTCAAGTTGTGGTCAAGCAATTTCAGTTTTCTAAGGGTGCGGGGTGGGATGGATTCAAAGCGATTGAGCGTGAGATGCAGAGCTTGCAGGGTTTAAAGCATCATGGCATTCCTAAATATTTAGACAAATTTGAGACAGATACAGGCTATTGTCTCGTTACCGAATATTTCCCTGCGGATACTTTGGCAGTGGGGCGGAGTTTTACGCCTGACCAAATCAAGCAAATTGCGGTGCAGATTTTAGAAATTTTAGTGTATCTGCAAGAGCGAATGCCGCCAGTTATTCACCGTGATGTTAAGCCTGAAAATATTCTTGTAGATGAAAATCTCAATGTTTACCTAATTGATTTTGGCTTTGCGCGAGTTGGTAGTGGCAGTGTGGCGATGAGTAGCGCGGCGGCGGGGACGTTTGGCTTCATGGCTCCCGAACAAATCCGCAATCTCAATCTAACCAATGCTTCCGATCTCTATGGTTTAGGTTTGACGTTAATCTGTTTGATTGGGGCGATCCGTTCGACAGATATCGGCAATTACATCGATTTCAGCAATCAACTAGATCGTAGCAAAATCGATCCGAAGTTGAAGGGATGCAGTTTAACTTTTGTGAAGTGGTTAGATCAAATGGTCGCGCCCGATCCGAGTAAGCGGTTTGTTGATGCTAAGAATGCTTTGGATGCGTTAAAGCCTCTGTATGTGGCGCGTGTTCCTGAAGTTACATTTTCTCTAAATAATTTTGGCTCTTTCGATCCCAATAAAGAAGTTTTGGAATTTAGAGCAACCAACTTAGGAGAAAAGATTAGCAAAGAAATCACGCTTTCAAATTCCATTCCTGAAACGACTTTAGAGGGAAAGTGGGAAGTTTTATATCAGTCTCAAGATACAAATGATTGGCTTAGAGTCGATAAACCTTCCTTTAAAAACAATCGGGAAGTTTGTCGAATTATTGTAGATACAGGAAAACTAATTGCTCAGGCACAGGGAAAGCGCAAAATCATACTACATAGCAATACATCGGCTATGAAACATATACTAACTATTGCTGTCAAAACTGCTCCAATTCCTGAACCCGTGGAATCATTACCATTATTACAGTTGGTATATATATTCTTGGTGTCTCTTTGCATACCAATTAGTTATGATCTTTCTGTCCAAACAGTTATGGGAGTTTATCAATGGTTTCTAGTTACATTGAGAGGGGTATGGGGTTAGATATTTCACATTTAACTTGCAATTTTTCTTGTCGATCAATTACTGTGATATTTAAAGGAGAATCAATTTATGGAAGAAGGATTTGGATGGATACTAGGGATTGGGATGGTTATTGGGATAATCGTTTTTCTTTTTAAATTGGCTGTTACTATACTATTGCTAGCAATGGCGATTGTTATTGCTGCTGCTCCTGCTGGAGCTATTCTATACGCTATTTACTGGACTACGAGCAATGTGTCTGAACATATTGAAAGAAGATATGGTTGGAATAAGAAAATCCTACTGATTCTTATTCTAAATTTCATACTAGGGATTTTGCTAGGTGGTCTACTTTCAGGTACTTGGCTACGCCTATCAATTTCTTATGTTTTTATCATCACTGTTCTTGGCATTTCTGGTACTACTTTAAGTGCATTGCTAATTTATCCATATGTTAAGTATCTATATGCTATGTCTGCTTATCGTAAACGAGAACAGCATCTAATTAAGCCATGAGTCTAAAATTATGGAAGACATTCTTCAACAAATTAGAGAATCAGCAACCACCTCTTCTCCCCCCTTCACAAGGGGGGCTGGGGGGGATCACCCGTCTTTAAGCCACAATCTCCATTTCCCCAACCACGAAGTACACAGAAAACTCTCTGACTACGGTTCAAAGTTTAGATCCCCCTCAATCCCCCTTGCAAAGGGGGAAGAAGAGAAAGGATTTAATTCTCTCGACTTAGAAGAGAAAGAACCTAATTCTCCCCCATTTACAAGGGGGGCTGGGGGGGATCATATCCTAAATCACAAGCCCCATTTCCCAAACCACAGAGTACACACAAAACCACCTGACTACGTTTCAAGGTTTAGATCCCCCTCAATCCCCCTTGCAAAGGGGGAAGAAGAGACAGAATTTAATTCTCTCGACTTAGAAAAGAAAGAACCTAATTCTCCCCCATTTACAAGGGGGGCTGGGGGGGATCACCACCTAAACCACAAGCTCCATTTCCCCAACCACAGAGTACACACAAAACTCTCTGACTACGTTTCAAAGTTTAGATCCCCCTCAATCCCCCTTGCAAAGGGGGAAGAAGAGAAAGGATTTAATTCTCTCGACTTAGAAGAGAAAGAATCTAATTCTCCCCCCTTCACAAGGGGGGCTGGGGGGGATCAATGACACTTAAAACCAGCGAACACCATCTCCCCTATAACCCCGATCTCACCACCAGAGCCAAAGAACTGCGTCAAAACATGACACCCGCAGAAAGAAAACTTTGGCATAAATATTTAAAAAACTTCCAATTTAGAGTTCTACGACAAAGACCAATTGACCATTTCATCGTTGACTTCTACTGTCCTAGCCTCAAACTAGTTATTGAAGTCGATGGCGAGAGTCACTATACCGATGACGGGAAAGCGTATGATCAAGAAAGAACACAACGGTTAGAAGGTTATGGGATTAAGGTAATTCGGTTTACTAATCGGCAGGTTTTGGAGGGTTTTGAGAGGGTGTGTGAGGAGATAGAGAGAATGATCCCCCCCAGCCCCCCTTGAAAAGGGGGGAGAAGAGTTAGTCAGTGAGTTTAGAATTATGGAAGATATTCTTCAACTAGTTAGAGAATCCGCAACAAAGCAAATATTATTTCTTCCCCATGCGCTCCGTCAAATGTCTCGATTAGATCGAATGATTACTACCAAAGAAGTTAGAGAAACTGTCATGACAGGAGAATTGATAGAAGATTATCCAGAAGATGCGAGAGGACATAGCTACCTACTTCTCAAATCAGTAGAAACAGATCGAATAATTCATGTCGTTTGCGCCCCTAAGCCAGAATATCTTGCAATTATTACGGCTTACATACCCAGTAGCAGTCAATGGACAAACAATTTTAGAGAGAGGTTATAGAAATGGAATGTATTTACTGCAAAGGTCATATGGAGAAAAAGACTGCACCATTTAGCATTCAGAAAAATGGTTACTACTTACATTGGGATGCAATTCCTGCCTTTGTTTGCAATCAATGCGGTGAAGCCTATTTTGCTGAACATAAGGTTGATGTTATTCAGTCAGCAATTTTAGATTTGGATCGTCGAAATGCTGATTTTTATACCCCTGACAAAGAAGCAGCGTAAATAATGGTTAAAGAATTAGACCGTGTTGTATTAGCTGATCGCATGGATGAATCAGACTTGGAACTTGGTGACATTTTTTTGACTCTTACAGGCGAGACAGTTGCTGTTGTCTCGTACTGCGATCGCATATTTAGAACAATCACCTTAGCAATAGACTGATAAATTATGGTTCTAGATTAAATTCTAATGCATATTTTGCACCTAACAAGCACCATGACAACTCATCTGAAGCCTGTTAGTGTAATACAAATCAAAGCCTACAAAATTCTAAATGTATGACTCAAGTTGTAACCCTAGAGCAAGTCTTAGAAATAGCCAAGGAACTTTCGCTTGTAGATAAAATTAACCTAATCGAAAAAGTACCCCCCGAAATTAAGCGTGAACTGAGTATAAAACCTAAGCCTCGTAGATCTCTACGTCGTTTGTGGCGTGGAGCGAACATCAGCGATGAAGACATTGCCGAAGTCAGAAAGGAGATGTCGGCAAACTTTCCCCGTGAGAGTATTTGAAAATTATTGCCATTTCAAACTCCTTGACTATAAACTTCGCGATCGCGATCTGGCTCATGTCAGAGCGATCGCCTAAAAGAAATTTACAAAATGAAAAATTATGCTCAATAAATTGGCTATTTAGGTTATGATCGGTAACTGTCGCGAATTGTATTAAATTTTTAGACTTTTACCTCTACATCACCTGATAGAACAGCAATGGCTAAGAAAAGCATGATCGAGCGCGAGAAAAAGCGCACCAAATTAGCTGAAAAGTATGCAGCTAAACTCGAAGCACTTAAAGAAAAGTTTGCCAGTCCTGAACTGACACAACAACAAAAAGTTGCTGTCCACCGTGAAATCCAACAAATTCCTCGTAATGCCAACCCTACCCGCCACCGCAATCGCTGCTGGGCAACTGGTAGACCCCGTGGCTATTACAAAGATTTCGGCTTATGCCGTAACGTTTTGCGTGAGATGGCTCACCAAGGCTTATTGCCAGGCGTAGTTAAATCTAGCTGGTAATTTTTGGGAACAAAAAAGCCGTCACCAACTGGTGACGGCTTTTTTATTGCGCTCAAACGAACCACAATAAATTTTTTAAAAGTGTTGCAAAGCAACACTTTTAAAAAATTTATTGGTTCGGGTTTGAGCGCTAAGTGCTGCAATTATGCGATCGCCAGCATCGTTTTCAGTACAGAATCAGGATTAAGACTGATCGAATCAATGCCTTGCTCGACAAGGAACTTCGCAAATTCTGGATAATCACTGGGCGCTTGACCACAGATACCAATCTTGCGGCCGTTTGCCTTGGCTCGTTGAATGATCGTGCGAATCATCGATTTCACAGCTTCGTTGCGCTCATCGAAGATATGCGCGACTAGAGACGAATCCCGATCTAAGCCGAGCATCAACTGCGTCAGATCATTAGAACCAATCGAGAAACCATCGAATACCTGCGAGAACTCATCCGCCAAGATCACATTACTGGGGATTTCGCACATCACATAGACTTCGAGCCCATTCTCGCCACGCTTCAAGCCATGCTTTGCCATCTCGGCAAGCACCTTGCGACCTTCCTCAGGCGTGCGACAGAAAGGAATCATCGGAATCACATTGGTTAAGCCCATATCATCACGGACACGTTTCAGGGCTTGGCATTCTAAGCCGTAGGCTTCGCGATATTTCGGATCGTAGTAGCGCGATGCACCACGCCAGCCGATCATCGGATTTTCTTCCACAGGCTCAAAAGCACGACCGCCGAGCAGATTGGCATACTCATTGCTCTTGAAGTCAGACATCCGCACCACGACAGGTTTAGGATAAAAAGCGGCTGCGATCGTGCCAATGCCGTGGGCAAGTTTATCGACAAAGAAATCTGCCTTGTTTTCATACCTTGCTGTCAGTTGCGAAATTTCCCATTTCGCAGCCTTGTCTTCAAGGGTGTCAAAATTCATCAATGCTAGAGGATGCGCCTTGATGTGATTGGCAATGATAAATTCCATTCTCGCCAAGCCCACGCCATCGCATGGAATCGAGGATAAACCAAAAGCTTCTTCAGGATTGCCAACATTCATCAAAATCTTGGTAGAAAGCTTGGGCAAATTATCGAGAGAAGTCTCGACAACTTCAAAGGGAACTAGACCTTCGTAAACCTTGCCTTCTTCGCCTCCAGCGCAGGAAATCGTCACTTCTTGCCCTGTCTTGATCACACCTGTGGCATTGCCGCAACCAACGATCGCAGGAATACCCATTTCTCGCGCAATAATCGCCGCATGGCAGGTACGTCCACCTTGGTTAGTGACGATCGCACTAGCCTTTTTCATGATTGGTTCCCAGTCAGGGTCGGTCTTGTTAGTGACTAGCACTTGCCCCGCTTGGAAATCCTCAATATTATGCACTTCCAGAATTACATTTGCCTTGCCTTGACCAATCATTTCACCAACAGCACGCCCCGTAATCAGGACATCACTAGAACCATTCAGTTTGTAATTCTTGAGAATGTTGCCTGACTTTTGGGATTGCACCGTTTCAGGGCGGGCTTGGACGATGAATAATTCGCCAGTTCTGCCATCTTTTGCCCATTCAATATCCATTGGTGAAAGCTTGCCACGTACTTCCGAATAGTGATCTTCGATGATGCAAGCCCATTCTGCGAGTTTGAGAATCTCATCATCGGTAATTGCAAACTTGACGCACTCGGAAACTGGGACAGGAATATTTTTGGTCAGCTTACCGCCGCCAATGTCATAGACCATCTTGATTTCCTTTGTGCCAAGGCGTTTTTCGAGAATCGGACGGAAACCTTGTTTGAGTGTGGGTTTGAATACAAAATACTCATCGGGATTAACAGCGCCCTGCACCACGTTTTCACCTAAACCATAGGCGGCAGTGATCAGGGCTGCATTTTTAAAGCCTGTTTCTGTGTCAATGGAGAACATCACGCCAGAGGAGGCGAGATCAGAACGCACCATTTTTTGCACACCGACGGAGAGGGCGATATCGAAATGGTCAAAGCCATTGATGGTGCGATAGGAAATCGCGCGATCGGTGAATAGTGAGGCAAAACAACGATGACAAGCATCCACAACTTCGTTAGCGCCATAGACATTGAGATAGGTTTCCTGTTGTCCAGCAAAACTGGCATCGGGTAAATCTTCGGCTGTGGCACTAGAACGCACGGCAACATCGGCTTCTTTACCACATGACAATTCGCAGTCGCATAGTTTCTGGTAGGACATAGCGATCGCCATTTGCAGATCTTCAGGAAATGGCGTACTGAGAACCAAAGCACGAGCCATACGACCGCGATCGCGCAGGTTATTCATATCCTCAATATCAAGATCGGCAAATAGTTCGCGCAATTTTGTTTCCAAGCCAGCTTTCTCAATGAAATGACGGAAAGCATAGGCAGTGGTAGCAAATCCATTTGGAACATTCACTCCCTTGGGTTGAAGCTGGCGAATCATTTCCCCCAGCGAAGCATTTTTTCCACCCACAAAGGGAATATCAGCAATTCCCACTTCTTCAAACCAAAGTATTAATGCTTGTTCTTTGGGAACAGTTCTGGATAGTTCTGAGGCAAAAGTTGAGCTAGTCATAATGATTTAACTCCCTAACCACATTAGTGATTAGATCAATGCAAGGATAAGATTTGAAGCCTTAATGTCTAACTAAAATGCGATAACTTACACATTAGTAAGCTCCAATATCAAAGTTCTTACAGCTTGGTTCCAACTTGCTTGAAAACCTTGATACTTCTTAAGTATAGCTACCTTGCAAACACTAAATTTGCGCCCCATTACATTTATTTACTAAGCTTTGCAAAGATTGACATTCTCCTTTGCAATCTTCTTCACAACAAGCAAAAGCGGTGTAATGCCAATGTCAAAAATGGCGGTGCTAGTTTTTAACAGGTAAGGATGGGCGGTGCTTTGCGCCGCCCATCCTTACAGATTAGGACTATCATTTTTTGCTCTGGAGTTACTTACATTTACCAATAGTTCCATCGGTCAATGTTGCACCACAAAAATTTGTTCCTTGCAAAACTGCACCCCGCAGATTTGCACCCGTGAGATTTGCGCCTGACAGATTTGCGCGTTGCAAATTTGCACCAACAAAATCAGCCCCGCGCAAGTCAGACTGACTGAGATCTGCGTCAACTAGTCGCGCACCTCGTAGGCGGGCTAAACGTAGATTTGCACCTGACAAATCGAACTTAGTAAGATTCCGCTCTTCACCGCCACGATTGACGATTTCCCAGACTGTACGCCATTTGCGATCGAGAATTGTCTCTTCATTGATAATGCTTTCTCTTAAATTGGCAAGACGGAGATTCGCGCCTTCGAGATTCGCATCTGACAATTGTGCTCCTGCAAAATCGGCTTCAGTGAGATTTGCTTTTGTTAAGTCTGCATAGCGTAAATTAGCAGCATTAAACTTGACCCGAACTAGATTACTCCGCCTCAGATTCGTAATGAAGAGATAGGCTTCTGTAAAGTTCGCATTTTCTAAATTTACACCAGCAAGATTGGCTTTCTCAAAATTCCCACCTGACAAATCCGCCGCCACCAGAGTTTGTCCTTCTACGCGCTGATTGACAATTTTCCAAACGAGAAACCACTTAGGATCAAAGAATGTGTCGCTATCAATTTTGCTCGATCGCAGATCGGTGTGAAATAGATTTGCTCCCGCAAAGGTCGTTCCCTCCAAGCTTGCTCCTTCTAGATTCGCTCTTGTCAGATTCACTTCGCTAAAATTAGCTCTCCGAAGATTTGCACGTTTTAGACGCGAATTGGAAAGATCGGCTTTTTCAAGCTCGGCTAGGGAAAGATTTGCCCCTTCGAGATTAGCGCCATCGATTTTTGCACCGATTAGTTTCGCGAACTGTAAATCAGCATTTTTTAAAGAAGCTTGATTGAGAATTGCGCGTTCGAGGATCGCATATTTGAAATTAGCTCGAAATAGATTTGCCCCTTCGAGTTTCGCTTCCAGCAAATTTGCCTTCAAAAAATCAGCGCCAGACAACAAGGCAAAGCGTAGGTCTGCACCCAACATATTCGATCGCATAAATTTTGCGCCATCTAGCTTTGCCCCACGCATATCGGCTTTACGAAGATCAGCATCCCGAATATTGGCATTGATCAAGTCGGCTCCCGCGAGTCGAGCATCGGGCAGGTCACACTCTGAACATTCTTTAGTTTTGATCAGTTGATCGACATGGCTTTGATTGGCGGCAATTACAGATGTTGTTGTAGTAATGGCGATGAGCGTAGAAATAGCGATCGCAGTTTTGCCTATACCCATCCTTTTATCTCCGCATCCATCATTGGTTTTTCGAGTTTAATATACTCAATTTTTGCAGCTTGTAAGATATGTTTCATCTGCACAGGCTCATTGTGATCAGCTGCAATAAAAGCTGAATTAAGGGCAATATTACGAATATTGCCACCCGCAACACTGAGTCTACCAAGTTTTAGGTAGTCTAGTTCAAGAGTAGGAGTTTTCTGTGGGAAAGCTCGCCGCCAGATTTCAGCGCGTTGCTCTGCATCAGGGAAAGGAAACTGAATCACAAACCGTAACCTTCTTAAAAATGCTTGATCGAGAGAATTTTTGAGATTAGTAGTGAGTACTGCTAATCCGCGATAAGCCTCCATTCTTTGTAGCAAATAGCTAACTCCAACATTGGCATGGCGATCGTGGCTGTCTTTAACTTCAGTACGCTTGCCAAATAGGGCATCAGCTTCATCAAAGAGGAGAATTACGCCACCGCCTTCAGCAGCATCAAAAATACGTTTGAGATTTTTCTCGGTTTCGCCGATATATTTATCAATTACAGAACTAAGGTCAACCCGATAGACATCAAGCTGTAACTCATTTCCCAATACTTCAGCCGCCATCGTCTTACCAGTGCCGCTTGTGCCAGCAAAGAGTGCGCTAATCCCCAATCCCCGCCGACTTCTGCCTGCAAATCCCCATTTTTCATAGACCGTTAAGCGCTGGCGCACATGGGCGGCAATGTCATGCAGCACAAATTTTTCTTTAGATGGCAAAATCAGATCTTCCCAAGTTGCCGTGGTTTCTACGCTTTGGGCTAGTTCATCAAGGCGAGGACGGGCTTGAGCGCGGCAGGCACTCCAAAGAGATTGATGGAAGGTGTGATTTAATTCGAGGTTGTGTGTGCTTTTGGCTTTAAGAGAGGCATTGTAGATATGTGTAGGTGAGAGATTAAAATAAGAAACCAGTTCATGAATGGAACCATTAAGAGAATCTTTAATCTCACTATCAAGATCGCTGAGAGATTCTTCCCATAATATCTGTTGTTCATCGACCGAAGGCGATCGCACGTCAAAGGTGAGGATCGTTCGCTGATGTTGACGGCGGCGAGTCTGACTACTAATGATCAGCGGACATTGGAGAATCTCGATCATATAGCCGATCGCCATGTCTTGAAGTTGATTGGGCGCTTCATCGCGATCGCAGTCTAGTAATAGAGCAATATCATTCAATGCATATTCGCGATCGCACAGCTGAGCTATTAGCTGGAGATTGATTAAATCATGGGGCAGAAGGTTAGCAGGTATTTTATAAAGCGTTAAGCCCAGATTGTGGCAAACATCAGATGCGATCGCCATTTTGCTAGCAACATCGTCACCGCATAGCTGTAAAACAGGTAAATTGCCTAAATGATTATCTTTGTTAGCACTTACCCAAGTAGCGATCGCTTGGTTGGCAACTTGTTGATGGGAATCAATCTGGACAGAGTTGGCAACTATAGGTTCTAAAAGTCGAAGTAAGCGTTCATCAAGATGCTCATCTCCCATTAAATAATGCAAAATCCGTTCATTAATTCGCAGTGGGCTAGCCGTAAGTGCATTCCCAGCACCAATCTCTACTAAATGCCATTGACGTAAATTTGAAGCTGGTGAGAAGGCAGTCCAATCGGTATGCTCTAGCACTGACATCGCTAGGCTAAAGGTAACAAAGGTTTGCTTAGGATCGTTGGCAATTTCTGCGCAAAGATCGGCCCAGTTGGGGATTAATTCTAGCCCTACACATAACAGCAGAATATCTCTTTCAAATGCAGAAAGACTAAAGCTTTTGCATAGTTTGTTTAGATGGCTATCAACTTGCTGTTTCTGTGTAGTAGATTCAACGCGCTCTTCTAATGGCTCACCTTTTTTTGCAGCAATTTTTTTCTCTAGGAGAAAGCGAATTCTGGAGATCGCTGCATAAAGATCGCTTTGACTGAGCTTTAGCCAATCTGCATCACTACTCGAAGTATTTGTAAGGGTATTAGTAAGAGCGTCTAGGGATACTGTCATGCTTCTTCGGTTGCTGTTTTGATTAATTGCTCCAGATAGATTTCCGCTTCATTAACTGGGAGCAAGATTGCTTCTCCGTTTCTCAAGATCTCATATTTTCCTCCGTGAAATCCATGTCCAGCAATTAAGCCCATAGATACGGCGAGGTTGCTAGTTTCTGTAAGTTTATTAACACTCATTGTCTCTACTTCCAGATTCAGGCGTTGACTAAGTTCATCTTCATTCATGGTTATCACTGTTTTTTATCATCAGATCTTAAGACAAATTATGGCTTTATTGAATTGTAAATTGCTGTATCATTTCTAATTATCATCAGATATGTAATACCAATTCACAAAAGTGTGGCAACACTTCTGTGAATTAAAAAACTAACCCTGTAAGGGTTTTAAAAACACAAAATGGCGTAGCCATTTTGTGTTTTGGTATAATTTGACAAGAATGAGAATTTTTTGGCAATTTATAACTACTTAAACTTTTCGCAATCCATTGGGCTGTATTCTGTAAGTATAACCTTAGGCCTATTCATAAAAATCCTGCTAAATATGAGGAGCGAACCAACCATATTTTCCTCAAATGCCCCTAACAGCAATACCGAGCAAGATGCAGGGATGAGTATGGTGGATATCTTGACCCTATCCACGCGGCAGCAGCAAATTATTAATTGGATTATGCGCCAACAGCAGTCTACGTTGGAGGTAATTGCTGTATATATTGAGGCTGAGCTTGAAGAAGCAAGTGCTGAGATTGCAGACTTAATTAGTCAAGGATTTATCGAAGCGCGACAAGAGCAAGGAATTACATATTATGAGATTGACTTTCGCCGTCAGCAAAGTGCCGAAAGTTTAGACTCGATTTCTTCGACATCAGTTTCACAGAGACCATTATCAATCATTCTTAATCCTTCTGGGACAGTCTCAACCTCTACGGGTGAGAGTTTTGAATTGTGCGTCACAGTCACCAATCAGGGCGATCGCAGTGCGGTGATTAGTATAGCGATCGACAAAGACTCTAGCTCGATTTATCCTTGGTGTGCTCTGCCATCAGAAAGATTGGCTTTGAGTGTGGGGCAAAGTTGCGAAGTTGTATTCCTAGTCCAAGTACCCCCAACTACGGCACCTGATGACTACAACTACACCTTAATTATTGATGCGCCTAAGCATTATCCAGAGCATACGCCGATTCAATATAAAGGTCGCGTAATTGTTCTTCCCGCGATTCAAGAGGTGGTCAGAGTCAATGACCCTACCTTTGTAACCTTGCCACGCTCCTCATCTGACAATCCCCATCCGATGCGATTGGGTGAAGTCTGGCAAGTTCTCGTATCTGTATCCAATCGCTCTAATCGAGTCGATCGCTTTCGGGTCACTGTCCCTGACCTAGATCCTAAATGGATTTCAATTTACTACCCCGAAGGCTTGGCACTAGCTGGCATTGTCGAAGCTTCTGATGGATTACCTCTAAATCCTGATACCCAAGGTCATATTACCTTGCTTTTCAAGCCGCCCATGGATGTGTGGGCAGGGATTTATGCACCGACTATTCGCATTCATTCAGACAATAACCCAGGGCTATCATTATTAGATATTGCCTATTTTGAGATTCTCCCCACCTATCAACTTGATATTCAATTAGTGACACTGCGGACAAGAGTTGTCCGTGATCCGTCCCTGTATGAAATGCGCTTTAAAAGCAATGGCAATATTGCCCGTGAGTTGATCCTCAGAGCCAGTAGTGCTGAGCAAGAGGGATTGTTAATCTATACCTTGTCCATGGAAGAGCTGAAAATAGCTCCCTTTGGAACAACTAAGGTCAATGTTGAAATTGAACCAACGAAAAAATGTAAGCCCAAGTTTTTAAGCGATCGCTATTTAAACTTCATTATCGAAGTTGAAGATAAGCAAGGAGCACTATTACCTAATGATCGTTTCACAGGTAATTTATTATTGCCAGCTCGTCCTTGGTGGCAGTTTGTTCTACTGATTATTAGTATTTTGGGGATAGTTGGGACAGTTATCTTTTTGATTTGGTGGTTCTTCTTTAGACCACCTGATGTACCGCAAGTAGTCGAGTTTTCTTCTGAATCATCTACCTATCAGGAAGCTGCCAATGAAGCGATTCGACTACGCTGGCGGGTTACCTATCCAGAGCTATTAAGTGAAATGAGGATTGAGGGACTCTCGAACGATGAGAAGGCGATCAGTCAACCTGTAGTCTATAACTTTAGTAAGGGAATTCCACCTGAACTCAAGGAATATTGTGTAATTGATCGAGACTTGTTTTGCCAAAACGTACCTACTGATGCACGTAAGCCAAGTCAGTATATTTTTCAGATGAATCTATCATCGAAAAATCCTAAGATCAAAACTATTCCTTTGGCAAAAACCACGAAGATTTTAGTGGAGCCGATTCCCCAATCTGAGATTTTGGAGTTAGCATCGACTAAGCCTCTTTATACTGAGTCTAAGCCAGTTTTGCCAACGGTTGTTTCTGCTCCAATAGACCAAGCTAGACCGTTTTATACTGAGTCTAAGCCAGTTTTGCCAACGGTTGTATCTGCGCCCATTGCCCAATCTAGACCGTCAGAAAATGCCCCTGCTCCTGAGAAAAGTAATTCCAGTAATTCTGCTCCGCCATCTTCTAGCCCTGCTAATGCTTCAGTAACTAACTTTACTGAGCCAAACTCGATCGCAATTATTTTAGAAAAGCAGGTGTTTTTCACGGCAATTGGGATTGCCAAAGGTGGTGTCAAACCAAGAATCATCAAGCCTAAGCCTGATCTTGATAACGAAGTAAGGTTGAACTGGACTATATCTAATGCTAGTCAAGTTAAGGAATTAACCCTCGTAGGGCGATCGCCCGAAGGTGAAGTCAAAAGTCCGCCGTTACGATTCTTAGTCACTGAAGGGTTACCGCGATCGCTGCGCCCCTACTGCACAATTTCTAACGATCAGATGATTTGCAAAAATGTTCCTACCGAGGCTAAGGCGGCAAGTAGCTATATTTTTGAGTTAGCGATTATTCCTAGAAAGCCCCCTGTCGATCCCAAGGCGGTTCCTGTAACGAAAAAAACTGAAGTCACCAAAATTGCTCCTTTTCCTGCGAAAATTCTTGAATTAAAGGTTAATGGACAGGATGCGTTACCACAATATTCTTTCAATCTCAATCCTGACGTTCCGACAATTCTCACTCTATCTTGGAAAGTCGAGGCTTCGGCATCAGCCAAAATTGAACTACTTCCAGCCCCAGGGAATGTAGCTGCTGTTGGGCAATTAGCCTTGCCCTTAAGTCCGAAGTCCGCAGAAGTAACCTATATCCTGAAAGTAACTAATCCAGACGGACAAATAATCATGCGTTCTTTCGTTGTCCAAACGATCGCACCACCGCCAGCACCCAAATCGGAACAGGCTCCGCCGATCGCCTTGCCACCTGAACTACAAGTCCCTGAAATTGACTCGCCACTAATTGCTCCTAACACAGGGATAAATCAGCGATCGGGCGGATCTCTTACACCATCTGAGGTTCCACCCAGCCAAAAGTAAGGAACCTCACCCCTAGCCCCTCTCCTTGCAAAGGAGAGGGGAAAGAAAAAAATTAGAGAAGATAATTGATTATGATGACAGAAGAATTTGATCTTAAATTGCCTAAAGGATTAGTCGATGCTAATGGTGAATTGCACGCTCAGGGCAAAATGAGACTATTGACAGCCAAAGATGAACAGATCGTGCAGGACTTGTCTAATCGCGATCGCAATATCGATATCGTATTTCTATTACTGGCTCAGGCGATCGCTAAATTAGGTGACCTACAGCAAGTCACGGCGCAACAACTAGAGCAGCTATTTTTGCCAGATTTTGTCTATTTACAAGATCTATTTAGTCAATTGCAACCGCAAAATGTAACTTCATCGGGGGAATTATAGGCTACCCCTCGGAGAGGTTGTATGAAGAGGTAGCCTTCATTGCTTTTTACTTCCATTGGTCAAGGGAAGATATTCTAAACCTCACCCATGCCGAACGCTTACGTTGGGTCAATGAGATTATGCGATTACGCTAGATCAAATGGTGGTGCGGCTTTTGCCGCGCCACCATTTACTGTTAATCACCAGATAATCGACAATCGCGATTATTTAGCTTGCCGTCGGACATGATCGTGCGACAAAAAATGCTTTTTTGAGAATTAACATCTTTTAATAAAGCTGCGTTAAACTTTGCCCCTCTCAAGTCTGCGCCTCGAAAATCAACATTTTCTAAGTCCGCATTCGTAAAGTTTGCCCAGCGCAAATTAGCATCCTGAAAATTTGCATCTTTTAAATAAGCCCCGATCAAATTTGCCCCGATCAAATTAGCCTTACGCAAATCGGCAGCCCGCATTTTTGCCAAGCTCAGATTTGCGCCATTCAGTTTCGCCTCAGCGAGATTGGCATTGCTGAGTTCACATTCTGCGCAAGCTCTAGTTTCTAATAATTGCCCAACAGGATCTGCGATCGCGGTTTGAGCAAATGTCAGGTATAGGGGAAATGCGATCGCGCCAGCTAAAAAGTAATAACGTAACATCGGCAATCCTAAGAGAATTGTTTGAAGGAAAACTGGCTAACAGATAATGATTTTAGCCTAACTAAGTAAGTTGTTGGAATTAACCGTAGGATGGGTTAGCGATCGCGTAACCATCATCTTTTTTACTCAATTGATACGTTACTTTGCACTAAAGCGCAGAAACTTTAAGGCTTGGTAGAACCCACTTTGCATTAAGACTGGCAAGAGCTTCGACAGCTCGGCTACTACGAATAGTGGGGTTGAGATGTAGGTCGAGAAAGGTTTCAACCCATAGCCGATCGCATCCTCTCACTCTCGGCTGGACTTCCTAGACTTTTGTCAGACAATCAGCACAGGGACACTTACGTTACTTACATAGAGAGCACCTTAATGGCTTTTGCGGTCTCAAGATATAAAGTCTGCTCAGGTTTAAGTTTCTTGAGCAATTCCTCTAACGCAGGCAGAGCCCATTTCACCTTAAGTTGTTCGAGCGCGACAATAGCTCTGGAACATCTTGGTGTTGCAAAATAATCCAATTGAAATATCAGAAAAACTTCTGCCCAGTTACGGTCATGCTCCTCCAGAAGTTCAATTAAATTTGTTGCGAACGGGTTTTCATAATCAAAAAATGAACTTGTAATTATTGAAATAAAATCCTTTGGAGCAGAAGACTTATAAACAAGACCGATTGCTTCGGGACTTTTCCCAGAAGCTAAAGAGGTAAAAATGAAAACTGCCTCGGCAGAACCCTTTTGCCACAACAAACTAACCTTTGACAGAAGTTGTAGATCAAGAACGCTGAGAGGAGCAGCTAGATTACTTCTTCCTGAAGAATCAAGCTTCAAAGCTTTAAGTTGATAGAGATCGATTAGATTATCAAGTGCCGTTGATCTAACAGCGTAATCCGAGTCCTCTAATAGATTCAAGAATGTTTTTTCCGCATCCTTCCCCTTAAGTTCAATCGCAGCACCCAGTCTGATAATCCAATTTTCCGAAGTCGCATCTTCTTTAAGCCCTTCTGAGGAAGCTCCCAACAATTGCAGTGAACGATTGGCAGAAAATCTTATCCAAGGGTTTGAACTTTTGGCAAGTTCATTTATTATTTCAATTCCATTATTCAAATTCAATAATCCTATTGTAACAATGGCTCTAGTATCACCTTTCTGCGCTGCATCAAAAAGTGCCCCCTCTGCAATTACTTTTTCATCGGGCAATATATCTGACCATCCTGAAATGTCATAATTGTCTTCTCTGGGCTTGTAAGATCCAATATTATCAAGAAATATCTTTAAACTTTCTTTACTCATTGTATTAAAACTCATTGTATTAAAAAAAATATAAATTCAGCATGTAGTAATCCTAAGTCATTTGTGGCTTAGACTTTGTTCAGCCATCAGTCCAAGATGGCTGAGCAAAGTCTAAGTCTGTCTCAACTCATTATCAAACTTTTCTAGCTTTTCGGCAATAGCGCAAAACGTCTATTACCTTCCGCCAACACAGCTTCTCGATCGGTTCCCTTCGCCCACACACCAGGATCAAGCCCTGGTTCGTTAACAGTTTTATCTCCTTTACCACTGTAATCATCTTGAGTTTTCCGTGCTACTGAAAAATAGGTTACGTAATCTTCCATACACTTACCCATTCCCTTAATCCCTGATTCCAATGCTTTGGATTCAATTGCTTTCCAAATATTACCCACACTTGCTTTTACTTGCCCTCCCGCATATACTTCTACTATTTTTCCTCCGTTTGCCATTTCCTTTGCAACCATTTCAGCATACCCACGCGAGAGCGCTCCCCAAAGGAGATTATCAAAACCTCCTTTACCTATCAAAGATCCAAAGCCGTCAAACAAGGCACCAATTCCAGAGCTTTCTAGGGTTAGTTCGGTCTTTTCCTCTGACATTTCTTTGCCTTCATTTGATGACCAAAAGCCAAAAGAACTGGCTTTCGTAAACTGGGCAGAAGCAAAACTAGACAATTCATATACGACGGCATCTAACCTATTCATTAAGGGGTCGAAAGCTGCATTCTCATAGCTTACCCATTTTCCGTCATCCGTCATCGGGAGTGAACCCTGAGTCTCAGTAATAGTTGTTAGTGCTTGAGTCCAAACTTCCAATCCCAAATCGTGAGAAATAGCATTATTTTGGGCAGGATGAGCTTTATTAATTAATTCTATCCTAGATTTGAATTTCTCATAGTAGGGGTGTTCTGCAGGACTAGCGAGACCTGATCTCCAATTTAATTCCCAAACTTGGGCTTCAGAATCATCTTTTTTAGATTCTGTGGCACCTTTATTAGCAAAAACTCTAGCGTCTCCATGTTGAACATCGGTCTTGGCAGGCTTGTCCACAGGCTTGTCCTCAGGCTTGTCCTCAGTGGTCTTCTTGCTACCGAACCCGAACGACGGTAGATAGTCCCACAAACTACGCTGTACTGCCCCTCCATTCTGCTGCACCACATGAGTCAACTCATGGGCGATCAACTCTTGCCCACCTTGACTACTCGGCTCATACGCCCCCTGCCGAAAGAACACATCTTGCCCTGTTGTAAAGGCTTTTGCCTGAATTGATTTATTTAATTGGTCAGATTGCGAATCTGTATGTACCTTTACGCCACTAAAGTCTGCTCCCATCGCCTGTCCCATAGACCGTTGCAGATTTGCATCTAGCGATTGCCCACTACCCCGCGCACTTTGAATTGACGACTCTAAATCCGTTGATGCTTCCCCCCCACCTAGGTTTTCACGCCTTTGTACTAAAGGCTTCATTTGCAATTCTTCCTCTTCCTCCATTGCTTCTCGTTGGATAGAAGAGATAGGCTTCATTTGCAATTCTTCCTCTTCCTCCATTGCTTCTCGTTGGATAGAAGAGATAGGTTTCATTTGCAATTCTTCCTCTTCTTCAATCGATTCTTGTTTTTGGACAGATTGATCCTGCATTGGCGAATTTATCTGTTGAACAACTTTAGATGCTGTAGCATCTGCTTCTTGCTCATACTTATCATTTGGCTCACCAATACTCAGCTTAGCTTGGAGTGCCATCTTTTGCGCATTCTTTGCTCTCAAGTGATTCTCAAACTTTCGCTGAACTGGCTGACTTTGAGAAGTAATGGGCGAATTAATTTGCTGAACTACTCTAGCCGCAGTAGCATCAGCTTCCTGTTCATATTTATCATTGGGCTCACCGATCGCAAGTTTTGCTTGGATCGCCATTCTCTGCGCATTCTTTGCTCTCAAGTGATTTTCTAACTTTCGCTGAACTGGTGGAGGCTCAGGATTCATTATGAACTCTTTTGCGACTTCCTGTTTCCCTTCATTTTTCTCTTCTACAGATTCTTGTCTTTGAATTGGTTGATTTTGCAAGGCTGCATTATTTCTCTCAGCAGCGATCGCTTTGAGGCGATTTCCAGATTTCCGTTGTACTGGTGTTGCTGATTCTGACCTTGGCGTATTAATTATTTTTTCAAGGAAATTTTCAGAATATCCTGACTTGCGTGCAACCGCCTCTTCCTTCTCGTCAGACGCCAATGGAGCAAACGGTCTAGGTTGCAGGTTTAGAGATGTAGGATTTGCTAAGGATGAAGTTTTTGTGGATTTGTCGTTAGTATAATATCCCATATTTAGTTACCCCCTAATATTTTCTAAGATTCTTTGCAAGGTTCATCAGAAGTTTAAACTAGGCTTAGTCATGCCCATATTCGTTAGCGGATCTTCCTTATTCTTCTTCTGGTCAGCCGTCAGTGTGGTCAACATACCCAGAGCGACCTTGGCTCTCGCAATAAATTGAGTAGGACTTACGCAAATCAACCAAGAACTAAAGTTCTTGGCTCAAAGCTCAAGGCAGTTAAAACTGACTAAAGAAAGCCTCAAACCAACCTGTTTCAACAGGTTTAAGCTTTTAGCCCGCAATTTATTGCAGGGCAGATGCGTAAGTCCTATTGAGTAAGAATCTCAACTTTTTTGGACAAAGAAGTAAGCATCTCGCCTGAATCCTTCGCTCCAGATTCTTCTGCTAGTTTTGGCTGTAAAACTGGATCGCCAATAGTTGTTTGGATATCTAATAGTTTGCTCTCAGCCCAACTTTTGACGTTGCCGTGAACTGGTACTTTAACGTTAGCTAATTTATTCTCAGGAATTGCTGATTAATTGTTTTCTCTAGAAGATTCTCAGTGTTTCCTGATAGTCGAGCTGGAGCATCTTCATCCAAATCAGTTTGAATTGGCGCGAAGGCTCTAGTTTGTAAAAATGAAGCTGTCTGTTTGGATGAAGCCGTGGATTGAGAAGGTTTTTTCTCAAAATCTAATGTCCGTTTCATGTTACCACCCCCTAAATTTATTTACGTAGACAAAACATATCTGCGAAATAACTGTGTTCCTGTTTTTAGCTTCTCCAAGAAGTGTTTTTTTTGTATCCGCTAAATAGCTTAAATAAAAAGAAAAGGAACGTAAGGATTTTTTCCGATATATTCGAGATGGGAGTTATCCCATCGATTGGGGCGCAGATGGTAATGTGCAATTTGCGCTTGAGGTAGGTTACGAATAATAGAAATTAGAAATAGCTGTAGGTTGGGTGGAGCGTCAGCGATACCCAATAGTTAATCACATTGAATATAACGCCTGTTGGGTTTCATTCTTCAACCCAACCTACGCGATGCAATATTTCTATTTTCACCGCTGCTGGGTCATTGCCATGACCATTTGTACTGTCAGGTCTGAGATATTGACAAGGGTTGGGAGTTTGTCGGTTCCAGAATAGATTAGTGGCAGTTCTGATTGTTCCCAAACCCAGATTTGCTTTCGCTGAATATCAATTAGCCAAGCGAGTTGAGTCCCGTTAAGCAAGCAGTGCAGGATTTTGTTTTGTAGCTCTAATGTGTTTTGGTCAGGGGCGCGAATTTCAATCAGCCAGTCTGGCGCTCCTTGCAGTGGACCATCAACATCTGTAAGCCGATCGCTTTTAACTACGGTAATGTCTGGGACGGGGGATAATGGTGGCACGATGCAACGAAGTTCTTGGATGGCTTCGTATGTTTGGGTTTGGCTGTTGATCGTGTTAACTAGGTTGCGCTGAAGGCGGGAATGAAACAGTGTTGGCATCGTCTTTTGTTGGGCTTGCCCGTGGATAAATTCCCAAGCAGGTGAGGTTTCAATGTTAGGCTGCTGGAGAAAAGTGTCTAGGGGGCTAGCGATCGCAATAGTTTTCATAGTTGCCTGAGATACACCTGCGGAAGTGCAATGTATGTTTAGTTTTATTGTAGTTTAAGAACTTAGATATTGAGAAATCTCAGGCAGTTTTGATCTCCGATCGCATCAGCCAAAAATCAATAACTAGAACTGCGATCGCGTTCGCCTATTGCCAATTTTGAAAATGCGAAATTATAAAAAGTAGGTTGAGTGGAACGTCAGCGATACCCAACGGTTAATCACATTGTATATAATGCCTGTCGGGTTAAACAATGAAACCCAACCTACGCGATCGCGATCGCACTCATCTTCTGGGCTTTTGGTTTGTACTGGCTAACTCTTTTTTTGCTATAGATAAAAAGTCAATCTAAACTGTCGAAAAACCAGAGATCCCTTTTTCTATATATTTTGAAATGTGAGATTAAAGGTAAAAGCTCTCTCGCTAGATAAAGAGACAATTTATAATTCAGAGCTTAATCTTCTAAATTCAGGCAGATATTTAGTCATTTCCATAATATTCACCTGAATCATGATATCTAAGGTTGTAATATCTATGTTTTGAGTTATAGGTAAAGATGTTCTAAATCTTAATTCACCATCATCAAAATCAAGTTCAAAATTGCCAAACTCTAACTCATAGTTGATTCCAGTAATAAAAATTGCGAAATCACCTCTTTGATTTTCTGGTATATTTTCTGGATATATAGAATAACAACAAATATTGTTATTCTCAGGGGGGATTGCAATCAAGAAAGTCCATTTTTCATTTTGCTGACTAAATGAAAGGCTGAAAATATTTTGGTTAGATTTTTGATACTGCCATTGCTTAGATTCAAGGAAATCGATGATTATTGCTTCATTAGATTTATTGGTTTGATGTAGTTTTTGGAAAACAAAATCCTGTTTAGCCCAGAGGGTTTGATATCCTTGTTTGAGAGAGCCTTTCCCCTGAAGTTCTGGAGGTAAATCAACGGATTGTTTAAACGATATAGCCAACCAGTTTTCTGTAAAAGATAAGTACTGTTTATCCAAATTCTTGCATTTATCTTTTAGGAGCAAAACACATAAATTCTCTATGTCAATACTAAATGAATTCAATTTTTCGACAACTGATTGCTTGAGTTGCAGATTAATTTCTACTGGGGCATCATCAAAATCATCAAATTTAGAGCTTATTCCTATTTCTGGAAATATATTAAAAAGAGATTCGCTAATGATTTTTTGATAATTATTATAATCAACTCTTATACTCAAAGACAAGGTTACAATTTGATCAAGATTATTTCTTGTATAACTTATATTGTTTAGCAAAACATCAACATATTCACCTAAAGCAGATAGAAGTTGTACTTCTTTTTGAACATTGTAACTTTCTTGTTGCATAGTATTTATAGTGTAAATTTCTGGCTAATAATCTCAGTAGTGATTTTACCTTCCATTTTAAACGATCCTACCACATTTATAGCAGAACCCGTATCTAATTTGGCAGCCTTAACTTGACTTATATCTACTTTTATTTCTGGAGGGCTTCCAACTTTCCAAGACAAAGTTAATCCTACTCTCAAATTATCTTTAAATTCTAATAATGGATTCATAATAGATACTTCGGATGTACTTTTAACTAGATCTTGAGATCCTTCACCACCAACAAGGCTTTTTCCCCACTCTTTACCTGTTAAATCACCTGCACTGACAGCAATCGTACCAACATTATTGAGGATTGACCCAATCTGTCCCGTTTTTTCTGCGTTTTCTCCTTGCTTTGCTTTAGCGATATTGTATAAATTTCGACCAGATGCAGCAGCCGAAGTAATAAAAGCTGTAATAGATTTACAAACCTTATCTACAGTTTCACCACAATCTGATCCGTCACTGCCTAAAGCATTACTAAGTAACCCCGCACCTTTTAGATCAAAGCTATTAAAAGTAGATCCATCCCACCCAAATTTAGCGGATAGTTCCCCTCCAGCAAATCCTGAAAATGCTTCAATTGCCGCACTGATATCAAAGTAACTAACATCTTTCCCTGCAAGAGCTGCTTTTAATTCTGGGGAACTTTTTGCTTTTTTCGTACCTATACTTGCACTTGCAGTATTCATCCCCATTGATGCTGCCGAATATTGTTTAGCGGTAGAATATTTAGCTTCAAACTCGCCTTTTGCGACTCCACCTAGATTCGCTTCTGCGTTACCTTTTACTAACATTCCCACATCGACTTTTGATTTGTCATTAACTCCTCCTGACGCAGCATCTTTAAAAAGATATTCTTCCATAGCAGTTGCCCAAGTTTCTGCTTCTTCACCTTTATCTTTAAGTTGTGATTTCCCACCATATCCCCAAATCGTATTAGCAACTGTACTATCCAAATTTTCTGTTTGGAGCCTCCGATAGAGTCCATAGGAGATTAGACTAACAGCTTTGTTTGTATCCGTTGAAGTTGCATCAAAGAAGAACCCAGCTTGACCACTAGCACTCATTCCAAACATTTCCCATCCAGCACCAAGAGAAAGCTCAGAACGAAGAGACACTTCTTTCCCTTGCTCTTTAGTTGCTTCACCTTTTAACTGCGTGATAAAGAACACATTTGTTTGAGGATCTTTAATTTTAAGAACAATATTCAAACCTATAGAACCATTTGAAGGCAGTAAAGTATCAATTAAACCTGCAACCCGACTAAACCCGTTGTCTAAAGTGGTTGCAGTAATGACCTTATTAACAGCGTTCTTGCCTATTTTATCGCTAGTAACTCTATTTTTTACTTCATCATTAAGGTTATCTAGTGTTCTTTGGTCTTTAGTACCATGCGTATAAGCTTTTGCTTCTTTTATTGCTAGTGCCGACTGGGAAATCAAAAGATTTTTTGCTTCTGTCCTTGCAGCACTTGATTTTGCTATTGCTATTGCTTCTTGCGTTTCTGGTTTAATTAAATCAGGATCTGTACTAATAAATTTCAGAGCGATCGCTTTAGTAGCGTTACTTGATGCAAGATTAAGCTTCTCCTTATACTTAACATTACTACCATCTTTTTCGACAAATTTCTCAGTGATTTTTTTAGCTTCTTCTGCCATTGCTGCATCAACAGAACCTTTAGATGTGGAGTAAGCCTCGACTTCCGCTACCATCGCTTTGTAATTAGTCATGGCAGTAGTAGTACTTCCACTTGGTTGGGTTCTAATATCAGCTGCTGCTTGCGCTCTAGCAGTATCCTTCATGTCTTGACGGAATTTATTTGTTTCTTTAGATCTACGCCGAGCACCCCTTCCTACACCTAATTTACTTAAAACTTTAGCTTTAATTACAGCTTTATGCTCTGTCAAGATAGCGTCGATCTCTGCGTCAGACAAGTCTTCAAAATTTTGGGGATTTGGTCCTCCTGCAGGAGGATTTTTATCTGATATCTTTTTGTTTACAGCTAGCTCTCGGGCAGCTTCAACTGCGGCCTTTTTTGTTTCAGCTTCAACTTTTACACTACTGATTTCCGTCGATTCTGGAGGAGGATTAGGCCCAGAGTATCTAGAGAGCCACGCATTGGCATCTGCTAATAGCTGATCTAGGAATAGCAACTTATTGTCATAGTCGAAAGAATTTGCAATCGAGTTATATTCATTGATGCTGTTTTTAATCTTCTCTGTTGTTGCAGTCCCTGTAAATGTAGAACCAATTGCTTTTGAATCTCTAACTCCTTCAAGGGCTTTTTCTCCTACTTTCATGTCTGTAGCTTTTAGTTTTACTTCGTCAGCAAGAGTATCTCTGCTTGTTGTTTCTTGAGTATCTTTTGCTTTTTCTATTGCTTTTTGCTTATTGTCAGCCAAAAGTTCTGCTGCTTTTGTACTCGCAGCACTTAATTTTGCTTTTTCTATTGCTTTTAGCGTTGCAGGGTTACTTAAATCAGGATCTGTACTAATAAATTTCAGAGCCATATCATTAGCAGCTTTCCTCGATTCAGCATTAAGCGCTGCCTCATATGCTGGTTCTTTGACAATTTCCTCAGTGATATTTTTAGCCGCGTCCTCCATTGCTTTATCAACAGCACCTTTAGCTGAGGATTGAGCTTTAAGTTTAGCCATCATCTTTTGGTATTTGGCTCCGATCGCGGTCTCTGCTGGGGTATTTGATGAAGCATTTGGTTTAGTTTCAATAATATTTGAAGCTAAAATATCTGCTTCTGCTTGCTGTCTAGCAGCATCCTTCATGACTTGACGGAATTCATTTGTTTCTTTAGATCTACGCCAAGCTCCTATTCCTACACCTAATTCACTTAAAACTTGTGCTGTAATTACATCCTTATTATTTTTAACGATATCTTTGATCTCTGCGTCAGACAATTCTTCAAATTTTGGGGAACTTGATCCTAGTGCAGGATTATTTTTTTCTAATATCTTTGCGTCTACAGCTTGCTTTCGGGCATCTGTAACTGTGGTCTGTTCTGCTGTAGCTTTAGTTTTTATATCTTCGATTGCCTCAATCTTCAGTCTATTACTATTTGCAGGATCTAAAGGATTTTTAACGAGCCACTGTTCCACATAGCTTAATAGCTGACCTAGGATTTTCAACTGCTGATCATAGTTGGGATCTCCGTTTGCAATCAAGTTATATTTATTGATGCAGTTTTGAATATTCTCTGTTTTTGTAGACCCTAAGAGCTGATGACTAACCATATCTTCATCTAAAAGAGGTATATTAGTGTTCTTTCTCTGAATAGAGCGATTTATACCATTACCCTGCTGCACCACATGGGTCAACTCATGGGCGATCAACTCTTGCCCACCTCGACTACTCGGCTCATACGCCCCCTGCCGAAAGAACACATCTTGCCCTGTTGTAAAGGCTTTTGCCTGAATTGATTTATTTAATTGGTCAGATTGCGAATCTGTATGTACCTTTACGCCACTAAAGTCTGCTCCCATCGCCTGTCCCATAGACCGTTGCAGGTTTGCATCTAGCGACTGCCCACTACCCCGCGCACTTTGAATTGACGACTCTAAATCCGTTGATGCTTCCCCCCCACCTAGGTTTTCACGCCTTTGTACTAAAGGTTTCATTTGCAATTCTTCCTCTTCCTCCATTGCTTCTCGTTGGATAGAAGAGATAGGTTTCATTTGCAATTCTTCCTCTTCCTCCATTGCTTCTCGTTGGATAGAAGAGATAGGTTTCATTTGCAATTCTTCCTCTTCCTCCATTGCTTCTCGTTGGATAGAAGAGATAGGTTTCATTTGCAATTCTTCCTCTTCCTCCATTGCTTCTCGTTGGATAGAAGAGATAGGTTTCATTTGCAATTCTTCCTCTTCCTCCATTGCTTCTCGTTGGATAGAAGAGATAGGCTTCATTTGCAATTCTTCCTCTTCCTCCATTGCTTCTCGTTGGATAGAAGAGATAGGTTTCATTTGCAATTCTTCCTCTTCTTCAATCGATTCTTGTTTTTGGACAGATTGATCCTGCATTGGCGAATTTATCTGTTGAACAACTTTAGATGCTGTAGCATCTGCTTCTTGCTCATACTTATCATTTGGCTCACCAATACTCAGCTTAGCTTGGAGTGCCATCTTTTGCGCATTCTTTGCTCTCAAGTGATTCTCAAACTTTCGCTGAACTGGCTGACTTTGAGAAGTAATGGGCGAATTAATTTGCTGAACTACTCTAGCCGCAGTAGCATCAGCTTCCTGTTCATATTTATCATTGGGCTCACCGATCGCAAGTTTTGCTTGGATCGCCATTCTCTGCGCATTCTTTGCTCTCAAGTGATTTTCTAACTTTCGCTGAACTGGTGGAGGCTCAGGATTCATTATGAACTCTTTTGCGACTTCCTGTTTCCCTTCATTTTTCTCTTCTACAGATTCTTGTCTTTGAATTGGTTGATTTTGCAAGGCTGCATTATTTCTCTCAGCAGCGATCGCTTTGAGGCGATTTCCAGATTTCCGTTGTACTGGTGTTGCTGATTCTGACCTTGGCGTATTAATTATTTTTTCAAGGAAATTTTCAGAATATCCTGACTTGCGTGCAACCGACTCTTCCTTCTCGTCAGACTCCAATGGAGCAAACGGTCTAGGTTGCAGATTTAGAGATGTAGGATTTGATATAGATGTAGCTTTTGTGGATCTGTCGTTAGTATGTCCCATATTTAGTTACCCCCTAATATTTTCTGTAATGAGAAAGGAAAGCATAGTGAGTGGAAAGACTACAAAGCCGTAAATTTACAATGTTGGTGGTTCTTTACGTCGTCTAACCAAGGTCGAACGAGCTATCAATTTTCTCGATTATTTACGAGATCATCGTCATCGCATTCCTGAGTATGGTTATTTGCAGCATCTCAATTGGCTCAGGCTCAGTTGAATCAACTATCAAGCAAATTGGTCGTCGGGTCAAGATTTCTGGCGCTCAATGGAACCGTCACAATTTTGCTCAAGTTCTGAAGCATCGTTGCGCCTATCTCAATGGTTATTTTTATTCTTCTAAGTATATTTACTTAGTACCTAATTGAGATGCTCCCGAATAGAACTAATGCCGCTCAATATCAGCAGATTCTGATTCAACCTTATCAAGCCGATCGCCAATTTTATAAGTAACAACTGCTTTAACTCGCTCTTGTCCCAAATAGCCAGTTTTATTGGTCAAGTGCATATCAATCATGGCATTCTCTAAAGGTCTCAGATCAATTTGCTTTGATGTAAATGCAAAAGGTTGTAGCTGATTATCAGCAATACTGTAAATCTCAATATTTTGGATAATTATCGTTTGATGTTTTTCTTGATGATTTTCCAAAGTTAGCAACACAGTGGCAAATCCAATATCTCGATTAGCATCAGGACGAATACCAATGGAAGGGAGCTTTTCTTCTCTAGCTAGTAAAGAGACTTTGATGATCATAATTTTGATAACGGGAAGTTGAGTTTCCTGTTGACGCAAAGGTTGAGTATTAACAGACATAGGTACAAAGCTACAGCCTGCCATATGAATTTGCCAACTTAAGAACCCTAAAAAAGGTAAAAGGATTTTCATTCATATACCTGATAGAGAGGCGAATATGTCGGTGTCCTGAGGTGTTCCGTAGAACACCTCAGAAATTCTTTTAGTCTATGTATTAGACCATTGCACGATGGCACTTAATGACATTAGTTGTGACCAAGTTACGTCAGCATCGCTACTTCCCCAAGGATTACGCAAGTGGAAAGTTCCATTTGTAGGATTATAGGAAGTAATCGTATAGGCATGACCATTAACCACCCCATAACCAGCACCATAGACAAAACCCGCTGTTAAAATCTGATTAGAATTAACCAAATTAATCAGTTGAGTTTGAGTCATATTGCCGACAGATTGGGAAGTAGCACTTAATCCAGTTACCTGGCGAATTACTGTATCCATCCAACCACCTTCTATAGCTGTATAGGAGCTATTTTGAGTGCCACTGTAAGTACGACTCCAACCAGATTCAGCCAACTGGGCATAGGCTTTTTCTGCTAAAGCTACCCAAAGTTCATTGCTAGTGGAAGTAACAGAGCCTCCACCCCAACCAGCATAAGCGGCATAGTTTCCGCTAGTTGGTAAGTAACGATCTACTGTGACATAATCAGCTACACCATTGTTATAAAAACGTACAGTGAAGGTATTATCACCATTGTCCGTAAACATATTCTGAATGTAATCAGGTTTTTCTTGGGCAATAGAAGCTAAAGTTGCTACATAATAACAGTCTCCCACTGCTCCTTGGACAATGTCATTAGCACTAGTACCATTTTGGAACAGAGAACCACTAACAGATTGATAGGTATAACCTGTGACTGGACGAGCAGTACCTAAAAACCACTTACCAATCAGATTTTCCATTTGGGTACCAGTACTACCGGCCGACAAGTTGCCAATCCCGGAAACAGTGTTAGCAACGTCACTATTAGCAATCTTATTAGATAGAACTTTCACAGAATCAGCCATAGTGAAGCGGGTTGAGTTACTAACAAGAGTCCGTAAGTCAATTAACTCATTGGCATCAATCACACCACTATCTTCAGCATCGCGGAAAATAGAAATCATATCATTGCGACTCAAATTACCATCAGCAGCTAAGGAACGGGTTAAAGTGATAATTTGGGCATCTCGTAGATTTTGACTGTACCAATCTGTCGGAGTTGGAGTCGGAGTTGGAGTTGGAGTCGGAGTTGGAGTTGGAGTCGGAGTTGGAGTTGGAGTTGGTGCAACAGCAGTAGCATTTAAGGACAAACTGTAATTAGTATTACCACTAGACTGATATACCCGCACATAATAAGTACCCGTACTCAACAGACTGGCAATGGATTCAGAAGTGGTGCCAGTATTTGCAGAAGTGGTAATTACACCTCCAGAACTATTGAGTAATTGAACATCTGCATTAGCTGTCAAGCCTGTTAAACTCAAACTAAAGTTACTTTGTGTTCCCACATTGAAACGATAGTAATCATTGGCATCTGTACTACCTACCCAATCTTGGAAAGTAGTAGTGGATGAACTTAAAGTGACGTTACGTGCTGTTAAGCGGGTGTTGCCTGCATTGTCAGGTGGTATAACAGTTGCAGATAAATTAAGGTTATAGGAAGTGGAACCACTGAAAGGTAGTACACGAATGTAATAGGTTCCAGCATTGACTTGGCGCACAATACTTTCGGCACTAGTGCCAGCATTTGCGGAACTTTGAATTAAGCTGCCACTACTATTTAGCAGTTGCACATCAGCGTCAGATGTTAATCCATTCAGACTTAAGTTCAAGTTACTAGTACTTGCAACTGTGAAACGATAGTAATCATTGGTATCTGCACTACCTACCCAATCTTGGAAAGTAGTAGTAGATGAACTTAAAGTGACGTTACGTGCTGTTACGAGGGTGTTGCCTGCATTGTCAGGTATAACAGTTGCAGATAAGTTAAGGTTATAGGAAGTGGAACCACTGTAAGGTAGTACACGAATGTAATAGGTTCCAGCACTGACTTGGCGCACAATATTTTCGGCACTAGTGCCAGCATTTGCGGAACTTTGAATTAATCTGCCACTACTATTTAGCAGTTGCACATTAGCGTCAGATGTTAATCCATTCAGACTTAAGTTCAAGTTACTAGTACTTGCAAGTGTGAAACGATAGTAGTCATTGGTATCTGCACTACCTACCCAATCTTGGAAAGTAGTAGTAGATGAACTTAAAGTGACGTTACGTGCTGTTACGAGGGTGTTGCCTGCATTGTCAGGTATAACAGTTGCAGATAAATTAAGGTTATAGGAAGTGGAACCACTGAAAGGTAGTACACGAATGTAATAGGTTCCAGCATTGACTTGGCGCACAATACTTTCGGCACTAGTGCCAGCATTTGCGGAACTTTGAATTAAGCTGCCACTACTATTTAGCAGTTGCACATCAGCGTCAGATGTTATTCCATTCAGACTTAAGTTCAAGTTACTAGTACTTGCAACTGTAAAACGATAGTAGTCATTGGTATCTGTGCTACCTACCCAATCTTGGAAAGTAGTAGTAGATGAACCTAAAGTGATGGTACGTGCTGTTCCTAGCGCATTACCTGCATAGTCAGCAGCCATTTCTACTGCGGTCAAGTGACCATTTACGTTAATGAAGCCGCGATCGTCTTCTGCTCTAATCCGCGTCAATTCAGATGCACTTAGGGATACTCCAAATATCAAATCTTTTGCTAGTTCACCCTCATCGCCTTGAGTGTCAGTCCCTACACGATCATCTAGCCAATGAAAAGTTTCTTCAATCAAAACGCCTGCTGCACCTAGTACTGAGTTAGTTGGTGCAGCACTAGATTGAAATAGTGCATCCGAAAGATACATTGTTTGTGTAGAACTGGCATATGCGCCAAAAGCGCCATCAGTGTTGGCTGCTGAAAGAATTTGAATAGATGGCAATTGGCTAAAGTCACCTACAGACCACTGCGATCGCACGGTTTGTAATTCAGATGTATTAGCCTTGTTACCAAAAACTTGAAAAAATAGATCGGGATTGGAGGCGGCTTGTTGAAGTCTTTCCCTGACTATGCCCAAGATATCTGGAATTTGATTTGCAAAAATTGAAGCATCGCCCCCGCAGCCCAAACCAAAGGTTGGCTCTGTATTCTGGTTGCTATACATAAATAATATTCATATAATGATTTACCCCCGATTTTCGACTAAAAACATATAGCCAAGAATAATCATTTCACAAGTAATTGTGCTACATACTCTTAGATTATATTTTCACTCAATCATTTACATGATAGATCAACAAATTCATATGTCAAATAAGAAGTAAAGATATACTTTCATGAGAGTATATCTTTACTTCTTTAATTTTTAATACTTAGAAAAAAATCAATAGTTTATTTAAGGTTAGTTTCACTTAAACCTATAAATTCCATCTCAAAGAATTTTGCTAAATCACCTAAAAATCATATTTATTCGTATTGCCAGAAAACTTAGGGCTTTTTTATAGCTTGTTATGTCAAGACTTTTTGCTTACCCAAATATAAATAAATCTATTTTCCATTTTAAAAACTCTTGTACTTTTACTGGTATTGTCTTTTTCAGCAAGCTGCTGATAGAAAAGCCCAATTTATTTCTTCCCTGAATGGGATCTCTAATTTGCTGAACACAGATGTATTTGCGATTAATATCCAAAATTAAAACTAAAAGATAAGAGGTGGCGCATTGCGCCACCTCTTATCCTTTCTCAAACAAATGTGACTATAGGAACCACCACATAAGCAAAATGCCCAAGATTGAGCCAGCAACCACTTGGACTGGAGTATGACCTAATAACTCTTTGAGAGGATCATGTTCTTCTTCAAACACTTCTACCATGATTTGATTGAGAACCTTTGCCTGCTTACCTGCGGCGCGGCGGATACCTGCGGCATCGTACATGACGATAAAAGCGAAGACTGTAGCGATCGCAAATTGTGGGGTATCCCAACCTTGAGTTCGACCGATACCTGTAGCCAATGCCGAGACTAAAGCTGAATGAGAGCTCGGCATTCCTCCTGTTTCAAACATTATTTTGAATCTGAGTTGTCGGAATTGGGCTAACTCAATAAATAGTTTGAGTATTTGGGCTGTCAGGCTAGAACATAGAGCAATTAGCAGAACTTGGTTATCGAGGATTTCGCCAACAGGATGGAGGTTCATATCAATTGCAAAAATTAGGGGCAAAAAAGGGGTGGAATTAAAATTGAGAGTTATATCAACTATCAAAATGGTAATGCCATTTTGATAATCTAAAACCCTAACTGGTGTTGTGTGCCAATTATCGAAAGTGTGACCACGATGTTCGATAATTGACACACAAGCTTAGTTTTTTCGGGCAGTGATGTAATCGGCAAGAGCCATTAGCGGTAAAGCTGCATCACCATAACTGATAAGTTGAGCTTTGGCTTGTGCTACCAATTCCTCAGCTTTTTGCTGCGAGGCTTCGATACCCCACAAGCTTGGATAAGTAACTTTTTGGGCGGCAAGGTCTTTGCCTGCGGTTTTGCCAAGTTGCTCAGAAGTTGCTGTGATGTCTAAGATGTCATCAATGATTTGAAAAGCTAAACCTATGTTATTAGCATAAGTGGATAGTCGCTTAATGTCGGTATCATTTGCACCAGCCAGTAAAGCGCCACAGATGACGCAAGACTCTAGCAAGGCAGCTGTTTTGTGGATATGAATAAATGTGAGAGTTTCAGCCGTCACATCTGGCTTACCTTCACATTCTAAATCGACAACTTGCCCCCCTACCAAACCTGTCGCTGCAACTGCATGTCCAAGATGGGCGATCGCCTTCAAAATGCGCTCCGCAGGTACGCCCTTCGTCTGGTCAGCAATAAATTCAAAGGCATAGGCTAGAAGGGCATCTCCTGCCAAAATCGCAATATCATCGCCATAAACCTTGTGATTAGTTAGCTTTCCGCGCCGATAATCATCATTGTCCATTGCTGGGAGATCATCATGGATCAATGACATGGTATGCACCATCTCCATCGCACAAGCAGTGGGCATTGCCGAAATGCGATCGCCTCCTAATAATTCACAAGCCGCTAGACATAATATTGGACGCAACCGTTTGCCACCAGCCATCAGCGAGTAGCGCATGGATTCATAAATTTTTTCGGGATAAGTAACCGCGATCGAAGCATCAAGGGCTGCCTCAACCTCTGGTTTGAGATCGCGTAAATACTTATCTAAATTGAATGCGACTGTTTCGGTCAATGTTTGGGGCATGGCTGGCTTCAATGGTTTCAACAATAACTAATTGCTAGAGTGGGGCAAAAACTTTAGTCAGTATCCAGAATGTATATTATGCAACGACTTGCGATCGCTACCCTAAGATTTTGTAGATTTCAACATCGTAGATGTTGAAATCTACAAAATCTTAGGCAGTGGTAAACTTTTGCTTATAGCTCCAAACGGTATTATGCAAGAGCATCGTCACGGTCATTGGACCAACACCACCAGGGACAGGGGTAATGTGAGAGGCAACTTCGCTGACACTGGCATAGTCCACATCGCCAACGAGGCGAGATTTGCCTTCATAGTCGTTGATGCGGTTAATACCGACATCAATTACCACAGCGTTAGGCTTGACCATTTCAGCAGTCACAAATTCTGGTCTACCGATCGCCGCAATTAAGATGTCAGCTTGGCTGGTGATTTCGGCGAGATTTTTCGTGCGTGAATGGGCGATCGTCACTGTGGCATTTTCTTCGAGCAACATTAGAGCTACTGGCTTGCCGACGAGGATACTGCGCCCGATCACCACAGCATTTTTTCCAGCAATATCAATTTTGGCTTCAGCTAATAACTCCATCACTCCTGCTGGTGTGCAACTCCGCAAACCAACTTCACCCCTTGCTAATTTGCCGAGGTTATTTGGATGCAAACCATCGGCATCTTTATCAGGATCAAGGCGATTTAAGAGGGCGATCGCATCTAAATTTTCTGGCAAAGGCAACTGGATCAAGATGCCATCTACGCGATCATCAGCATTTAGTTCATCAATAACTTGCTCTAATTCTGCTTGAGTGACGCTAGCAGGAAAATGTTTTCCAAAGGAGGTGATCCCCGCCTTATGGCAGGCGGTCTCTTTATTTCTTACATAGGCAGCACTAGCAGGATTGTCGCCCACCATCAGCACGGCTAACCCTGGGGGACGACCATATTGAGTTTGGAGTTGCGCCACCTCTTCTGCGATCGCCCTTTGCATTTTCTTAGCAAGAGCCTTGCCATCAATGATTACTGCCATAAATTGCTGTGATTTTTACTTTGCGATTCGTTACCTACTTTGTAAACGATTGTATCGCTTGATGGGAGATAGCAGGTACTAATGAGGGTCGGAAAGATCTTGACGACACAAATTTTCGGGAATTAGATATGATTTAGAATTTAGAAAGGCGATCGCTTTAATACTCACAAAAATCAAGAGCAAGGATGGAAATCTATGACCGTCACTACTGCGCAAAGAATAACATTTGAGGAATATCTCAGCTATGAAGATGGTACTGACAAGCGTTATGAATTTAACGATGGAGAATTAGTCGTAATGACTCCAGCAACTGTATTTCATAATGATTTGATGATGTTCTTTGTATTCTTTTTGCAATCAGAAATAAATAACTCTCATCATCCATACTGTGTTCGTGTCAATAGTACTGAAATATTTAATGGTAAAAGAACACGTCGTCCTGATGTCTTGGTGATGACTCTTACACAGAAGAAAAGCTTAGGAAATAAGCCAGATATTATACATGAGCCTTGTTTGCTAGTCATTGAGATTGTGAGTCCAACTTGTCGCTCGGTGGATACTGTCGAGAAGCGCGAGGAATATGCTCAGTTTGGTATTCCTGAATATTGGATTGTGGATTTTTTGTTGGGAACTTTTTCGGTTTTAAGTTTGGTGAATGGAAGTTATATTGAGAAGGAGTATAGAGAAGGCGATCGCATTGCCTCTGATATTTTCCCCAGCATTTCGCTATCAATGAGTCAAGTAATGGCAAGCATTTGAAATCAGTATGGTGGGCAACCTTACTTTTTGGCGCAAAACGCTGTAATCGCATTTATCATATAAACTTGCCTCAAATCTTGAAAGTCAAAAGCCTATGTTGACAGCTTTTCTAATGTCTTTATTGACTCCTATTGCACCAGTCTTGCCCACAACTAACTCAGTAAATGAGCCTAATTTAACTAGCAAAGTTGCTCAAGCTGCCAGTCAACGCCAAATCATTTTAGAACGGCAAGAAATGCGCCCGTTGATGGGCAAGCTTGACGATGTACCAATGTTTAATAGCAATAGTCCTGAAATTGTACAAACAGAAGGGATTTTGCTGTCAGCTTTCCCACCTGAAGGCATGGCTCATCCCAAGGCACATTTAAACTTCCCCTTTGAAGGTCGCTTCGATTTATTTACGCACCATATTTCCAAAGCGCCACCACCAGTCGATCTGAGGACTTTGTATATTGGTGCGATCGCCTACAACCCAACTGATCAGCCCGTAACTATTGACACCTTGCTAGGAGCCAGCTATCTCAGTCAGCCTGACGCACCATTCTACGATGCCCCCAACTACAGCCTAAATAATGATGGAGCCATGTATCGCGGACCTGGCGATCGCGCCATGCTCGATATTTTGCGTGGTCGCCGTCAGGATATTTTCCCTGCTCAAATTGTGATACCGCCAAAGCAAAGTCGGATGTTGATGAATATCCCGATTCCTGTTAAAGAATTAGAGCCGCCATTAAATGGGCGATCGGGCTTATCAAGGTTGCGTAGTAATGGCACAGTTTATATCGCAACTCTATCTCTGTACGCTCGACTTAATACTGATGGAACTGAACGCGCTCCCAATCTTGAAGAATGGGAAAACATTCTCAAAAATGGAGAACTAGCCAAACCTCGTGATGTTGTACCAACACCACCAGATCGAACAGAAGGATTCTTTGAATATAGTCGGGTGGCTGGTGTTCAGCTTGGTTCGCAATGGTTTGGAAATTTAACAGATAAGGATAGTAATGACCTTGCCATTCCTAAATCTGGTGAATCTTATTCCTATGGCTTAAGCCTTTTACAGTACGGCACAATGGGAACAGGTCAAGTCCAAACTGCCCCGCTGAAAGTTCGCTATCCTGACACCGCCTATTCTGCTCACGGTAATTATGGCGTGCAATATAACTTGACATTACCTCTGCATAATCCCACTAACGAAACGAAAACTGTCACGCTCTCATTCCAAAACCCAATCAAATACGATAAACCTGTGGGTGGCTTACAGTTTTTTGAGCCATTACCTGATGATGTATTTTTTAGAGGTTCGGTGCGAGTCAGATTTCGCGATGACAGAGGCTTATCCCAATCACGCTACGTACATTTAATGATGCGGCGTGGTGAACGGGGCAAGCCATTGGTAACTTTGACAATGCCCCCAAGCGATCGCCGTGTTGTCCAATTTGATTTTCTTTATCCTGCGGATGCCACCCCCCCACAGGTTTTGACGGTAACGACTACACCATAAAGCGCTTTGCGCAATGAAAATTTTGCTTACCCAAATAAAAGGGGCGGTGCGAAGCGCCGCCCCTTTTATTTGAGGTTTTATGTCCTAAGCAAACCTTTCATTGCTATAGAAGATGCACTCCGACTAACAAGCCTACACTGTTTGTAAATTTTCCATTGCCATTTGAGCGCAATAACGCATCTCGTCAGCTCTCCGCCAAAGTTCTTGACCAGTGTGCAAATGGTGATCATCAAAATTTAGAGTGAAATAATTTAATTCTTCAATCCCATCACTGATCGCATTGAGGCAGTGATAAAGATAGCTAGCAATCCCTGCGGCGGAAGTTGGATTGGGAAAAGCCCGAAAAAAAATCTGTGCTTTGGCATAGGAACCACGACATTCATCAATATAGTCTTCAAAATCTTCCATTAATCCATCATCGTAAGGATCGGCAGCAAGATCGTCAATCTTCTCGTCTAGACTATCGAGGATTACTTCGAGCATTTCTGAGATAGGTTCGTAGACTTGTTTAAACCAGCGATCAAGTTTCTGATCTTCATTGAGATGGATTTCCCGACTAGAAGGCGATCGCTTGAATCCCTTGTGAGAAGATACTCCATTAGGATTATGTTTAATGCCAAGGCTGCGATCGTAATGGGCCCGAGATTGGGGATTACTAAGAACCTCGTAAGCAAGGTTGATAGAGGCAATATCATCGTGATTATCGAGATGATGATTGCAATCGGGATGAAATTCTTTTACTAGACCACGATAGGCGGTTTTGACCTCGGCAGGAGCAGCGTTGTAGCTAATTCGTAGAGTTTTGTAGTGATTTGCTTGTTGGGTGCGATCGCTTGTCCTAGCCATGTCCTTAGTGATTAATCTACGTTTGCGGTAATTTTTGGATGTTTTTCATGCTGAATTTTTCAGAATTTCGAGATTCTCGAAACATTATTTTTTAAGCAGAGCAAAACTTTTCTATTAAGCATTTTGTAGGCATATTCAGTCAGCGTCAACCACTTGACAAATAAAAAAATTAGAGTCTGTAATTATTGCCGACTCATTTTTTGAGAAGTTTCTGGCTATAGCTTGAGTCGTGACACTCCCTTCTCAGAAATTACTCAAGCCCTTAAAGTTGCGCCCCCCAGGGCAACTTTAAGGGCTTGAGTGGGTTAATTAAGTGCTAGACATAAAAAACAATTTTGGAGCAAGCCCACTGGCGGCAGATTTGCTCCAAAATTGTTTTCATAAATTAGAATTTTTGGATATTTAAGATAAATGTTGCAAAAGCGATCTCATTTCTGTTATCCTACCAAAGAATTAAATTTGCTGGTGTAGCTCAGTTGGTAGAGCAACTGATTTGTAATCAGTAGGTCACGAGTTCGAGTCTCGTCCCCAGCTTAATGACCCTACTTAAAAGAATGGATACATAAAGCCTTGATATACAAGTATTTATGTATCCATTTCTTTAATCTAAATTTAATATAGCTGTCGCCATTCCTGTTTAGACATAAAAGCTAAATAGTGAGAGGCGGCTCAAAACGCCGCTTCTCACTATTTAGCTTTTGATTTGTCTTGATAAAAGTGGCTAAGCGTAGCTATTTTATGTTTTGGTATCACAACAGAGAAAATCAACAATAACAACAAAAAAACAAAAGACGGTGCTAAGCACCGTCTTTTGTTTTTGTTGTTAGGCAAAGATGCCGCGAGCTTTGTCAAAATAAGATTTGCGATCATCAAGACCGTTATAGCCGCCATTCACACGTAAGGTTACTTCTTCGACACTTGCACCGCGATCGCATAGGGCATTCATATTGTTGTTAGACCACCAAAATCCAGCACTAGTAAATGGATATTTTGATGCAACATAGGCTACTCCATCCATCACTTTAGGATCAGCGATCGCCTTACTAAAAGCCTGATAATTAGCTCGACCTGTAAGCTGAATCACACCAGCTCCTTTATATTTGGGCCCATCACCTGGATTGACATTCCCCAAATCTTCGCGACCTTCATAATCCTTGCCACTAGCAATTTCTTGCATGTATTGTAAGCCTCCCGACTCGTGGGCAATCTGACTAAGAAAATGTCGCAATCTAGGCGTAGTAGTAATCTTGTAAAGAACTAAACAAGAATTCAAGTCTTGAAGTTGAGTGTCAGTAATTTGTCTACCAAAGAATGATTCGGCTTGTTTTTCACTGACAATTTGAGGAACGTCAGGTACTAGTCCTTCCCAATGTGGTGGAAAAACAAAGTAAGTTCCACTACCAGCCGCTAAAATGACTTTGAAATGTCCATTGTCAGCAGGTTCAAATTTATCAAACCCATAGGTTTTACCAACAGGGACATCTATAGTTTCGTTAGGTTTTGTGAGTTGTGCTGAATCCACTGGACGCACTTTCAGTTTTGTTGCCGCCTTAGCCTTCATTGTTCCCATGCTATTCTCACCACAATAACTAGATGAAATAATTATCAGCTTCTCGCGTTGTTTTTGTAAATGAAGTCTATTGCTTTTTTCTTCAGCACTGTATATGACTTTTTTGTGGTTTTTATTTATGAAATCACCTAAACTAAAATTTTAATGTTAGCGGGCTTGTAACTAAATGAATGACTCAGAAAATTGCATTCAGACTATTCCTGTCAAGCTCACGATTATTCGAGTTAAGGTAACTAATATCGTAAATTAGGGATAAGAAAGGTTATCGCTATCATTGTTAGGGATGAGAAAACCTACAAAGTTTGGATCAAGTTCCAAGCTAAATCTCTCATAAATTTCTATTAAAACTCGACTTCGCAAGTAATTTTCTTGCTGTGCTTTATCTCCTTCCTCTGCAAGCCAATCTGGACTCAGACTAGTATTTAGATATTCATTCATTAGGGTGTCATTTTCTGCAAATGCTTGAATACGAAATGCAATGTGGTCTTTAATCTGATATTCAGGGGCTTCTTCAACTGGAGAGTATTGAACAAGTTTACCTAAACGGCTCTTGTCAATAACAAGAAGTGAGCTTTTAGGAATATCTGGTTCAGGGTTTATTGGAGGACGATAATTAAAAATAGGAATCTTATGGTCTTGAGAATAAGCATATAAGCCAATAAAACCAGACAGGTTAACAAGTTCTAAAGCTGCATCTGTTTCGTGTAAACTTGACTTAATTTGAAATTTCCGATTGTTATACAATTGTTCAGGAATAGAATTAATATTTATAATTATTAATTCGTCACAATTGCCATTATAAGAACTTATAACTTCATCTAAACTTGTCTGTTTTTTGAGAGCCGATTTAATAATCTTTACTAGTAAACTGTAATCTTCTTTCCTTGCCACGTCCTGTCCAAAGCTATTACTTACAATACAGGAATTGGCATACCATTCCTCAAAAAATATTTCTTTTTCCTCAATATTTTTATGCCAAATCGAAAATTCAGGATTGGTAGCTCTGATACTTGATGTGTTTAATTTAGTCTGGAATAATCCCAAAAACTTAAATAAATTCCTTACAGAAGCAAGTTCATAATATGACTTTATAAATTCATTTTTAAATTCTTCTATCTTTGTATCGCTGATTTTTTGATGGAGTACTACTTCTTCAATTCGTTGCTTGGCTTTTCCTTTTAAACTTTCTAGAAAAGGGATTAGTCCTTGATCGATTGCATCATTTAATTGATGTATATCAAAATTTAAAATATTTAATGAATCAGAATCCGATTTTAGATTATTCGCGGAAGGTATAAGACGATTATCTACTAAATTTTGAATATAGCTTAAGCGTAGAGCATCACATCCGTCTGGTATCTTAAAAGAGTCAATTATACCTTGTCTATCTGAGTTGTTTTTAGATAACTGTCCTTTTCGACTTAAAAATTCTCGCAAAAGCAATATTAAAAAATATTGGTCATAGTATTTACTACTACCATGATGATTTTCCCAATTAGTAGATAAAATACGCTCGCCTAAATGAGTTCGGAAATATAGATTAAAGAGATCGATTAAAGATTGAGGAATAATAGCAGAGTTAATCCAAGTTGCATCAGCATCTTCAGGTTGTCGATATTCCCACAAATAACGTATATAACCCAAGTTGCTACCTATTAAAAACCACCTCAAAACAGGTGCAAAACAACCTAGCTAAGTCCTAAATACTGCCATTGTCATGTAAATATCTAGTATTTTTTGTTTTAAATTATGTTTTGAGCGAATAGGTAGCAACTTGGGTTATATAATCAAAGCGTTTTTTGAATATGCACCAAGCTCCTAGAGCGAAGGTTAAATCAACTAAATGATTGAACTTAAATCGAAACTCAAGATTTTCACACGTTAGCTCTAATCGCTCGTCGTATTTATGTTGTAAATCCAGCTGTAAATTATGATCCGCAATATTACCAACTGCTTCTTTAATAATATTTTTTATGTCATCACATATTGATAGACATTTCTGAAGTTGATCGTATGTTTGTAATTGATTTTCCAGAATACTTAATTCTTTGATTTTAGGATGAATGTCTCTATGTATTCTAGACATAGCTTTACGATCATATAATACGTCAGATAGAATTTCTCTAGTGTAAGGCTTATCATAAATCTCTTCATGCAATAGGCTAACTAATCTATTAAATAATTGAGTTTTTTCACTAGAAACAATCTCGCGATTAGATTGAATAAAGTATTGATCTATTAAACTCAAATATTTGAGTTTAAACTCACTCTTAAAGATGATCTTAATATATCGAATGAAATATAAAGATCCATCAAAACCTTCTTGAAGTGATTGTTCAGAATAACGAAGTTCTGTTAAGACTTTCAGCAATATATTTATTAATTCATCACGATCTTCTCCTTGAAATAAAAATTCTAATAACCCAGTTAGTCTATATGTTAAAAATAGCTTCATTTCATTATTCTTAGACTCTATAGCTGCTTCACGGATTCTAAGAAATTGATTTATGATAGCCGTAAAAGCAATCAAATGTTTTTTAGGATGAACGTATAAAGCTAATGATGCTTGAGTTTTATTTGTCTGATTTAACTGTAATAATTCATGCGAATACAATAATTTCCAAAATCTTTCAGGATGGCTATATTGAATTTGCAAAAAACTTTGAGCATTGTCTTGTATTTTCCATAATGAATCATCAATATACTCGCTACCTTTTCGCTTTTTAATATCAAAGACTAAAATATCTCCAATTCCCTCTAAAGATCTAATAAATATCTCTTGTTCCTTCTTTAATTTATTGTCATTGACTTTTCTATTTGTACTAACTCTTTTTAGAACTTCATCTAAATCAGTAAATAGCCTATCTACTAAAAACTTAGTATTGGTTGCATATTGTAAGAAATTATAAAAAAATACTAAAAGCACTAGAAATGTTGCGATAAAAGTTAAGAAAACAAACCAAGCAAGGCTATATTTCCAAACTTCATCTAACTTTTCCACAAAAGATTTAAGGAAAACTGCCGAAATGCTATTGGCAACCACTAAACATATTAATGTTTGGAATTGCCATTGATTTTTAAGTTCTCTGGTAATTACTCCAGACTGATATCGTTCAGAAATTTGAGAGATGATCTGAAAACTGAGAGGAATTGCGATCGCTATGATTGCAGCTTGATATGCAACTACATCAGATACAAAACCAATTTGAGGTGTGACGCTTTTAAACCATGTTGATATGTCATTCCAGTAAAAAATCAACCAAGTGCCGCATACACCTAAAGCTAAACCTAAAACGAAGCAAACAATACAATTTTTGAGAAGACTATACATTTCTAGAATCCACCAATATAGTTCGCTTATATTTTATTTATCAAGATGCATCGAGAACAATCAAGTGCAAGATTATCTACCTCATCCGTACCACCTAAAGATTGCGGTAGAAGATGTTCCATTGTAAAGCGATCTCTATTTAGATATTCTGGTGAATGGCAGTATTCACAGAGACTTCGGGCGCGTTCTCGGACAAGTTTTCTGGCTTGAGGGGACACCATGCGGCTTTTTCAGCAATTTGGGCATTAATCAGAGTAAAGATGCGAGACAGTTCAGTAATACCTTCAAGTTCAGCGATTTGCTCATTGGTGAGGGCATCTGCTTTCTTTCGATCTAGAAGGTCTTCTAGACGATCTTGCAAGTCATCAGTCAGACGAAATAGAAAGACATTACCTAAAGGAACAATATTCATTCCTACAGGTATAAGTGACGATGGCTGTACCATTGACTGGGTAATCATTTCTCACCTTGTAGTTTTCTAAGAAACTTTATTTAGCTTAGCGCAATTTTTTGAGCTAGTGCGATTTTTGTATTATGCCAAACTAGTGGAAAGCACGGACTTATCGGCAATTCAACCTTTATCTTTAGCTGCCAGTTAACAGCGATCACCTGTGGCAAAATATGAAAGTAGCGATCGCGCTAATGTTATTATAAAAACGAATTAAGCTATTAATCTTTAGTCAAAATGATTAGCCATAGCCAAATCCAAGCGTTTAGCCAACAGATTGTCGAGCAGTTTCAGCCCGATCAGATTATTCTGTTTGGTTCCTATGCCTATGGTCAACCAAATCAAGACTCCGACGTTGATTTACTGGTGATATTGCCTTTTGAAGGACTACCAGTTTATAAAGCGATCGAAATCCGTAAAAAGCTCAGACCTACCTTCTCACTGGATTTAATCGCTCGAACTTCCAAACAAATTCAACAGCGTTTAGAGATGGGTGATTTTTTTATTCAAGACATTCTCCAAAGAGGTCGTATTCTCTATGAAACCAATCACGCAAGAGTGGGTTGATAAAGCAGAAGGCGACTTTGCAACTGCCCAAAGAGAAATCTGAAAATAACCCAAACTATGATGCCGTCTGCTTCCATAGTCAGCAATGCATAGAGAAATACTTAAAAGCCTGTCTGCAAGAAAACAATATTGCGGTAGTGTGTCACATTTGTTGAGAGCATGAGGAGGATTGAAATCAAAACTCATATCTATTGATAAACAGACCGATGACAATATCATGCATCACAATGGATTTAGAGAAGCAAATCGTCTTTCTGGC
>JBIKYZ010000309.1:0-5619 GCA_044354985.1 Pseudanabaena sp. | reverse complement strand
ACAATTATTGGCATAATGGGTTTAGGGATAATGATTTGTTTTCGGTTGAAAGTTGAAACTCTCATTATCCCTTTTCGCTTAATCCCGCTCTTTCTTTGCTTCAATCTTGTCCAAAGTCCAATTTAAAGATTATGTGCAGTTAGACCGTCGATGGAATTGCTGTGGTTTTGGCAATACAAAGTTAATTAGTTGGCTACTTAAAAAAGACTTATCCAAAATTTCAATTATCCATTGGAGTGGTGGACATCACAAGCCTTGGAAGTCCAAGAATATTCCTTATGCAGATATTTGGTCAAAATATGCAATTTAGTTGATCTCACCGAATTAGCGCAATAAACTAAATAGCCTATGTAGCTAGACCCAAAAGAGATATGCCGCACGAAGCGCGGCACATCTCTTTTGGGTTTTAGGGAATGAGGGCGAAGCTATTAGCAAATTGATCGAATGCTGATGAATTTGGGCTATTGGCAGCATTCTGAGAATCAGGCTGGTAATAGCGAACTGTATAGATAAATTTATCGGCTTCTAAGGTTAATACTTTGACCTTCCAGCTTATAGATTTATTAGGAGCATCACCAGCAGCGATCGCAGTTGTAAATTCCTCTTTAGAGCCAGACTTTGCGCCTTTAACTTTGGGATCAAAAGGAATTTTTACGAGATCTTTTGCCTTTTCAGAATCATCGGAGGCGATCGCCTTGCCATCAATCGGTTGTCGCGACACCACCGTATAAACTTGCTGACTTTGTTGTAGCTTTTTAACTAGATCATTTTTATCTTCGCCCACTGGGATCTCACGACTAGGTGTAAAAATTACCGTACTCGCGCCCGAAGGTTCTAAACCGAGATCGATCGCTTTCCAGTCCGCAGGATAGCGCAGCATATAGCCTGCACCCGTATATTTGCCAGTTGTTTCGGGCTTGGCATCTTCAGATCGGCAAATCTCGATTTTGCTAGCATCTTGATTAGTTTGTAAGGTATAGCGCATATCTTCAGCAATCAGCGCAATTTCAAACCCTGCTTGCGTCGGAGCCGCCGTTTGACATAAATCATTAGTATTCGCTAGCTGTGGCTTTTGCGACTCCGCCACGATCGCCACAGTTGGCGGGAGCTTAAGCTGCGATCTCAAATAACTAATTGCTTTTTCGGTAGCAAGATTATTAGTTGGCGCTGTGGAGTTATTTGGTGGAGTCTGCTGACAGCTAACTAATGCGATCGCAGCAATTCCGATATAGGCGTGAAACTTTGGCATAACATAAAACGAGATATAGCAATCATCATAATGCTTAGTAACAAGGGGGACGAATTACGAATTATCAACTCGTAATTCGTAATTCATAATTATCCAATCACCAATTACCAATTACCAAATGGACATCAAAACTCTCATATTTCCTGCGATCGTCACTATCTGCGCATTGCTTGTTTACTTTGGCTTAGGTATCGGTGTGGCTGTAGCTCGCGTTAAGTATAAGGTCATGCCTCCGCAAATTACTGGCAACGAAAATTTTGAGAGAGTCTTTCGTGCTCATCAAAACACCCTTGAACAAATCGTGATCTTTTTGCCTTGTTTATGGTTGTTCAGTATTTTTGTTAGCCCAAATGTGGGCGCAATCATAGGATCGGTCTGGATTGTGGGGCGCATTGCCTATGCATGGGGATATTATGTCGAAGCGAGTAAACGCGCTGCAGGAAATGCGATCGCATCTTTAGCAACTCTTGCTCTTATGTTTGGCACACTTTTTAACTTAGTCCGTGGATTGTTTTTTGCGGGTTAAACTTGCGATCAAAAAAGCAATATCAAACAAGGGGTGAAAGCCCCTTCCATTGATGGATAGATGGAAAGAGAATATAAATGCCATAATCAATTGCGTATAAATACTCAGAGAAATTAGCTATATCAATATGTCAAAACTTGTCGCGATCGCTGCGAGCTTATATTTTGTTACGCTTGCTTATTTCGGATTTGCTCCTGCTGCGTCTGCTCATTCCCTCAACTATTCACTAAATTCTGCGATCGCAACACCTATGGCACTTTTTTCTTTTTCTGGCACACGCCCCTCTAATATCGGTGTAACCAATGGCAAGCTCCTCGATTGCCCCGATTCTCCTAACTGTGTCTCTAGTCAAAGCAATGACGCTGAGCATAAAATCGCACCTTTGACCTATACAGGCGATCCCGCCAAAGCCTTAGAAGATCTTAAAGCGGTGATTTCTAGTATGCCTCGCACCAAAATCATTACCGCTGAAGGCAACTATCTCTATGCCGAGTTTACCAGTGCTCTAATGGGTTATGTCGATGACGTTGAGTTTTATTTAAATGCGGACAAGGGCATCATTGAGGTGCGCTCGGCTTCTCGTTTAGGTAAGTCCGATCTTGGGGTTAACCGCGATCGCGTTGAAGCCATCCGCGCTCAACTTGCATAAATTAATTATGGCGGCGCTTCGCGCCGCCATAAAACCAAGAAATCCGTTAAAAGTGCTGCTTTTCAGCACTTTTAACGGATTTCTTGATTCGGGTTTGAGTGCAAAGCGCTTTAAAACACTTTGTATTTGGTTATGACACAAATAATCGATACGTATCAATCAATCGATACCATTGAGATTTATGATTGAGTTTGATAAAAAACCGTTATTTGATTAATTAGCTTAAATTTACAAGCTCAAGGAAATTTTATGGGAATCGCAGTTGGTTTGGTTGAGGTGCTGGGGCATCCTCCTGCACTATCCGTCGCTGACACAATGGTCAAAGCTGCAAATGTAACTTTTGTGGGCTATGAGAAAGTAAGCGGTGCACGCCTAACCATTATCATCCGTGGGCCAGTTGGTGATGTCCAAAAAGCTGTTGCCGCTGGTGTCGAAGCTGCTAAAAAAATTGAAGTCTTGAGTTCTAAGGACAAGGCTCTATTTTTGTCAGCAACTGTGATTCCCCGTCCCCATGCCAATCTCGAAGTGATTACTAAGACCATGCAATTTAGCGAAGCCCTTGGACAATTCCGTTAATCAAGGAAAAGGGAAAAAGGAAAAGGAAAAAATAATATTCTTAAAGAATGAAGATTCTGGTTTTGCATGGGCCAAACCTAAATATGCTTGGCTTACGAGAGCCAGAGGTTTATGGCAGCACTACATTGGCGCAAATTAACGATCGCCTAGCTCAAGATGCAATGGAGTTAGGCGCAGAATTAAGCTTTTTACAATCAAATCATGAGGGCGTATTGGTTGATGCGATTCATGCTGCTTTTCAGGTACAGCAAGGAATCTTGATCAATCCCGCCGCTTTTACACATACCAGTGTGGCGCTGAGAGATGCGATCGCTTCTGTAAATATACCTACGGTAGAAGTGCATCTCAGTAATGTGTATAAACGCGAAGAATTTCGCCATCATTCGTTTATTGCACCAATTGCGATCGGGCAAATTAGCGGTTTTGGTGCTGAGAGCTATCGTTTAGGATTACGAGCGCTAGTTGCTCATTTAACTGCCTCAAGATAAAAATAAAATGTAATAACGTCGGGAATCTGGTGATACTTAGTTCAGCGATCGAGTGGGCTAATTACTCCTTTTCCACCACGATTCAGCACATGGGTGTAAACCATCGTTGTCTGCACATCTCGATGACCTAGCAATTCCTGTACTGTGCGAATATCGTAGCCGCTCTCCAATAAATGCGTAGCAAAACTATGACGCAAAGTATGTGGACTGGCGTTTTTATCGATCTCTGTTTGCCTCAAAGCCCGTTTCATTGACCTCTGAATCCGATCTTCTGAAAGATGATGTCTTCCCTTTCTACCTGTAAGCGGATCGACAGATCTCGTCGGCGATGGAAAAACATATTGCCACTTCCACGCTCTTGCTGCGTTGGTATATTTATTTGCCAAAGCAAAGGGTAGCTCCACCTCACCTAATCCCATCGATAGGTCGAGATTGTGCAAAGCGCGAGCATAAACTAGCTGTTGACGCAAAGGCTCAATTAACTTCTCAGGCAGCATCGTCATCCGCTCCTGTGCGCCTTTGCCATCAAGAATAGTAATTTCCTTTTTTTCAAAATCTAAATCTTTCACCCGCAATTGCAATCCTTCCGTTAGTCGCATTCCTGTTCCATAGAGTAACTGCAAAAACAAACCTTCCACTCCGTCAACTTTTGACAATACTTTCTGGACTTCATGACGAGTTAATACTACTGGCAAGCGCTTTGGACGTTTTGCTCGCTCAATATTGTCAATATCGGGGATATCACTTTTTAACACTTGGCGATATACAAATAAAAGCGCTGACAGAGCAATGTTTTGTGTGGATGCAGCCACGTTTTTATGCACGGCAAGGTGCGACAAATATTCGCGAATTTCATCAACTCCCATTTCGAGAGGATGGCGTTTGTTATGGAAATAGATATAGTCCAAAATGTAGTAAAGATAACTCTTTTCAGTACTATGACTCATGTGCTTCAAGCGCATCACTTGCCGCACCTGAGTGAGAAAAGGGGAATCCGATGGCTTGTAAAAAGTTATAACGTCAGACATACAAGCAAAAATTTAGATATAAAATTAATAAGAATAGATACAGATATTTAGATTTGTAAACTTGTATAGACAAGCTTTTCGGTTGTGCGGTAATTTGATTATATTCTATATAGTTATACCGCAACTACGATAGAATTATAAGCTGGCTTGCTTCAACCTAGAGTTATGACAGTCGCTTGAAGTCGCTCTGTGAGAGTTTAGGATCAAGTTACTGAGAAATCAGTCTGCTGGATTCTTGGTTTAGTAGTCAGATTTGCAGGAGGGAGTTTTTGAATTAGCTAAGTTTAGCTAGGCTGCTTTAGACAAGTACGGTTTAGTATTTTGATACAGTGCCCCTTTAGAGATAAAAGGTATTGAAGTATGTTTGATCCTATAAGTGCTGTTTTACATGTTGGAGCTTCAGTCGCTAACTTGTTTGCCCGGAACCAGCAAACTGAACAAACTGCACTTGTCTTAAAAGCGCGTCAAGAGCAAGATGCTAAAATTCAACAATTTCAGTCTTCTATTCAACAGAAACAGCTGAAACTTGATGAAGATAGACTAAAATTGCAAATGCTTCAAATAAGGGGGCAAGCAAAGGAAGTAGAACTTCTAGGGGAGCAGATAGAGTCTCAAAGAGTGCAGATAGAGATTGCAACAAAACAACTAAATTTGCAGTTACATGAAGTCATAAACTCTCAAAGAAGTTTAGACATTCAGGCTCAGTCTCTCAAAACACAAAGTGAGATGCTTGAGGTTTTGAGTTTGCAAAAAACTTTTTTATCCATAATTGCGCTAATAGCGTTGATATGGCTTGGAATTCAGGTCTTTCCAACAATTTCCCCATGGTTAAAAATGGGGGCTGATTTTGCTTTGAAAGAAATAATTATTTTGAAAGATGGCTTTACAAGCTTGTTAGAACTTCTTTTTCAATCCATCCTTCAAACTGCTTCAAGCATTATGAAATTTGTAGTTGAGCTAACATCGTCTATAATATCTTTTGGAGTTTGGAAAAAATTGAAGCAAAAAATGGATGAACGGCACATTAAGAGATGCCCAAATATTGGGCATGAGAAATCGAAGCACTAATGATTTAGGAGTACTAAGATAGTAGTATTTGCCAG
>JBIKYZ010000307.1:0-5675 GCA_044354985.1 Pseudanabaena sp. | reverse complement strand
GACAATTATTGGCATAATGGGTTTAGGGATAATGATTTGTTTTCGGTTGAAAGTTGAAACTCTCATTATCCCTTTTCGCTTAATCCCGCTCTTTCTTTGCTTCAATCTTGTCCAAAGTCCAATTTTCAGCTTCAACTAATTTATTTTGCATGAGTGACAAATTAGTTAACGTCTGCTCTAGATCATTACTCTTCTTTTCGAGAATACTTTGATATTCTTGCAAGTCACAAATTACTTTTTGGAGCAATGTTTCTTTATTACGATTAGTTGTTTCGAGCTTAGAGCGATCTGAGATTGATCGCTCTAATTTCTTTTTGAGAATGCGATTTTCTTTCTCTAAGCTTTTGATTTTAGATGTATAGTCTTCAATTTCCATAGTTTTTTATGGCAAGGGTTGGCGGCGCTTCGCGCCGTCAACCCTTGAGTACCTAATGATTGCCAATTAATAAAGTTACAAAAGTTGTATTGTGAAAAAAAGTTTTTCCATTTTCGCGTAGTGGAGCAATTTCTCCATAGGTATAAAATCCACAACTAGTTATGACTTGCTTAAGCGAATTTGCGATCGCCTGATATTCTTCATTGGCTCTTGTACCCAAAATTTGTCTACGCCAAGCACAGGAGAAAAATAGCGCAGCTTCAGGTTCTTTCCCAATATAATTAGATTTTGCTTCGGAAAATGAGACCTTGGAAGCGTCAATAATATTGTCGAGAGATGTGTCAGTGATTTGGACGATTGAGTTTTCTGGTATATCGCCTGACACTGTAATGCTACCTGTTTGAATATCATAAGCAATAGCTCCACGCAAAAAGAATGACTCCTCATTAGGTGCAAATACTGCTAAAGGATAAAGCGCATCAGGTTCTCCAATATTAAGGTAATAGTGATAAAAATCTAGAGCAGGTTTGTGGTCGATTTCGTAAATTATATTTTTATCGACTTTGGTAACTAAGCTACTTTTGCCAATAGGTCTCCATCCACTTGCGGTTCCGGAGGAAAACAAAATATTGCCTGCAAAGAGCAGTGTCGCCACAGCATCGCTGAGTACTTCGTTTTTATAGAATTGGTAAGTGCGTTTGTATTGCCATTGGTCAGCAGTAGCTCCACCAAAAATCGGTAAATTACCAAGTGCTATCTCTAAGCCTCGCACAATTGAAACTGAACTAGTTGTAAGACTCTCAGTCATCGCAATACAAAATTTAACTGGTAAGGTAAGCTTCTGCTGAGCAGCTTCAACTGATTTGAGAGAGATTTGGACTGGATCTTCAGAAACATTTCTGCCAATGGAGGCACGAATTTCGATCTCGTCCGAACAGAAAAGCATTAAGGTGATGGAATCCTGCTGAAATTCTAAGACAGATGAAACTTCGCCATCGGTAGTACCACCGATTAGTTCAATATTGGGAAAAGTCTCGTTGATACGTTGCAGAATTAAGCTATGTTCAAAATCGATCGCTGCAAACAAAATACCAGCTTGTGGCATTGCACCATCTAGCGATTGGATGCATTGTTCTAAAATTTCAGTGATAGCTTCTAGACTGTCAGGATCGTTACTATGACCTACAGCAACCTTAAACATATTACTTACCTAAAATTTATTGGGTTTACAGCATTTTTCGATCAAACGAACCACAATAAAATTGTAGAAGTATTGCTAAGCAACACTTTTACAATTTTATTGGTTCGGGTTTGATCGAGAATTGCTGTAAACGGTAATCGTGGCAGTTGTTATGCCCACGCTGACTATATTTTATTCGATATCCACCCCAAAGAATCAAATGGTGTTGCTTCGCAACACCATTTGATTCTTTAGACCTGAGTCTCTATTACGTTGTTTTGCTTGGCGATATTTGTGAAACAAAGAGTTAGACTGTTTAAAGCACCTTTACCCATTTTCGCAAAGTCAAATTTTGCCCTATGCCCAATCGTCTAGCGCAATCGCAAAGTCTCTATCTCCGCAAACACGCTGATAACCCGATTGATTGGTATCCTTGGGGCGATGAAGCCTTAGAAAAAGCGAGAACTGAAAACAAGCCAATCTTTTTGTCAATTGGTTACTCTAGCTGCCATTGGTGCACGGTGATGGAGCATGAGGCTTTTTCGGACACAGTAATTGCGGACTACATGAACGATCGCTTTGTGGCGATTAAGGTTGATCGCGAGGAGCGCCCTGACCTTGACAGCATCTATCTACAAGCGGTACAGATTATGGGTGAAAGTGGTGGATGGCCCCTGAATTTGTTTTTAGCTCCCGATGATTTGGTTCCATTTTATGGTGGGACATACTTTCCGATTGAGCCACGCTATGGACGACCAGGGTTCTTGCGAGTACTGCAATCAATTCTAGAAATCTATCACGATCGCAATCAAGATATTCAAGATTATAAAGAGCAAATAGTTCGGAATCTGCACCAAGTAAATAAACACACGCCCGTACCAATCATTAACGATGAAGTATTGGCAAATGGAATTGCTAAATGTGCAGAAGTCGTCACTAATCGCGATTATGGAACTTGTTTTCCGATGATTCCCTATGCCAATTTTTTGTTAAGAGCAAGTCGTTTTGAATCTCTAAATCCTGAATCGAGCGACAATATCCTCAAAGATAAAGCCCAACAGCGTGGTTTGTCTTTGGCTCTTGGCGGTATCTTTGACCATGTAGCGGGGGGATGGCATCGCTATACTATCGATCATACTTGGACAGTACCCCACTTTGAGAAGATGCTCTATGACAATGGCTTGATCATGGAATATCTAGCTAATCTCTGGATGTCAGGATTGAAAGAACCTGCGATCGCAAGGAGTTGTGAGCTAACTGCCACATGGCTCCAGCGCGAAATGCTAGCCGAAGAAGGATGCTTTTATGCTTCACAGGATGCGGACAGTGAAGGAAGAGAAGGAAAGTTTTGGGTATGGAGCTTTTCGGAACTCAAAAAGAGTTTTAGTGCGGCTGAACTTGACTTATTAGTTCAAGAATTTACGATTTCTGTCGCTGGGAACTTTGAGGAAACAAATGTTTTGCAACGCAAGCAAAATGGTGAACTATCTCCAGAGGTTGAAGCTTGTCTAACTAAATTATTTCGCCTCCGTTACGGCGAATATTCTCGCCCTACGGATGCGTTTCCTGTGGCTCGAAGTCAAGCGGATATTCGCGAAATTGATTGGGAAGGACGTGTACCACCTGTGACTGACACCAAGGCAATAACAGCTTGGAATGCTCTGATGATTTCAGGCTTGGCAAATGCCTATCGTGCTTTTCAAAAGCCTATTTATAAACAACTCGCAGTCAATGCAGCTAAGTTCATTCTCGAAAATCAATGGATTGAAGGGCGTTTGCAACGGATTAATTATGAAGGTCAAGCGGCCGTAGTAGCCCAATCAGAAGACTACGCCTTCTTGATTAAAGCGCTTCTCGATATGCATCAAGCCATTCCAGAAGAGGCTAATTTTTATTTGCAACAAGCGATCGCTATTCAAGCTGAATTCGATCGCAATTTCTGGGATGCTCTATCTGGTGGTTATTTCAATACTACGAGCGAATCTAGTCAGCATTTGCTGTTGCGAGAGCGCAACTATCAAGATAATGCTACGCCTTCACCCAATGGAATTGCGATCGCGAATCTTGTTCGTATAGCGAGCGTGACGGAGAAGTTAGAATATTTAGATCGTGCTGAGTTGGCTCTCAAACGCTTTGGTCATGTAATTACGAATAGTCCTGTAGCTTGCCCTAGTTTATTAGCTGCCTTTGATTGGTTCCGCAATCACACCCTTGTCCGTACTCTGCCTACGCAGTATGAATATCTCAACCGTCAATATCTGCCTGCGGTGATGTTACGCCTTGATAAACATTTGCCGAATCCTGACGCGATCGCGATCGTTTGTCAGGGCTTTGCTTGTCTGGAGCCTGCCATGAGTATAGAAATATGCGATCGTCAGCTATTACGAAGTACAACTAGGGTCAAATAAAATGACTGATAAATATTCAACTGACGAATTTAAAACAGATCAAATTGTTTGTATTGATTTCTCGAAAGATAGGCTAAGTGGGAGTTTACACCTATTTGCTGAGGTGATCGACAATATTTCTATCTCATCACGCTGTTGGGCTAGACCACTTGCGATCGCTAGATCTAACTCCGAAAGTCTTGAATTAGAATTTTTGCATGATCTGCGAGATGCATCTCAATTAATCTTACCAACAAACTTTTTTCGTTATGCTTTAGATACAGAAGTTATCCCTCTTCTTTCCGAATTATATAATCCAAGCAAGGAATGGAAACGAGCAACAAATGCTCAAAGCGTATTGTATCAATTCATCTCTGATCTCTACCAATTACAAGAATTAGAACAAAGAAAAACAAATTGAATGTTACTTTTTTCTACACTTCGTACAACAGATTCCATAGCGCCTGGTCAACTACACCTGATTGAATTAAATCTTTTTGACCTTGAAAAAGCTTGACCGAGTTTAATGTTCGTAATCCAAACTCTCCATCAATCGGTCCGCCATAACAACCTTGCTTCTTTAAGATTCTTTGTAATTCCATAACTTCCCATCCTATGCCTCCTACTTTCAACTCTTCACGAGCAGGGAGTTTTATGGGTGGAACATTCTCTTTTTTTTCTTTTGTAAGTGAGAATTTTTCACGCAAGGGGTGTTCGGATGGCAAGTAGTGAAGCATTTCACTTATATCGTCCAATAACATGTTCACGAATTTCGCATTAATTGACAAGTAGGAGCAGGGCTCTTCTAATCTACACGAAACGTCTATGTGATTCTTGCTAACATAAAAATTATCTATTGGATCTACAAATACATTAAAAATAAAATTGTACATATCCTCCTTACTCTTTTCGACTTCGACGAGACGTAAAAGCAATTCATCTCGTTCTAAAGATTGCAGATTTTGTTGGTACTTATTTTCGGTATTGTCCATAGTAATTAAATTGATTTTGTCTATTAATTTCAACTAAATACGTCGAAGCCAACCATTAAGAATTCACCTTGATGTCGATGAATCAAGGGCGAAAATCTTTAGAGAAGGCACTAAATGAATCATAAAGTCACGCTTGCCTATTGGTATTCCTGCCATACGCAGAATATTATACGCTGTTGTTATATGGAAATAAAAGTTGGGCATTAGAAAATCATCTACATACGAAAGTCCAGACAACTCTGCGTATAGCCCTTGCCCAATCTCCAGTCGATTGATTTCTGACAGTTTAGAATCGGAAACATTGATAGTTGCCAGCAACTCCTTGGTAGATGAAATATGACCACGCGCCTCAATTAGAGCTGATACTGCGGGATTTAAGTTGCTTGCCGACTGTCCTAAGCACCACAATGCGAAGTTGCGAGGCTGATTGCACACAAAGGCTATTTGGGTGCTGAAAGGAAGCATATCGGGCGCAATGCGAAGCTGCAATAAAGAATCTACATCTTCTATGAAATGACTCTCTGCTATCTCTAAAATATGACTCAAGGTGTCGAGCCTAGAACTGAAGATATTTTGGATTGCTATAATTTTTTGGTTCATATAATTTTTTTGGAACCTAAGAAAGCATTTAAGAATGCAAGGGCGCACCAAAACAGGTATAAATACTGATGAAGTCTAGTATCAACCAGTCAAGATGCGCCAACCCTATAATACCGATTTATCAAGCAAAGAGTGGGAAA
>JBIKYZ010000084.1:0-18597 GCA_044354985.1 Pseudanabaena sp. | reverse complement strand
CTCGCTTAGCGAAATATAAAACTTCACCATCTCTGATTCAATCTCTTCGCAATAGTACATAATTAAGCCTTCTTTTCTTATTTATTCTATCCTCATTTGCACAAGTTATTTAATTCTCATTCCTTAAGAGTAGATTTTATCAGAAATTATTTTCATATGGCGATTGGCACTCTGATTATTTATGCCCGATTCTGTAGTATCTTGATTGAGACTTGGCGCTCAACATCTTGCAACTTTTAGGTTTATTCCATACCCATGTCGAAGTCATCTAAACCCAATAAATCTGCTAAACAAAAACAATCAACAATGCTGATGTATATCGGTGTTGGTGCGGCTGTGATTGCCGCAGGAGCTGGGGGTGCGTATTTCTATTTTAGTCAGAGAGCGCAGTCAATTAAAGGGCTTTTAGGCGCAGCGGCGGCTATCCCCCAAGAGGCTCAAGTGGTGATGGCTTTTAATACTAAGTCTGAGCCTTGGAATAAACTAGCGCAATTTGGTACACCTGCCTCACAAAAACTGATTGGTGAAGGGCTTACCAAATCTCCTCTAAATTCGTTATTAGTCCAGAGTAAAACTGAATATAGTCGCGATGTTCAGCCTTGGTTAGAGGGTTACATCATTACGGCGCTTGTCCCTAATGCCGCACAGCCACAAGCGCCTGCGGCAACCTTAGTCATTGCCCCAACTCGCGATCGCAGTAAGTCAGAGGCTTTTTTGTCAAAATATCGTGGGGCTTTGACACAGCAAGGCGCAAAGTTTACCGCCAAGCAGTATAAGGATGTTACCTATTACGAGTCCCCCACAAAAGATCCCAATAACAATTTGGTGACCGCTGATATTGGTGGGCAGTATGTAGCGATCGCCACTAGCCCGCTCTTGATGCAACAAGCGATCGACACCTATAAAGGCAGCAATCCGTCCCTTGCTAAGAAGCCGATTTTTGCCAAAATTTATGGCGCTACCAACCAAACCAAAGTTGTCGAGCCATTACTACAGGTTTATCTAGATGGCGATGTTGCCCTAGAGTTTATTGGCTCTCAGGCTAATCTTAATCTTAACGAAGCAGCGATCGCTCAGTCAAAGCGAGAACTGGATGCAATGACTTTGACGGGTGGTACTCAGAAAGAAGGTTTGCGTTTTGAGATTAATACTTATCTCAAAAATGATAATTCTAATCCCCTAGCTAATAACGATGCAAAGGTTCTCAATCTCTTGCCGCAGGAAACTTTCTTGTTGGTTTCGGGCGTAAATCTTTATCAGTCTTGGCAATCCCTAGTTGCCCAAGCCAAGGGCAATGCTAGTTCTGCTCAACTGATCGAACAGATTCGTAAGTCCGTAAAAGATAGTACAAAGCTTGATCTCGATCAAGATATTCTCAAATGGATGAACGGGGAATTTGCGATCGCGGCTATTCCCAACAATCAGGGGATCTTGGTGAATCCTGGGTTTGGATTTGTTGCGATCGCCCAAGCAAGCGATCAGAATGCTGCTAAAACCGCGCTTAACAAAATCGATAAGGTCGCTCAAGCAAATTCTGGAGGACTATTGCCCAAAGGAGTTGATCTAAAACCCAAACAAATTGGGGATAAATCGGTAATCGCTTGGGCGATCGGCAATACCAATGTGGCAACTCGTGGCACTTTAGATAATAATTTTGTTTTTTGGTCTATGGGCGATCTTGCCGATACCTTTGTTCCTAAGCCTGCTAACAATTTGCCTGAAAGTAGTTCTTTCAAAATTCTAACTACAGATATTCCTAAGTCTAATGGCGGTTATTTCTATCTGAATATGACTACCGCTCTCTCCCTTGCCGATCGCCTTTTACCGCCTGAGGTGAAGTCAAATCCTAGTTTTACCGAAATTCGTTCAGTGCTAGATGCAATTAATGGCATTGCCGTTACATCCACGAATGTTGATGCCAAGACAACCCGCTTAGACTTCTTATTTACACTCAAACCCACCCCAGGCAACTAACCCCAAAACGAAAAATGGCGTAGCCATTTTTCGTTTTTAAAATCTTTACAGGGTTTGGTTTTTAATTCATAGAAGTGTTGTCACACTTTTGTGAATTGGTATAAAAATAATGCGCAGCTCATTGCGATGCAGCTCATTGCCACTAAAAAAATCACTTTTTTCAAGGCTAGCAGAAAGTAAAATATTAAAGATACTCAATACCTTACTTAATTACCTTTAACAAAAAATGGTTACAACAGCACCCGACACAAAAAACGATACTAGCGCCCGTGACCTATTTCAGGCTGCTTACGAAAATCGTTATACATGGGACAGCAATTTCCCAGGATTAACTGCCGATGTTTCCGTAGCGATCGATGGCGTAGCTCGCTCTGGTAAGGCAAGTATTAAGCCCGATCTATCTGTTGAAGTGAGTATGGACGAGCCACAACTAATCGATCGCACCACCCGCACCCCTAGCGGCGAAGAAAAGACGGTTTCTGTGGACGAGGGTCAAGAATGGCTATACAACCAATTGCGCGATGTAGTAACCCACCGCAAGCGCAAAACCTTTGAAGAAGCCCACGGTAAATCAGCATTTAACCTTGGGGCAACTGATGAGTCAGGAGCCGTAGAAATCTTGGTTACTGGAGACTCAATGGGATCAAACTACAAAGTTCGTGGCAAAGAGATCTCGATGGTCAGCCGAGTCATGGGACGTATAGGCTTTGTGATTAATCATCTCGGTCACTTAGATACTGGCGAAGGTTATATTTCTTCTCTTTATACAGCAGTATTCCGCAATCCGATGAATGATGAAATCGTTCGTCAAGCTCGCTTTGAAGATATCTACGAGAAAATGGGTAATTACTTCGTAATGACCAAACAAATCGTGCAATCTAACGAGCAAGGCAATACTAAAAACTATGAGATTACTTTTAGTAATATTCATCTACTAGGTTAGAGTTCAATCTTTTTATAAGCCTTACTCAGTAGGTTTTTAAAAAGATTGAACAAGGGGCTAAATTTAGCCCCTTGCCTGTTCTGAAAATAGTTAATGATGGCGACAATTATGAGAGCCGATCTGGAACGGTTATTAATTTCGGAAGCGGAACTATTTGAGTTGACAGGGTTTAATCACCAACAGATTATGCCATCAATGCAGTTAACCCCGCGACAGATCAAATTCCAACGCGCGATCGCATTGGGAATTTCTGGAATCAACTTTATCTCATTTGCCAGTATTTTTGTACCGCCATTAAGGATCGCGGGAATTATCTTTTTGATTGGGTTGACATTGGGGGTAGTGAGTTTAGCGATCGAATTTGTCGAGGTAACTGTACTTTTCTTTTGTGTGTCCTTAGGTGCAGCTGTTTTTTCACTATATGTTTTGACAGGAGCACCATTAGGTATAGTTTTGTTATGTCTTGGATTTGCGATCGCTAGTGGGCTTGTGGCTTTACTGCTGATCAGATTAATAGTTCAACAATGGCGAAAGTCAAAAAATGCTCATCGACAAAGAGGTATTCCATCAGTTATTTTGCGCCTATTTAGGGAAGTTGATAAATGTAATAAAACCATCTGCGATATTGATGTATTTGATCAGCTACAAGATGCAGGAAATCCGATTAAGTTAGAGTCTAGAGAATCAGCGATCGCGGCTTTGAGAATGACGCGCAATGATATTGTACGAGCATTAAAAACTGAACGGATTTTACGCGAACATCCTGACTTTCATCCTGATCGGTTTGATATTGATTTAAATGCGTTTGAAGCCATCCAGATCAATAATCGTGCGAAGGAGTATGGGCGGATTTTTGATACGACTGTACAAATAGCGATCGATGTGCAGAAGGCTATGACTGAATTACAGGAAGCAACCTCAGATTTCTATTAAAAGAGAGTTGCGGCGCAAAGCACCGCAACTCTCTTTTGTTTTTTTTGAGCTTTATTTAGTTAAAACAGGGAAATACCTGCAATTGACTAAATGTTTCTATGAAAGATACCAAAGATGAAAACGATACTTCAGATGAAGATGAACTATTTCGTTTGGGAGGGAAAACATCGAATTTTGTAATTACACCTGCGGAAGTTCGATATCACCATATTAAGGTTGAAGATTTGGATAAGCCTGTAGCCGCGATTACCTACAACAATTCCACTTATAGCTTATTTCGTACTAGCTTTGACTGGGCAGAAGTACAAAAAATAACAAGTCGTCTTTCGGCTGTCTATGTGATTACAGTTATCAAAAAAGGTTGGGCAATTTGGGTGTTTGAATATTAACTGATGTTACGTGGAAGGAATTCCTGTATAACTCATTTGGCATCTTTTCATAGGAAATATATAGCTTTCAGGCAACCGTTAACTCGCCAATTCAACGATTCAATATAGCAGTAAAACAGATAGATTGAACAAATCAAAACCCCAAATAAAAGTGGCGGCGCGAAGCGCCGCCACTTTTATTTGGGATTTTTAATTCACAAAAGTGTCGTCACATTTTTGTGAATTAAAAACCAAACCCTGTAAGGGTTTTAAAAGCCCAAAATGGCGTAGCCATTTTGCATTTTGAGGCAAGATATCTTTCGTCTTTCTTGATATTCAAATGGTTCAGCGATAACCATTACATTAGGATATGTGGCTATCTGCGATCGGGTAGTCAAAGATGCTCGGAGAAAACCACTCCATAGAGTTTGTCTTGTACTGCTTGATGTAAAGCAGTTACGAAATAGTTTTTTAGGGAGATAAAACTAAAGCTTTAGGAATGGCACTGATTAGCTTTTGAGTATAGGGCTGTTGGGGATTGGTGTAGATCGATTCAGCGGTGTCTAGTTCGACGATTTCGCCCTTGTTCATGACCATGATGCGATCGCTCATAAATTTGACCACACCGAGATCATGGGAAATGAAGATATAGGTTAAGCCAAATTCCGCTTGGAGTTCTTTTAAAAGATTGAGAACTTGAGCTTGTACCGATACATCAAGCGCCGATACAGGCTCATCGGCAATGATTAATTTGGGATTGAGTGCCAAGGCTCTGGCAATACAAATACGTTGCCGCTGACCACCTGAAAACTCATGAGGATAGCGGCGCATCGCACTTTTAGTTAAACCAACACGCTCTAGTAAATAGGCTACTCTTTCTTGTCTTGCTGTCGCACTACGATAGCGATGAAACCGTTCTTGATGACTATGGACGAGCAATGGCTCCGCGATCGCATCACCAACACTCATGCGCGGATTGAGTGAACCGTAAGGATCTTGAAATACTACTTGCAGATCACAGCGTAATTTTTGTAATGCTTCTCCTTTGAGTTGAGAAATTTCGCGTCCTTCAAATTTAACAGAACCCATCACGCCATTAGTTAAGCCCAGAATTGCTCTGCCTGTAGTGGTTTTACCGCAGCCAGATTCGCCAACTAGTCCAAGGGTTTCACCACGATAGACATCAAAGCTAATGTTGTTGACAGCAACGAGATAGCGTTTTTTGAGTCCTAAAATGCTGCGAATTGGGAACTCAATCCTGAGATTCTGCACGGAGAGAATTGGTTCTTGTTTTTGCAACGCTATTAAACGAGCAGCAGTTTCTTCAGGTGGAACAACTTCTAAATAGCGCGGATCGCTTGGTTCTTTCTCAACCATTTGCCCATTTTGAATTTCCATAAAATCGCTCACCGTTGGTAATAGCCGCAACTGGCGATCGGGTTGCGGACGGCAGGCGATTAAACCTTTGGTATAAGGATGTTTTGGTGATTGGAAGATGGATTGTGTCTCGCCACTTTCGACGACTTCGCCTTGATTCATGACGATCGCTCGATCTGCAATTTCTGCCAAAATCCCTAAATCATGGGTAATAAAAATCATCGACATCTGACGCGATCGCTGAATTTCTTTGAGCAATTCCAGAATTGTCGCTTGCACGGTCACATCTAGTGCCGTTGTTGGCTCATCAGCAATAATCAACTGCGGATTGCAAGAAATCGCCATCGCAATCATCACCCGTTGTAATTGACCGCCCGAAAGTTCATGGGGATAGCGTTCAATTAATTGCTCAGGATTCGGTAATTGCACTTCCTGAAATAGCTGAATCGTGCGTGCTTCAGCCTCCTGCTCCGATACTTTTTGATGCAACCGAATTGCTTCGATCACTTGATAGCCACAGGTAAATAAAGGATTGAGCGATGTCATCGGCTCCTGAAATACCATTGATATGCGATCGCCTCGGTATTTGAGCATTTTCTGCGGCGATACGTGCACTAGATCAAGGGGTGATTCACCACTGGGGCGAAATATTACTTCCCCATTCGTAACTTTGCCAGACTCTCCCAACAAGCCCATGATTGCCAGAGCTGTTGCCGATTTGCCAGAGCCAGATTCGCCGACTATGCCAAGGGTTTGTCCTTGAGCTAGGTCAAAGGAAATATTTTTGACAGCATGGACGATCCCTTCATCGCCCCTAAAGCTAACCTGTAAATTACGCACCGAAAGCAATAAATCTTCAGTCTGGGCTGGAGTTTGGGCTAAATCGAGGGGTTGTGACATAGGTTATTGGCTGGCATATTGTTTATTATTATAGGAGCCTGCTAAGCACGCTCTCATAATAATAAACAATATGCATCTTCCCTATTCGCAACTTCCTACACCCGATCGCGATCGCGCTGCTTTTATTGCTAGTGATGCAGTGGTAATTGGTGATGTACATCTCGGCGATCGCGTGAATATTTGGTACAAGGTGGTGATTAGGGCGGATGTCAATCGCATGGAGATTGGCTACTGTACAAATATTCAGGATGGGGCAATTTTGCATGGTGATCCTGACCAGCCTTTAGTAATTGGAGAGTATGTGACGATCGGACATCGGGCGGTGATTCACTGTGCGGAAATTGGACGCGGTTGCTTGATTGGAATGGGGGCAATCCTGTTGGAAGGGGTTAAAATTGGGGCGGGAAGTATTGTGGGTGCGGGGGCGGTGGTGACGAAGGATGTGCCTGCGGGTGTGGTGGTGGCAGGTGTACCTGCGAAGTTGATGCGTGAGCTTTCGGAAGAAGAACAAGAAAATGCGATCGCCCATGCAGAAAATTACTATCAGTTATCGCTTTTGCATGTGCAGTAAGTAAATGGGTATAACTCATTTCAAACCCAAAGCTGTAAGGATGCGCCCCGCAGGGGCGCATCCTTACAGCTTTGGGTAATTCAGCGCTTTGAGGAGTTTCTGTCTGGTCACACTATAGTTAGCGAAATGTTGCGATCGCTTTATCCGTAGCTCTCTTCAGTCCAGCAGAATCTACCCAACCAACAAACCCAGCGTATTGACATTCTCCATCAGCATTGGCGATGAATATATGATCAACACCGAAAATATTTTTCCAAGTGTACAGACTAGTTCCATCGGCAAAAGCAAAGATAGTTTTAGCATGGCGGAAGTCTCGTGAATTGGCATCAGTTATGCCTTTCACAGCCCGAAAATGCTCTATTAACTCTAAGATTAGAGTGATTTTGGGCGAAGGTAGGGGTTCTCTAGGTTTAGCCCAAAACTCTTGAATCGCTTCAGCTACGGCAGGATCAAATCTCAACGCAGGGTGACTTACACCATTTAAGCAGACAAAATGAGCGTATTTTAACTTTGTAGACTCAGTTGTGACCGTACCATCGCTATCGATATTTCCTGCCACTACTAATGTCGGCAATGCTGCTGTAATTTGCTCAGCTAAAGGTCGTCGATTTTTGCCAAGATGTTTCGCCATACCAATTCCCCATGCAAAAGGATCGATAATTCGGGCCAGATCTGCACCGCCGATCGGCGAACCTAACAGCACCAAAGACTCAATTTTTGACCACCATTCTCGATGGCGAGATAATACCTCAATCCAAATTACACCTCCCAGAGAAGTAGCCACGATCCGAACTGGTAAATCAGGGTAATGGAAAAATGCTTGTGCAGCCGATCGCTCAACCTTTTGAATCAGAGGTTCGATCTCAAAATGGGTTTGGATAAACCCCAGATTTGGCGCAACGATATGCGAATATGGCGGTGCAACTTTATGAGCTAATGAGTTCATTGCATGGTTGGTATCGCTCATTCCATGCTGAGAAAATATGATGAGCTTTGGTTGATGAACGCTTGACATACATACTCCCTTCAAGAATTGGTGGTGCTGGGCTTTGTAAAGCACCACCAATTCTTGGCTTTGTAAATCCTAAGTTAACCCAGTACTGCCAAACCCGCCAATACCGCGATCGCTAGTTCCTAGTTCTCCTTCAATATATTGAGCTTGAATCACTGGCTTTAGTACTAGCTGAGCAATCTTTTGACCTTTTGTGAAAGTATAAGCTTCTGTTCCCAGATTAACCACAATCACTTGAATCTCGCCACGATAACCAGCATCGACAGTCCCAGGCGAATTAAGAACGGTAATACCATATTTGAGAGCTAGTCCACTTTTGGGGCGCACTTGGATTTCGTAACCGATGGGAATATCGACTGCTAATCCAGTAGGTATAGCAGCGCGATGCTGTGGCTGTAGTATAACTTCAGTAACTGAATAAACATCAGCACCAGCATCCCCGATATGGGCATAACTAGGAACTTGAGCATCTGGATGCAGCTTTTGGAACTTGATATCTACAGTTTGCATTAATTAGAAAGTAAGTGGTTTTGATGGTTCTGGGGCTGGCTCAGTGGGAGTAGGAACTGGCGAAGGAGTTCGCGGTGGTTCAGTAGGAACAGCAGTAGGAGTAGGATCAGGCGATTGCGTCGGATTAGGCTGCCCAGAAGTAGGAGAAGGACTGGGCGTGGGCGTAGCTGTGGGTTTATCCGTAGGCGTAGCTGTTGGACTTGGAGTAGGAGTTCGGGTTGGTGTCGGCTGAGCTTTTACTGGAGCTTCTAACTGGACATCCAGCTTATAAGTGGTTTCATTTGTCCCAGTGGTTCTGATTTTGATGTAGTACACACCATCCTTTTTCAAACGACCTTGCCAATATCCTGTGGCATTGTCAATTGCCTTGCGGTCTAGGCTAACTTGATCATCACTTTGGATGGTCATTTGCAAATCAGCACCCGTTAAAGATACAGTGACCAACTCATCTTTTTCGCCGTTAAACCGCACATTGACAACTTGTCCCGCCGCAATCTTATCACTACTAAATCCACGATTTAAGCCTTCATTAACTGACTTGAGTTCAAGACTGGTGTTGATGGTTTTGATGTTTGCCGTGGTTGGTGTCGCCGTAGGAGATGCGATCGCAGTTTCTGTTGGATTGGTAGTAGCTCGATTACGGCTAAAAAAGAAAGAGGTGATTGCCCATGAGCCAACACCAGCTACCAAAATGATTAAAATCCCCAAAAACCAGTTAACACCACCGCCACCACTAGTTGATCGATTAGGTGGATTTTGAGTGCCATAGTTGACAGGGTTGCGATTGCTAGCACCAGCTACCACCGTTCTTTGAGGGATATTTGCTGCGACATTGGATGACACTTGTCGCCCTACCGCATAGGTTTTTGCTCCCGAAAAAGAAGCTTGGGCAACTTGCATTGCTTGTGATACCTCATCGGCGGAACGATAGCGATTGGTAGGTTTGTAGCTCAACATTTGGTTGATTACTCTTGCAAATGCAGGATTAACATTGGCAAACTGTTGCCAATTCCATGCCAGATTGATGCTATCAAATAGTTCTGATGGCTCGCGACCAGTCAGTAAAACAATCGAAGTTACGGCAAGGGCATAGAGATCACTATTAGCATAGGCGTTGCCAGACTGTAATTGTTCAGGAGGCGCATAGCCTGCTTTACCTGCAACGGTTGAGGCGGGAATGCCCATCTGCGAGTTTAGTTTAGCGGTGGTTTCCTGCACGACCCCAAAATCGATCAGCACAGGTAAATTATCCTGCGATCGCAACATTAGGTTTTCAGGGGAAATATCGCGGTGAATAATATTGTGCCCATGCAAATAGCTCAGCACTGGTAAAAGCTGCTGCATCAGCGCAAAAATCTCATTCTCAGAGAATGTCTGTCCAACTTTGAGGCGATCGAGTAACAAATTGCGATAATTTTTACCTTCGACATAGTCTTGGACTAAGAGCAATCTGCCCTCAGACTCAAAGGTTGCCCGAAATTCTGGCACTTGTGGATGACGGATTTGATATAGCACCGACGCTTCACGACGAAATAGCTCTTTCGCTTTTTCTGTAACCTCTTGAGAATCTTGAGGAGGGATAAATTCTTTCAATACACAGGTTTCGTTAAAGCGCTCTAGATCTTGCGCTAGATAAGTGCGCCCCATGCCACCCTGTCCAATTGTTGATCGGACCGCATAGCGACCTTTAAGTACAAAGCCTTGAGGAAATGGGGGTTGCATAATTAATACCTCACCGCCATTGCACTACCCCGAATAATGTATTTCGGACCTTCAATGTCAATTGATGTACCAACTTTGACTTTTTCACTAGCAAATACAGCCCCATCATTTGTGATTTGGGCTGTTGCTTCGAGGGTGATGGCAAGGTCTGATTGAGAGGTCGAGATAGCACGAGGGTCATCAAAATAAACCGCAGTGCCGTCAGATTTTGCCGCGACAATTTTTGGGGTTGAGATTTCTACTTTTTTGATGGTGACTTCACCGCGTGGTTGATTACGGATGATGATTTTTACTTTGTCGCCAATTTTGATAAGGTTTTGAGGATCGGTAGCACTTAAACCACGCACATTCATATCGACTTGGACGGTCTTATTTTCAGCAGATAGCATTTGCGCGATCGAACTGCCGCCGTTGCCAGGAACGATGAGTAAGCCAATCAGGACAATCAGGATCGTGGCGATCGCACCGATGTCGAGAATGCTAAATTTGCCAAATAAACGACCTTGTCGATCTAGAAGTGCCATGCGTCTTTTAAGAATGTAATTGAGGGGATAACAGTTGAAATGTGTGAAAGGGTTGTCGATGCAACAAAGTGCTTACAGCCTTAAAGTATAGCAATCGCTAAGGCGGTTAGATTGCTTCGGGCTGATTATTGCTGATTATTATTTCCGTGGCAATGCGTTTAATAGCTCTTCAGCAATGATTTCAGCCATAATGCTAGACATTTTGGGGAGCAAAATTTCATTGGTGCGTTTCATCGAGTCACCTATAACCTGAGGCAGGACAGCGATCGCCTTTTTGCCCGTTGCCGAATTATAAAAGCCAATGATGTCTCTCAATTCAGAGGTCGTAAAATACTTGTCGTAAATTGGATAGGACACCTCATCGATCAATTGGTTGACATCAATTTTTTTGATCACGCGATCGCGATATTTCCCAGCCATCCGTGAAACGATGTCGGTCAATTTCTTTTGAACTTCTGGGCTATCGCTGTCGAGTGCGGGAGCATTTTTGAGAATAGTCGATACTAATTTGGGTAATTCAGCCCTTACCATTGCATCCATGATTTGTTGGGCATTTTTGCTGGATTCAGTAATTTCTAATAGCTCTTTGATCAAAGCTCGTTTTTCTTGGGAAATTACAGTCGAACTCGTTTTTGTGGGCTGGGATGCATCACTACTCTCTTGGGGAGTCTGCGCGATCGCTTGATTAAAAGCAGGTAAGACTAAGGTAGCCGTGAGCATTGAAGATAATGTAACAGTTGCAAAAATATGGTTTAGCTTGTGATTTCGCATAATCTTATGAGGATATTTTTTCGAGATTATAGGTGAGTTTGTCAGCGATCGCCGTTACCCAATTTTCATCTTGCTTAGTATAGCTACGGGGAATATTTGCTCCTAAAACCATGACTCCTTTTTCGCCTAGAGGTTGCACGATCACACCCTGAGTATTTTCGGGGAGATAGTCAAACTCCACCCGACCGGGATAAAGCTCTAGTTTGACTAGATAAATTGGCTTTTGGGTTTTCATCACCCTTGCCGCGATCGTGCCAATATTTACCTGATTGCTCTTGCCTAAAATGCCTCTGCGGAGAATAGTTTGGCGATCGTAATAAACCGCCACCACTTTAGTCACAGTATTGGTCAGCAAAATATGCGAAGCCCAAGCCAGTTCAGTTTTGATCGCATCAGGCAGTGCTTCATCAATTTCTAAACCTTCTTCGCCAATTAAGTTCACTGCATCAGGAGGTTTTGGCTGAGCTTGTTGCCACAATAGCCCCACCAAAATCAAAACCGCGCTCAACAAAACCCCCAAAGCATCAGCACGTGACTGACTGTTCGTAAGATTTGCAGTCACCATGCGATTAGCTAATAGCGCCACACCGCCCAATCCCCCCACCACAAGAGGCAAATATCGAATCATCATATCTAAATCCATTTAAAGCCAATAAAATCAGAGGTGATGCTTTGCATCACCTCTGATTTTATTGGCTTTAAAACATTTCTTGCCATGAAAAACTTATATCAGGAAAGGCAAGTATAAAAAATTTATCATCTTGTTCATAACGCTGCATTTTCTTATACCCCCTTGTTGCTGGCTGTGAATATCCCAAGATCACCTGCTCATTTACATCAAACAACCACATCTCAGGAATCCCCGCCGCCGCATACAATGGCATCTTGACTTCGCGATCGTAAGCGATCGTGCTGTCTGCGACCTCAATAATCAACAGAATATCAGCAGGTGTGGGCAAAGCCTCCGCGTAAAAATCATCACGAGGCTTTAGAACAGCAAAATCAGGCTGAGGCTCTGAACCATCATCTAAACGAATTGAATTTTGAACGGAAACTAAAACAAGATCGTCCAGTTTTTTTTGCAACAGCTTGGTTACACGAATGACACATGCCGCGTGTTTTCTGCCAATTGGTGACATTTCTGTAATTTCTCCATTGATTAACTCTAAGCGATCGCCATGCCCAAAAACACCAGCTTCATGCATGAGGTGATATTGCTGCGTGGTGAATTTGTGGGTGAGTAGTTGACCTGCCATAGAATTAATGCTCCTGACGATAAATACACTTCCTATAAATTAGCATTTCGGCTAAAAGCCCTCTAGAGCTATAATTTAGATGTTATTTGACTAAAAATATAATGTCAAACCAAAATCCTGAACAAATCGCGAGAGATCAAATCGACAGTATGTTGATTTTAGCTGGGTGGGTGGTGCAGTCAAAGAACAAGGTGAATCTCGCGGCGAATCAAGGGGTAGCGGTTAGGGAATATCAGACTGATGCGGGAATTGCGGATTATGCGTTGTTTGTGGACAAGAAACCCGTTGGCATTATCGAGGCTAAGCGCGAAGAAGCAGGGGAACAACTCACCGCCCATGAGGAACAGTCGAAATATTACGCGGTCAGCAAACTGAAGTATTTAAAGAATGATCCTCTGCCCTTCGTTTATGAAAGTACGGGCGCTTTAACCAGATTTACAGACTATCGCGATCCGAAACCCCGATCGCGTCCAGTTTTTCACTTTCATCGTCCTGAAACCTTAGCGGAATGGATTTCACAACCTGAAACTTTGCGATCGCGCTTAAATAAAATCCCTGAATTAGATCCAGCAGGTTTGCGACCCGCTCAGATTAAGGCGATCGCTAATCTGGAAGCATCCTTTAAGGCAAATCGTCCCAGAGCCTTGATCCAAATGGCTACGGGTGCGGGTAAGACCTTTACGGCTTGTACTTTTGTATATCGGTTGTTGAAATTTGCCAGAGCCAAGCGAATTTTGTTTTTAGTGGATACGAAGAATTTGGGAGAACAAGCCGAACAGGAGTTTTTGAAATATCAGCCGACCGATGACAATCGCAAGTTTACGGAGCTTTATAATGTGCAGCGTTTGAGTTCTAGTTATATTGCCTCTGATAGTCAGGTTTGTATTTCCACGATTCAGCGACTCTATTCCATTTTACAAGGAAAAGAATTGGAGGAATCTGCCGAAGAGGCAAATCCTAATGAATCGGTTTGGCAGAAAAAAGAACCTCTGCCCGTAAGTTATTCCATTAAGAACTTCATTGAGCAGTTCGATTTTATCATTGTCGATGAATGTCATCGCTCCATTTATAACGTTTGGCAGCAGGTGTTGGAATATTACGATGCGTTTTTGATCGGGCTGACGGCTACGCCTGATAAGCGCACCTTTGGCTTTTTTAATCAAAATGTGGTGAGCGAATACACCTACGAAGAGTCGATCGCAGATGGGGTGAATGTGCCTTATAACGTCTATACGATTGAGACGGAAATTACGAAAAACGGCGCAAAACTGAAGGCGGAGCAGTACATCGATAAGCGCGAGAAGCTATCTCGGAAAAAGCGTTGGGATCGACTCGATGAAGACTACGAATACAAGCCAAGTAAGCTTGATAAGGATGTGGTCAATCCCAATCAAATTCGGTTGATTATTCAGGAATTTAAACGCGCATTAAAAGCCGATATTTTCCCCGATCGCCTTGAGGCTAATGGTGAATACGAAGTCCCGAAAACACTGATTTTTGCGAAGACGGATAGTCATGCTGAAGATATTATTGCGATCGTGCGCGAGGAATTTGGCGAGGGTAATGAGTTCTGTAAAAAGGTGACGTATAACGCCGAAGATCCGAAATCAGTTTTAAATCGATTCCGTAACTCATGGAATCCACGCATTGCGGTAACAGTAGACATGATCGCCACGGGAACCGATGTGAAGCCGTTGGAAGTGTTGCTGTTTATGCGTGATGTCAAGAGTGTGAACTATTTTGAACAAATGAAGGGACGCGGTACAAGAACGATCGCTTTTGATGATTTGCAAAGGGTGACGCGCACAGCTAAATATACGAAAACTCATTTTGTGATTGTCGATGCTGTCGGCGCGATCAAGTCCAAGAAAACCGATAGCCGCCCCTTGGAACGTAAGCCGAGTGTGCCGCTCAAGGATTTATTGAATGCTGTGGCAATCGGGGCGCAGGATGAGGATTTATTTTTGACTTTGGCAAATCGGTTGCTGCGTCTGGATAAACAGTTAACGGAACCTGAGCAGATGAAGTTTGCGGAATTGTCAGGCGGAAAGCATATTAACGCGGTGGTTAAGGACTTATTGAGTGCCTTCGATCCTGATGCGATCGCGGAGAAAACTACGGCTTTGGTGAATGAGATTGCAGTGGGCGATCGCACTCCTGCATTAGAAGAGTCAGCCCAAAAACAAGCTCAGTCTGAGTTAGCCGATCTTGCCTCAGCAAATTTCAATGGCGAGTTGAACACCTATATTGATAATTTGCGGAAGGTGCATGAGCAGATTATCGATACGATCAATCAGGACAGGGTTTTGAAGTCAGAGTTTGATGCTTTTTCGACAGAGAAAGCGGAGTCGGTGGTACAGGATTTTGCGGATTATATTGCGGCAAATAAGGATGAAATCACGGCTTTGAGTTTGTTTTATGGTCAGCCCTATCAACGGAGGGAGTTGACTTTTAAGATGATTAAGGAGGTTTTGGAACGTCTGAAATTAGATAAGCCGATGCTTGCGCCTGTGTATGTGTGGGAGGCTTACGCGCAGTTGGAAGGATTGCGTGTTGATAGTCCTAAAAATGAGTTGGTGGCGCTGGTGTCATTGATCAGGCGGGTGACGGGTTTAGATCAGGGTTTGACGGCTTATGACAAGACGGTGGACAAAAACTTTCAGAGTTGGGTATTTGGGAAGCAGGCGGGCGCGTTGAAGTTTACGGAGGAGCAGATGAGTTGGTTAAGGATGTTGAAGGATCATGTGGTGATGAGTTTTCATGTGGAGTTGGATGATCTGGACTATACACCGTTCGATCGCGAGGGTGGTCGGGGTAGGATGTATCAGCTTTTTGGCGATCTCATGGGCGAGATTATTGAGGAGTTAAATGAGGCGCTGGCGGCTTAGTTACTTCCTGTACAATCACTATTAGCAAGTTAGGAGTTAAATCGATGAGCATAGTTTTAGAGCGAGAAGCACCACCATTTCGACAGGATGAAAATGGGGCGATCCGTGTTGGTCATACTAGGGTGCTTTTAGAGTTAGTAATCAGGGCTTTTTTAGATGGTGTTTCTCCTGAAAGCATTGTGCAGCAATATTCTACGCTTACGCTTTCTGATACATATTCCGCGATCGCTTATTATTTGCGACATCAAGAAGCTGTGCAGATTTATTTACAACAACGCGAACAGCAGGCGCAAACAGTTAAGCAAAAGTTGCAAGGTTTTCAATCTGATATGAGACTGTTGCGATCGCGTTTATTGGCTAGACAAGATAATCGTGAGGCTTAGTTGTGATAAGGCTTTTAAGCGATGAAAACTTTAATGGCAATATTGTGCGGGGTCTATTTTTGCGTCAACCTAATCTAGATTTGCTAAGAGTGCAAGATGTTAATTTGCTGAATGTTGACGATCCAGAGATCTTAGAATGGGCAGCAAATAACAATCGTATCTTGCTGACTCACGATCGCGCTACGATGCCAGACTTTGCTTATGAGAGATTATCTAGAAATCAGAAAATGGCTGGAATGTTTGTAGTTAACGATCGCATGGCTGTAAGGCAGGCGATCGATGATTTGTTATTGATTGTTGATGTTACTGAACAAACAGAATGGAAATCTCAAATTTTATATCTTCCGTAGTTAGTTCTTACGGACAGCTTGACGGATGGTGTCCCAATCGTTGGCTTTCATTGGGGTTGCGTCTCCTGAAGCGATGCCTTCGAGGATTAGTGGTTCAAGGTATGTTTTGCGGGCTTGGTCTTGTTGGATCAGGGTTTGAATATAATCGTCGGTGTTGTTGTAATGTCCTGATGCGATTTGTTCTTGTAGATATTGGGTCAGTGCTTCGGGGAGGGTGACGGTTAGGGTTGTCATGACTCATTCAGCGTAGGGATTATTTTTGAGTATATGTTATTTGTCTGATGAGATGTTTTTGATGTTCGCCTATTGCTGCGGGTTGTTTTTTTTTGGTGAATGTTGTATAGAGATTGTGGCGATAATGCAGAGATTGAGATCCCCGACTTTTTCTTTGCAACCAAAGATTTCTTGTGCTTGTCACCCAAAAAGTCGGGGATCTGCGCTTTTATAGGTTTTGTGCTTACAATCACACAAATCATGTAATCATAGACCATCATATAAATCACATAAATCATGTTAAAAGATTGGATTGAGGTTGAATTGGGGGATGCTTGTTTTACTACTTCAGGAGGTACACCAAGCAGGAGTAAATCAGAATATTACAAGGGTACAATTCCTTGGGTCAAATCAGGAGAATTAAACTATGGCTTAATCTTAGATACTGAAGAACATATTTCTGATGAAGCGGTAAATAATTCAAGTGCAAAGATTTTTCCAGAAGGAACTTTACTAATTGCTCTCTATGGTGCAACTATTGGAAAACTTGCTATTTTAGGTGTTCCTGCAGCTACGAATCAGGCAATATGTGGCATTTACAAAAATGAATTATTTGAAACCAAATTTTTATTTAATTATCTATTTCATAAAAGACAAAAATTGATTGAGCAAGGTACTGGAGGCGCTCAACCAAATATAAGTCAAACAATACTTAAAAAGCTCCTATTACCTCTTGCGCCACTGCCTGAACAAAGGGCGATCGCAGCCAAAATCGAGCAACTATTCAGCGAACTAGACAACGGCATAGCCAACCTCAAAACCGCTAAATCCAAACTAGAAATATACCGCCAAGCCATCCTAAAACAAGCATTTGAAGGCGAATTAACAATTGAGTGGCGCAAGAAAAAATTATTGAAAATTGAAGATTGGGAAATATATAAATTGGGTGAGTTGGTTAAGACAATTGATGGAGATAGAGGGAAAAACTATCCAAAATCACATGAATTATTAGACTCTGGATTTTGTTTATTCCTTTCAACAAAAAATGTGAGGAAAGGTGAATTTGTTTTTGATGAAAATCAATTTATATCAGACGAAAAAGATAAAACATTGAGAGGAGGAAAACTAGAAGTAAATGATGTAGTGATTACCACAAGAGGAACGCTTGGAAATGTTGCTTTATATGATGAAAGAATAAAATTTAAGAATATGAGAGTTAATTCAGGGATGTTAATTTTGAGGGTAAAAGATTCCAATCAATTGTCACAAAATTTTCTAATGCAATTCATAAACTCATCTATTTTCTTTAGACAATTAAAAGCAAAACAATCAGGAACGGCTCAACCACAGATTCCTGCTAATGTTCTACGCGAAATTGAAATTAACCTACCAAGTGAAGTGACAGAACAAACCCAAATTGTCCAAGAAATTGAAACTCGTCTATCAGTCTGCGACAAACTTAACGAAAGCATCGAGCAAAGCCTAGAAAAAGCCCAAGCATTGCGACAAAGCATCCTCAAAAAAGCCTTTGAGGGCAAACTCCTCAGCCAAGACGAACTCCAAACCTGTCGCCAACAAACCGACTGGGAACCTGCAGCTAAACTATTGGAAAAAGTTAAAAAAGATAGCAAAACTAAGAGGTAACTATATGCTAATCAACCAATTAAGAGAAAAGCGAGAAAATATCTTAGCGATCGCTGAACTATAATTTAAAACACCAAGCTCACCAAGTTAAACCAATGACAACCGTAGCAATTTTGCCTATTTCTAGCATCAATGGCGAAAAATCCTACCGTGCGATCGCGGGAGATAAGCAAAGCACGGGCAAAACTGCGGGACAAGCCTTAGACAGCCTAATCACACAACTGGGAGAAGCCGACTTTTTCGGCATGCTAATTATCC
>JBIKYZ010000306.1:0-5722 GCA_044354985.1 Pseudanabaena sp. | reverse complement strand
CCAAAGAAATAAGGTAATCAGCTTTTGTTTCAAAAACTGCCGCCAAAAATTTATTGTCATCTGGATCAATTTCATCTAATCTAGTAGCCTCATAAGCACCAGAGATATGCAGAGCAATTTCACCGATCACGCTAACTAATTCCACAATAGTTTCTTCAGGCACTCCAAGCTGCAATAGTTTTAATACGAGTTCTTGAAGTAACTGAGGAGCCATAACCAAAGTAAACTTACCTTGTTGCCAAGCCTGTAAAACTAGATACGGTGAGCTTACTTGAGATTTAGATAGTAGAGCAGAAACAAATACTGAAGTGTCAATAACAACTTTTAACATTGTGGTTACAAATTCTGCTCGGTTGTTGCAACACTTTCAGAAATTCTGTTGCGAATAGATGCAAATTCTACCCAAATTTCTGATGTCGATCGCTTTGGCTTGGATAGCGCAGTATTTAATCCCTTTTGGATAATCGCTTCCGCCTTGCTTAACTGCTCAACATCATGAGTCAATGGAGTTTCTAAAAAATGCAAAAAACTAAGCACCTTCTCCAGATAAGACTCAGGGATGCGATCAAGTTCTTGAATAATTTGCTCTTTAATAGTCATAGCTATAGGCTGTAGCACTAAAAACATTCTACATCAAAGACACTACTTCAATTTTTGGAAAGTAGGAGATGTTAGCGGTGGTGCGATTGTGGCGATCGCTAGTACTTTGAGTCGAGGTTTTTAGGCGATCGCTATTATTGTGAGTTGTGATTTCTAGGCGATCGCAAGAACAATCTATCTCTTAAACACGATCGCCTAGAACTTGTTATGTGGTTAGCGAAGCTTTAATTGATTCGCTAAGGGGGGTGCTTGGGCGACCTATTAATTGACTCAAGGTTTTACTGTCGTCAAACAATCCTCCTTTTGAGGCTCCCGTATCCGATTCCGCTAGCATCAAGGCAATTGGCTGAGGTAAACCAGCATCTTGTAACGCACGGCTATAGTCGTCTTGACTTAGATTCTGATACTGAACAGTCTTACCAGACTGCCTACTAAGTTCAGCCGCAAACTCGCTCAAAGTATATGCCTCATCGCCTGCTAATTCATATACCTTGTCAGTGCGATCGCTCGTCAATAAAACAGCAGCAGCGGCGGCATAATCGGCACGAGTCGCTGAGGCAATTTTACCTTCACCCGCACAGCCCATTAAAACACTATATTCAAGGGCTGCCGCAATACCAGCAGTATAATTTTCTGTATACCAGCCATGACGTAAGATAGCATAGGGCAAGCCAGACTCTTGGAGCAGAATTTCTGTCTGCTGATGTTCTGCTGCCAATGGCAGAGGGCTACTGTCGGCGTGCAGAAGGCTGGTATAAGCTAGCAATTTTACATCGGCATTTTTACAAGCGTTGATCACGTTTGCATGTTGAGGAACGCGGCTACCGACTTCACTGCCAGAAATTAGCAACACTTTTTCGGCATCCGTAAAAGCCGCCTCCAGAGTATCGAGGCGATCGTAATCAATCTGCCGAACTTGTACACCCAAACTGGCAAAATCCGCGACCTTTTGTGGACTTCGGACTGCGGCTACCAATTCATTAGCAGGAACTGACTTTAAAAGTTCTTTCAGGATCAATTGCCCTAACATTCCTGATGCGCCTGTAATAACAATCATCGTTTGACCTCTTTTCTGTTTGTTTTGATGGCATATGCAAGTTCAATATAGTGCTATACACTAACTTTTGGTAAGTACATACAAAAAGGTAAGTATATGAATCCTCCCAGTAATAGTCAAAATACTTTGACAGAACGTCTTGAAAAAGGCGATCTTTTTGCTCAACCCTGCCCTTCACGGGGAATCCTCAAGCATGTTTGCAGTCAGTGGGGTGTACTCTGTCTGATGACCCTTCGCCAAGGCACGCATCGATTTAGTGAGTTGAGACGAAAAATCGGGGGCGTTAGTGAGAAAATGCTCGCGCAAAGCTTGCAAACGTTAGCAGAAGATGGTTTTGTCCTGCGAGTGTCTCACCCTGTTGTGCCACCCTTTGTCGAGTACAGCCTCACACCTATGGGAGAAGAAGTTGCCGAGCATGTTGCCACCTTGACTGATTGGATTGAGGTAAATCTACCAAGGGTGCTGAACGCCAGAGATAGACTATAGCAAGGGTTTTAAAATGTAACCGAAGTTAGTTCAAGTTTAAATGGATAAATTTTAGTTGTTAGGAATGCGATCGCACTTATAGATTGTTAAAGTAATTGACTATGCTCTCTTCAGCTTTAATGATAGGCAAAAATAACTGGTACTCCCATCCTTCTCCAGCAGGCTGATCCTTTTTAGCAATGTAGTCTTGCCTTGGACCGCCTTTTTCCTCACCTGCATAACTTTCCACAGCATGAAAGACAAAGATTCTAGCGCAAGCATAGCCGAGTAAGTATATGCATAACGCGCCAAATAGGACAGGGAGCAATTTGTTTTTCTTTTGCATAATCATCGAGTAAGTTGTAAAAATCGCGATCCTAAACTAGCAAATCTCTGCTAGTTATCTTGATCTACTGTAAAGACGGCAGAGTGTTTCTGAAAAGTTCCCAATTTACATCGAACAAGCGATCGCATCAACATCCATCCCCTAAAGCCGAGCACTATTCCCATGAGCCGTGGTTTCTAGGCGATCGCTCTTGTCCTAGCATGTATTGTATATTAGACATTAGTGACTAGATCAAATGCCTAAATCTCTAAACTTTATGTATATAAGGATTTAATCGTGATTACAAATGCTAGTAGCCTTACTCTTAGTACTCTCCGACAAACCTTTGGCTTGAGACTAGACTCTAGCGATCGTTTTTTTGATGAATGGTTAAATAATGCATCACCTCTAACCGAAGCGGAACTACAAGGACTAGATCGCCTCACTCGCAACTATACCTATCTCAGTCAAGAAGAGCCACCCCTCGAAGAAATTGTTAAACTTGTAGTAGTGTCGCCACTGCTAGATTTAGCAGGTTTCTATCAATTTCCTTTTTTGGTAAAAGCAGAAGTAAGTTCCAATATCGAAGTTGCGGACGAAGTTAATGCTATGGCGGTTCAAGGTCGAATTGATATTTTGGTAATCCAAGATAGTTTTTGGATTTTGGTAATCGAATCAAAACCTGCAAGACTGGACGTTACGGCGGGTATTCCCCAAGCACTTACTTATTTGTTGAGCGCTCCCAAATTACAGTCAAGTTGCTATGGAATGGTTACAAATGGAAGAGAAGTATTGTTTTTGAAATGCGATCGCCACCAAAATGCTCCTCAATATTCGCGATCTCCTACTTATCGATTGCTCGAAAATATTACAGAGCGTGTTCAAGTTTTGCAGGGACTTAAACAAATTGGGGCTTATATTGGCGATTTAAGGAGTTAGGCGATCGCCTCAACAATCTACCTTTTAAAAGCGATCGCTATTATTGTGAGCCATGATTTCTAGGCGATCTTTTGTGATTTGCAAAGTTAACATAAGTGTCGATTTCCTTAAGTGTTATTCAAAAATTTAGCAAAATCCCATTACCTAACAAATAAAAGTTACTCATCATCATTATCCAAAAGCTGTTTTAAAGAATCAAAACTTTGTTGAGAACTGTGGCGAACGCGGTGAATTTTAACTATTCCAGCATTTTCATCGTCTACGATGCTAAATAAAATGCGATATTTCTTCTCATATAAAAGTTGACGTATTTCTATATCCAAATACTCACTTTCCAATGCTAAAGGACAACGACTAGGAAAGCTTTCCAGTTTGAGCATTATTTCATAACAACCCCTAATCCAACGGTAGGATTTTTCAGGCGCATTGACCTTGAGCCACAAAAAGATCTGTTCTATGTCATGAATTGCCGTAGGAGATATCTCAATTCGGTAGGTCATATTTTTTTTGAAGATCTTCAAAAGCTTTATGAATAGAAACCCCTTTACCTTGCTCAAATTCCCCTAAACTTTGGCGAATACCTGCAAGAGTTTCGAGAAGCTCTAACCGATTAAGTAGTTTTTCATAACTTTCTGCATCCTGAAGTACAGCAGCAGCTTTACCATTAATAGTGATTACAATTGGTGTTTTATCCGTTTCAAACTGATGAAGCAATTCAGGAGCTTCCTTTTGAAATTGATTCAGAGGACGGCTATGAGAGAGGTTAAGCATGATGTTCACATATTTCGAGTGTTGTCAACAATCTAGTAAAATATTATTTTTCATTAATTATAACGCCACATCAATCCCCAACTCATTCCCCCCCCGAATCAGGCGATCGGCTCAACAATTTATCTGTTAAAAGCGATCGCTATTACCATGAGTCATAATTTCAAGGCGATCGCCCCAACAATCTATCTCCACAAAAGCGATCGCCTTTATTTATCCCTATTCAGGAATACAAATATTATGGCTGTAAAAACACCAAAGCAAGCTGTAGAGTAAATCGCGTTTGCAAGAACTGGTGGTTCAAATCCTAAACGTTCTGCTGCATTGAGCGGCTGTTTACCAGTAATAAAAGGATTGTTTTGTGAGGTAAGTTTAGGGTCTATCTGTACTGGGTTGGTGTTGCCGAGCAACTGCTTTTGCACCTCATTTGGTTTAGGTTGTCCAGCCTCGTCTAGCATCTTTCGTATGTCTTGCGCTGATTGTGCAGACATACGCGACACAGTCTCACCATACGACAGCGCAGTTTCTCCCGTCGGTGTTGGAGGTGTCTCCAGTAGCGAAGAAGGTGTCGGCTCAATCTGCGGTTGTTGTGGTAAAGGTCGTGCAGCACCAGTAGAAGGGATAACTTCAAGTGGTGTAGTAACAGGTTGTTTTAACTGTCTTGGTAACTGTACTGGGATTGTAGGTGTTTTATTTACTGAGGTGTCTAAAGTCTCAGGTTTAATATCAACTTTAAGAGGTGGTACTAAATTTAGTGCATCATTATATTCTTGTATTACGTTATATTCTTGTATTACGTTTGGCATTTTTATAGCAGGCTGAAAACTTGGCTCAAAGCTTGGGGTAGTTGGTGTAGTTAGCTCATACCCATATCTTTTAGACTCTGAGTCTCCCCTCTGTCTACCTTCTTCAAGAGTGTAGGGATTTATATTGCCGCGAGTTGAATAATTATCATCTCTAGTCTGATTGGGAGCAGTCCGAATATATGGAGCTACATAAGTACCATTTTGTCTGTAATAACCATTAACAGAAACATCTCTTGACCTCCTTGACTGACTGTTGACACTCTCAGACCAAAAGAGAGTAGAGACAGCTAAACCAGCTAATGCAACTGTTATAAATTTCACAGGTTTAATCCAGAAAATGTATCTGGATTCTATCACAACGGACGCTACGCGATTTGTTTGCTAGGGCGATCGCATTGACAATCTATCTTCTAAAAGTGATCGCTATTACTGTGAGCCGTGATCTAGGCGATCACAGTAACAGTCTATTTTCTCACTGCGATCACTATTCTTGTGAGTCGTTATTCTTAGGTGATCGCTGACTCCAAGATATTTATGAACATAATGCATTCCTAACAATCTATCGGCTGAGTAGAAGAGTTTGTAGAGGAGTAAGCTGTTTCGTATTTGTTTTTTGTCTCAAAGCCTTGCCACAGGGGGGGGGCTGGCACTCAAAAGCCCCAATTTAAATGTAAAACTGCTTACTTAAGCAGTTCCTTCCTCATCACTGCAAAACTAACTTCTTCATACTCAGTTAATTTAAAATCTTTTTGTATTCCCGTG
>JBIKYZ010000305.1:0-5727 GCA_044354985.1 Pseudanabaena sp. | reverse complement strand
CCTATCAACTGACACCAGATCAGGTCAAGGCTGTTCAAGATGTGAAGCAAGACATGGAAAGCGATCGCCCGATGGATCGGCTGATTTGTGGTGATGTCGGCTTTGGCAAAACTGAGGTGGCTGTAAGGGCTATTTTTAAAGCGGTATGTGCGGGTAAGCAAGTGGCTCTGTTAGCTCCAACAACAATTCTGGCGCAACAGCATTTCCATACGCTCCAAACTCGGTTTGCGGCTTATCCTTTCACTGTAGAGATCGTGAATCGGTTTCGCCCTACGAAGGAGCGCAAGCAGGTTTTACAAGAGGTTGCGGATGGGAAAGTTCAAGTCATTGTCGGTACGCATCAGCTTTTGTCTAAGGATGTGGAGTTTTACGATTTAGGTTTGCTGGTGATTGATGAAGAACAACGCTTTGGGACTTTGCAGAAGGAGAAAATCAAGGCGATGAAGGGGGATGTGGATTTATTGACTTTGAGTGCAACGCCGATTCCGCGTACTCTCTATGCGGCGCTTTCTGGGGTGCGGGAAATGAGTGTGATTGCCACTCCTCCTCCTTCAAGGCGATCAATTCAAACCCATTTGTCTGCCTATGATGCGTCACTGGTGAAAACGGCGATTCGTCATGAATTAGACCGTGGTGGTCAGGTGTTTTATGTTGTGCCGCGCATTGAGGGGATTGAGGCGATCGCTGTTTCTTTGAGAATAATGTTACCGAATGTGAGATTAGCGATCGCGCATGGGCAGATGCAGGAGTCAGAGTTAGAGGCGGCGATGGTTGCTTTTAATAACAATGAAGCGGATATTCTGCTCTGTACCACGATTATTGAGTCGGGTTTAGATATTCCGCGTGTGAATACGATTGTGATTGAGGATGCTCATAAGTTGGGTTTGGCGCAACTATATCAATTGCGCGGTCGGGTTGGTCGGGCGGGGATTCAGGCTCATGCCTATTTGCTGTATCCGCCTAACCTTGAGTTGACAGATTCAGCGAAGAGGAGATTGGATGCGATTCAGGAGTTTAGTCAGCTTGGTTCGGGTTATCAACTGGCGATGCGCGATATGGAGATTCGTGGATTAGGGGATCTCTTGGGTGAGGAGCAGTCGGGTCAGGCGGATGTGATTGGCTTTGCGCTCTATATGGATTTGCTTCAGGAATATATTAATGAGTTGCGGGGGAAGATTTTGCCTGAAGTTGCGGATACTGAGCTTCAGTTGCCGCGTTTGGTTGCCTTTATTCCTGATAGTTATATAGAGGTCAATGAGACGAAGATTAATGCTTATTTGACCTTGGCGAAGGTGAAGTCGAAGGAGGAGATTCTCAAGTTAGCTGTGGTTTGGGAGGGGCTGTATGGGGCTTTGCCTGAAGAAACTCAGGTATTGCTCAGGGTGATGGAATTGAAGTTGGTGGCGCGTAAGGTTGGGGTGTTTCGCATTTATGCGTCGGAGGATGGGCGCGATTTATTTCTGGACTCGAAGCTTACGGATTCGCTTTGGGAGTTGCTTCATGCCAAGATCCCGATTGAGTTCTATTATCGGTTCTCTTGCGAGAAAGGTAAAATTAGAATCACGAGTCTGGCTCTCCTCCCTGGGGATAAGCAGGTGCATTTCTTGATTGAGTGGTTGGGCTGTTTTTTGAAGTGAATCTATATTTGCTTCTGTAATTTAGGCGATCGCTTGCCAATATTTGGCGTTTACAAATCTTTCCAAATGTCCCACATTTGTTGTGGCGACTACGACAATGCGATCGCCTTGTGATTCGGCAATTAGTGATGCTTGGGCGGCAAGGATGACATCGCCATCTAGGGCTTCTGGACTAGCTGTTGGTTTACCTGTCTGTCTCGCTTCTGCCCAAAATTCAGCAGCTTTCAACATCGTTGCTGTAGTCAGGGGTAAATACTCTAAGCGATTTTTTAACTGATCTAAACGTCTGATACCTGCTAGTTTATTAGCTCTTAGTAATTCACGCCTAACTTCGTAGTCGGTAATTTCAGGAACAATTAATCTATAACCCTTGGCAACTAATCTCTCCGACCAATAGCGGCATTCTAGGGTGGCGGGGGTGGAGTTGGGGTTTGATAGGATGCCGAGTGGGGCTGAGTCAAGTAAAACAATCATGCGGTGAGGGATAGTGGACGTTCAGTTATCGATTCTTCGCCTAGAGCCTGTTGCAAGTATTCCCATGTCTCTCTCTGTTCATCAGCATCATCTCGGAGATCCCATTCATCGAAAAGATCGCTCAATGCTTTTGCTCTTGCTGCAATTTCTTCGGGTGTCCTTGTTGGCAATATGTAAACGCCTTCAGCATTAACGTAGGGCTGATTGGTAGGGATGGTTGGCTCTGGTTTGACTGTGGTAACAGATGAGTTTGGTTTGCCAAACCATTGCTGTAGTTGCGTAACTACTACTTCAGTAATCACGGCTTTGAGATCTTCTATGGTTAGATCTGTAATTCGTTTCTGGTTCATTTTACACCTCCTAAGAGATCTCAAGCGTTTACTAGCTATATATTACACCATATAAATCGCTGTTTTACGATGCGATCATCTCAGAGCTTATGCCAAGGCATATCCAGTATGCTCTCTCACTTGAGGTGGATGGAAAGCTAGGACAATATGATCCTTGGGAACTCCTGCTGCAACCAGTTCTTCAGTAATGCCATCTTCGATACCATCGTAGTGAATCCAAATTTTGTCGTTACGAATTTCGGCATGAACAACACATCCATGTACTCGCCGACTGTTTTCCCATCCTTCGCACATCAGCATAAAGTGGTTGCGATCGCGACTAACGACAACGTAAGCATTCACATTTCCATAACGATAGGGAAGATCTGCATAGTATTGGAGCAAAGTTTCTAGGGTTTTGCGCTATGAGTCTAGGGTGTTATCTGTGGTTGCCATTGAATTATCTAATCTAACCTTCTTTGATGAGGGCGTTACTGTTGCTTATAAGTTGTGTTCATTTTGGGTCAAATAGTGGGCTAGGTTTGCGATAAGGCGTTGATACCTCTCTATGGAAATATTGCCGATCGCTCCAATTACGTTTTTATTAGGGATGACGGTTAGAAAGCTTAGTCGGATAACGGAAGGACTAGTTAAGCCGCTTAATTCAAAGTCAGCATCATTGGGAGAAATGATCTCGTCAAAATTAGGAATATATTGTTTTAGTTGGGTGCTTACTCCGCAAACTAAAAGGTCTTGATATTTTGGCATTTTCCTGAGAATTAATGCAGGACGATTTTTGATGGCTCCATTGGATTGTGGAATAGGGGTGAGAATAATTTTACTTTCTTGCATAATTGCAGTTGTGTTCCTTGATTAGCTCTAATGGGTACTCAGGTTCATCTTTTCCATAGCATTGTTCTAAATTCTGTAAAGAGAAAGATTCCAGATTATCTTCTTGATGAGATAGGTTGCTATCAATGGCAATGGAGTTGATGATTTGTTGCCAAAGTTCAACGGGGACAATTACATCGATTGTTTTGCCTTCGATGTTGGTGACGTAGCGGATACGGTTATCTGTTAGTGCGTTTGGTGTTGCGATCGCCATGATGATTATCCTCTTATCGTAATTATATTTTATACCGCCGATCGCTAAATCTACAATGTGATCGCCTCTCATCAAACCCAAATGAACCCCATCGATAGCGTTGGTACTAAACAATCAGCGATCGCTCTTGCTTGAGGATGCTGATTATGATGGACATTCGCTGTCAATGTTACAGAAAATTGCTGGCGCTCTCAATCAGAAGGTTGAAATTAAGTTTTCAGCGATCGGGTCTTGAGGCGAATTTAGTGTCGAAATAGATAACCCATCACTCATCAGTGAAAGAATTTAATCAAAATCTACAAGAATCCATTTTTATCGTAAGTGCTTTGCTAAAGTGACTATGATTCTCACCTGCTCTATAATAACATACATATACATCATCTACACCTTTAGGATTTTTTAATCGCCTGTATCCATAAGATTTATCATATTCCATATCGATAGATCTTATGTGAGTAGGGAGATGTCCTGTAGGTGCATTTATGTTGAATTTAAGATGTCTGAAACAAGCAGCAGTAGGCATCACAAAACTCCTGCCAGAGACCTCATAACTGCTGTCTGAAACAAGCCAACCTACTTCGGAAGGGAACCCTTGACCTGTATAATAGCCACTAAAAACTGGATCATTTGGCGTTAAATTATATTTCTCTACCCAATCAACCCCAACTCTTTTCCAGATCTTCTTCTGAGCCGTGTAACCAAATTTGCCATTGCTATATTGCGACCATAGCTGGTCAATTTCGCGTAAGTCTTGGCATGAAATATTTATGATATCTTCATCTCTTAAATAACCAACACTTTCACGATTGGATATATGCAGCAAGATACGCCTTGTTTCTAAATCTGCTTGCCTAAATTTCTGAGCCTTTAATAGCCACCTTAACCAACTCTTAGTTAGCAGTTGTTCACGGCGATAGTTTTGGAATGCAAACCAGCCAACCGCAGTAAAAACAACTAGCACTACAAAACCAAACATAGACTTAATCCTCAAATAAAGAATATCAATATTAATTTAGATATAGACAACGACACGACCTTCAACCCTTCCTTTGTAGACTTTCCGTCCACCCACATAGACTTCGCCATTACAGGGATCGACATTAGGAAAATGAACTTCTCCTCTATCATCAGTCAACTCACGTTTTGTAACTCCCCCAGAGAAGAAACTATCAATGCCAATAGAGACATATTCACCTTTAGCAGGTTTACCACTGCTTGTCCGAACCACCATCACTGTAACCATTTAAAAACCTACTAACGTCTACAAATCTGTAAGCGATTCCACAACCTTGCCATATATCGCATTTACACTCAGTTTACATTTCTATGAAAGAGTGTAAAAACTGCTATACCTGAACTATTGGCACTGGACTGTTAAAGAGGGATGAATCGCTCAAAGTATTTCTGAGCAAGATTTTCACGGTTTTATACTTGATCGCGATAAATCCTTACTGTATAAACTTTGTAGCTATTCATCACTTCTTTAGCAACCAGTGCCGAACTATTTGGTTTGCCCCCTACCTCCACAAACAGTGCAGTTTCCTGTAGCCCCACATTTAGTACATTTAGAGCCATAGATATCACTCAAGCGTCCTTTGCCATTACAGCGCGTACATCTGCCAGTACCTTTACAATCTTTACAAGTCGCCATAACAAATCTCCTTTTAATACCTTTGTTTGTTGCAATTCTGAAATTATACATTGCCATCGTAACTCATTCAGAGAGATTGTTTGTCCATTATTTACAATTTGTAAGTACCACAGGCGCGATCATGGCAAAATTAATGTGATCGCCTTGACAAACAATGCAACCTTAATCACCCGTAACAAATCAGACTTTGGACAAATTGTAGAGTTGTCTATAGATGACTGGTCATAATTTATCCGTCCTTATGGCTTATGCCTGACAACACCGACTACCTCCAAGGCATCATCGAACGCCTCACCTTTCACTCCGAAGAGACAGGCTATACCGTAGCGCGGCTAAAAGTACCCAAGGCTCAAGACCTAATCACCGTAGTCGGTAACTTTGCCAATATCCAAGCAGGACAGACACTTGCCCTAGAAGGCACATGGCGATCGCATCCTAAATTTGGCGACCAGTTCCAAGTCACTCAATACCGTGAAACTAAACCCGCCACAATTACAGGAATTGAGAAATATCTTGGCAGTGGTCTGATTA
>JBIKYZ010000304.1:0-5729 GCA_044354985.1 Pseudanabaena sp. | reverse complement strand
CAAGGGTAGAAAGGTTATGGATGGTTTCAAAGAAAATCTACCTATTGTTTTTGATGAATATCTTCCTAAATGGAACTATAGAGCCATTCCTCAAAATGCATAAGTTATTTATTTTTCATTCCTTAATATCTAGTTCATAAACCTCGGCAACGGCAACCATGCGTTGAGTTTGTCCCAAACTAATAATTCCGTTATTTCCCACTAATTCTCCAGCACGGGTATGAATTTTGAGAACCTGTCCATCTTGAGGCGATCGCACTATAGCCAAATCAAGATCAGCTTTTGCCCTTGCTTCACCTGCCTCTGCCTGAGCAACCTGCGATCGCGCTAATTCTATATCCACGGGACGAACTTCGGCGATCTGATCGAGGGTGGCGCGGGACTCAGCAACCTGTGATTGACGCGATCGCATTATCCGCGATAACTGCGCCTTCGCTTCATTTAGTTGTTGACGTACTGTCTCGCTAGTTAACTGTTTACTATCACGCAAGGACGCTGAAACTGCACCTTCCGTTTTCAGATATTGATACCGCCGATCCTCTAGCTCCGCATTGCGAAGTTCGGCTTCTAACCTTGCGATCGCTGCTTCTTGAGCAGCAGTTTCCGTTTGTAACTCTACTTGGATGCGATCGACAACTCTTTGCTGTGCCACAATCTGTCCCGACTTTGCTCCTGCTTCTATTTGTCGTAATTGCGCTTCAGCGACAGCAACCCGTTCCTGTGCTTCCCGCAAAGCCGCCGCACGTGGAGCATAGTTATCGAGATAGGCAATCACATCGCCTTTACGAATCTGCTGCCCATGCTGGACATTGAGCCTTTCGATTCGCGCACTTTCGCCCGATGTAGGTGCAAATACTTTAATTACTTCGCCATCGGGTTCCAATCTGCCCAATGCTGAAACTGTCTCTAATTTGGGTGCAGTTTCGGAAATGACAGGTTGAATGGACTTTGGGGCGAGATTAATATAGGCGATGCTGCCAATGCTCAAAGAAGCGATCGCGATCGCCGTTAGAGGCAAATATTGAATTGGGAATCTAATGCTCATGGGGTTTAGCCTCTCTGGTGTTTGGTCATATCGCGCATTACTCCTCCCATAATTTGCACCCTCGCCCAACGTGGCAAAAACGCAAGGGAATAGGTCAGCAGTTTTGAGATGAATCCTGGTAAGATTGTGGGCTTTTTGCCTAAAGCCTTTAGGGTTGCCTGAGCCACATCAATAGGATTTAACGCCATTCCCAATTTCATCCCCGCACGGGAAGCAAAACCGCTATTAGTAGGGCCAGGAGCAGAGGCAATTACATCAATTCCCATTGGTGCAAGTTCTACATATAAGGCTTCGGCTAAAGTCTGGACATATGCCTTGGTCGCCGCATAGTGAGCAGCATAGGGCGTTCCTTGAAAGCCAACAATCGAACTCATCAGCACGATACCGCCATTACCACGCTTAGCGAACCTTTGCCCAAAATGCCAAGTTAGTTCTAATAGCGATCGGCAATTGACATTCAGCATTTCCATTTCTGTTTCTATCGGAGAATCAAGAAATGCACCCGAAGTCCCAAACCCAGCCGCAGCAACGAGCAAACCAATATCTAGATTTTGCGTTTCTTCCAAAATGATTCTGTTTCCCGCATCCATCGATAAGTCAACCGCCAGAACTTTTACCTCGATTGCATAGCGATCGCGCCAATCAACTGCCATTTGCTCCAACACCTGTTTACTCCGCGCAACTAGAACCAGAGATAGCCCTGCTTCCGCAAGTCTCAGCGCTATCTCGCGCCCGATGCCCGAAGAAGCACCCGTCACCACCGCCCAAGATCCGTATCGCTTATACAAATAGCTAGCATTAAGCTGCTGACGAGAATTAATACTCTGCATTTTTAACTCCGTTTTTTGTATTCAAGTTTTTGAATACAAAAAACAATGTATACTTAACTCATTAAATTCGTCAAGTAGTTTGCGATCGAAAATGGCGCTCAAACATACCATCCTTGCTTTCCTCTCTCGGCAGTCTCTCAGTGGCTATGAAGTCGCTAAAGAATTTGCTGAAGGTTTTGGGAGTTGTTTCTGGAAGGCAAGTCAGCAGCAAGTTTATGCAGAACTTGCTAAATTAGAGCAACAGGGTAATGTATCGTATGAAGCAATTCCGCAATCGGGGCGACTGGATAAAAAAATTTACTCGATTACAGATTTAGGCAAAAAGGAACTGACCGAATGGTTGACTAAACCCAGCGAACCCACAGCCATTCGCGAAGATCTAGGTGTGATGGGACTAGCAGGGCATCTAGTTCCACACCAAGTGATAACCCGCGAAGTCGAACGTCGGCGGCAACTCCACTCCGGCATGGTGGTACAGGTAAAAATGATGGATGAATATTTTGCCCAAAACCTAGAATCTTTAGAATTAAAAGATCTCTATATGCATTTGATTATTCGGCGAGCCATTCGTTATCAAGAGGACTGGGTTGGTTGGTGTGACGAAGTGTTAGAGGCGATCGCACAGGCAGTAAAAACTCAAAAAACTTCACAACCCAAGAATTGATTGGCGGCGATCCACTCCGTCAATCAATTCTTGGGTTTTATGTCCTAGTAAATTTGGCGATAGCTATATCATGGCAATCGCACAAATTTTAGAACAAGAAATATCGTTGCGCCATTGGTAAAACTGAAGCTGGTTCGCAGGTTAACAACTCGCCATCGGCTCTCACTTCATAGGTTTCAGGATCAACTTCCATATGCGGCAGAGCATCATTGAGCTTCATATCGAGCTTGCTGATATTCCGAACACCTTTGACCGCGATCGCCTGTTTTTTCAACCCCAATTGATCGGGAATACCCCGCTCCATTGCAATTTGAGAAACGAAAGTGAAAGAGGTCTGCGCGATCGCACCACCATAACTACCAAACATTGGACGCATATACACAGGCTGTGGTGTAGGAATACTGGCATTCGCATCACCCATCTGCGCCCATGCGATAAAACCGCCCTTAATTACCATTTCTGGCTTCACACCAAAAAAGGCAGGATGCCAAAGAACGAGATCGGCAATTTTGCCAACTTCAATGGAGCCGACATATTCTGAAATACCATGAGTAATAGCAGGATTAATCGTATATTTGGCGATATATCTTTGAGCTCGAAAATTGTCGGCGCATACTGATCCTCCAGTCCCAGAAAGAACACCTCTTTGAACTTTCATCTTATGCGCAGTTTGCCAAGTTCTGATAATCACTTCACCGACTCGACCCATTGCTTGAGAATCAGAGGAAATCATACTAAACGCACCGAGATCGTGAAGAATATCTTCAGCAGCGATCGTCTCGCGGCGGATACGCGACTCAGCAAAGGCGACATCTTCAGCAATACTAGGATCGAGGTGGTGACAAACCATCAGCATATCGAGATGTTCGTCTAAGGTATTGAGAGTATAGGGGCGAGTGGGATTAGTAGAAGAGGGAAGTACATTTGCCTCACCACAAATTCTGATGATGTCAGGAGCGTGACCTCCGCCCGCACCTTCAGTATGATAAGAATGAATGACTCGGTTTTTGAAAGCAGCGATCGTATCTTCCACAAATCCTGCTTCGTTGAGTGTGTCCGTGTGAATTGCGACCTGAATATCATATTCATCAGCAACGCTTAAACAATTATCAATAGCCGCAGGAGTGGTTCCCCAGTCTTCATGCAGCTTTAATTTAATGACTCCAGCTTCCACCTGTTCGACTAACCCTTCAGGTTTACTGCTATTCCCTTTGCCTGAAAATCCTATATTCATCGGGAAGGCATCAGAAGCTTGCAACATCCGATGGATATTCCAAGGACCTGGGGTACAAGTCGTGGCATTAGAACCAACGGCTGGTCCTGTACCGCCACCGATCATGGTCGTGATCCCAGAGGCGATCGCCACTTCGATTTGCTGTGGACAGATAAAATGGATATGAGTATCAATTCCTCCTGCGGTGAGTATGCGTCCTTCGCCCGCAATGACTTCTGTGCCAGGTCCGATAATGATATTTACATTATCCTGAATGTAAGGATTTCCCGCCTTCCCGATCGCTACGATTTCGCCTGCTTTGATGCCCACATCGGCTTTGATGACACCCCACCAATCAAGTATCAGTGCGTTAGTAATTACGGCATCTACGGCTCCATTAGCATTGGTAATCGGTGATTGTCCCATGCCATCGCGAATTACTTTACCGCCACCAAATTTGACCTCATCGCCGTAGGTGGTGTAGTCGCGTTCCACTTCAATAAATAATTCGGTATCAGCAAGTCGAACGCGATCGCCTACGGTTGGTCCATAGGTTTCTGCGTAAGCTTGGCGAGACATTCTATAACTCATAATTTTTAATTCTCCAATTTGCCTTCTACTAAGGCATTAAATCCATAAATCTCGCGAGTACCCACATAAGGCACAAGGTTTACATCTTTCTCATCCCCTGGTTCAAAACGGATAGAAGTACCCGCAGGAATATCGAGGTGAGTACCCTTAGCGCGATCTCGATCAAAAATCAAAGCTCGATTAGTTTCATAAAAATGATAATGCGAACCAACTTGGATCGGGCGATCTCCTGAATTACCAACTTTCAAGGTAATACTTTCACGTCCAGCATTTAGTTCGATATCACCATCTTGAGCAATTATTTCACCTGGAATCATCAGTTTGTCTCCTAAAGATAAATTTTAAATACTTAGAATCTCAGCAGCTGTTAGTTCTAAATCAGGAAAAGCGCGAGAAATAATCTTGTCTTCTCCTGTAAATTTAGAGGTTTGATATTTGCCATTTTCGTCCAGTAAATTTACAAATACTGTGGGGATTTTAGGATTGCCTAAAAACTAACGACTAGCGATCGCTAAATAATCCACAATCCAATATTCAGGAATACCCAACCGCAGATACTCTTTAGCGAATCGGTTGATGTACTGTAACCAGCTTAGTTCCATCGGGAAAAGTTGCTTCTACTTGCACATCGTGGATCATTTCCGAAATGCCTTCCATTACATCATCGCGAGTAAGCAATGTCGCACCGTAAGACATTAACTCAGCGACAGTGCGACCTTCTCTTGCTCCTTCCATAATCTCGGCAGTAATAAAAGCGATTGCTTCAGGATAATTTAGCTTAAGTCCTTTAGCTTTTCGACGCTCGGCTAAAAGAGCAGCCGTAAAAATCAATAATTTATCTTTTTCTTGTGGCGTAAGCTGCATAGAAATTCCCAAATTCGCTGTATATATTTACTTGTGTATTTAGTGGTGTTTCGCATCACTAAATACACCTACCAAACTCGTGGTACGCATATCGGTCTATTTTTATAGAATACACGCAAAAGCTGCCAAATTTCTTGAAACCATTTCCACGCATCACTTGAAGAGTCACCACAATATCGACAGACTAGCCCTGCAAGTGATCGAGTTACTCCTGAGCTGCCCTGATAGTTTCCTTGTTCCCATATAGAACGAATATTGGTAATTATTTCTGTATCAATAGTTGCACCAACAAAAATAAAACTAGCCGCGATCGCATAGTTATTTAATCCATTAGGACTGCCTAACATCTCAATATTTCCCGTCAGATATTGCCGATCAATCCATAATGGACAACCGTCACGCCATACTTCTGTATGCGATCGCCAATTACCATCAATAAATTTTTCACCCCTCGCAGTACGACCAAACCTAACGATTTCCCACATAGTACAAGTTGCATTTTGTCCAAGATCGATTCTTGTG
>JBIKYZ010000303.1:0-5753 GCA_044354985.1 Pseudanabaena sp. | reverse complement strand
GACAATTATTGGCATAATGGGTTTAGGGATAATGATTTGTTTTCGGTTGAAAGTTGAAACTCTCATTATCCCTTTTCGCTTAATCCCGCTCTTTCTTTGCTTCAATCTTGTCCAAAGTCCAATGTTGAGCGTTTGGCTGCATTTTATCCATAACTCACTCTAATGGTCTAACCTTGTCCAAGTTTTCAAGCGTAACTTTTGACTTTGCCTTTAGAGTTCTTTTGACTAGCTTTAATCGGTTCATTGCGCCGCAATCCTTCTAGTTGTTTAAGCTGTTGTGACTGCTCTTGTAAGCGAATAGAAAGGCGATCGCTCACCAGTTCGCATAAATCAAAAATAAATGGTTCGACAATTTCATAATATACGCTGACACCTTGAGGAGTCCTAGAGACAATCCCTGACTGAGCTAAAATCTTTAGGTGTTTCGAGACATTTGCTTGTCCCAAGCCTGTCTCCTCCATAATTTCTGTAACATTCTTTGAGCCTGATTTCAAAGAACATAACACTTGTAATCGGCTAAGTTCGGATAATACCTTAAAGTAATCAGCGACTTGAGTCAGGGCAGAAGGATTGAAAGTCATGATGGTAGAGGAGAACTGTAATTATTTAATTTAATTCATTATAGCTTAATTATGGCATATTACTATATAGTGATATGCCATAATTTATACCAATTGACAAAAGGGTGACGACACTACTGAGAATTAAAAAGTAAACTCTGTAAGTTTTTTAAAAACACAAAATGGCGTAGCCATTTTGTGTTTTTGTATAAATTAATGATAATCAAAGAGATTAGATTGTGGCGAAAACGTATGCTAAAGAAAGAATAGGTAGTACTTTTTTGTTTTTAGAGTACAAAGAGATTTAATTTCTTGATGATGCTTTTAATGGCACTAACTTACTAACTTTAGCCCAGCTAAACTCATGTAAAAGTACATAGGAGCAGGGAATTAGGAATAAGGTCAGGATTGTTGCAAGGGCTAAGCCTGAGAAAATTACAATTCCCAGAGGTTGTAAAAATTCGCCACCATCGCCGCCGCCAAGAGCTAGCGGAAATGCACCAACAACAGTTGTAATCGTAGTCATCAGGATTGGACGTAAACGGGTAGGTGCAGCTTGTAACATCGCTTGAATGCGACTACATTTCTGCTCCTCTCGTAATTGATTAGCTAGTTCCACCAGCACGATCGCATTATTAACAACGATACCAATCAACAAGATTACGCCGATTACTACCATCACATTGATCGAGCTATTAGTTACATATAGCCCCACAACGCCGCCAGCCAGCGCAAGGGGAATCGTCAGCATGATCACAAGTGGATCGAGCAATGAGTTGTACTGCACAGCCATCACCACAAATACGAGGAATGAGGCAAGTAAACCCAATGTTCCAAAGGCTCCAGAGAGGTTGTCATTAGCCGCTTTTGCAGAACTGGGTAATACGGCGACACCATCGGGCAGGTCAACTTCCGCGATCGCCTGTTCAGTTTGTCTGAGCGCATCACTAAGACTTGCGCCGCGCTCCACACTACCGAGAATTAGGTAAACCTGACGTTGATTAATCCGTTGAATTTCCCCTGGGGCGCGACCTTCTTTCAAAGTTGCCACATCCGCGAGGCGGACTGGGCGATTATTACTGACAAATAGAGGCACTTGCTGCAATTGCGAAGAGTTTTTGCGTAACTCAGGATCAAGCTGTACGCGCACATCGACAAGGCGATCGCCGCGTTGTAATTGCGTAGGGACTGAACCTGTAATCGCCGTTTGCAGAGTGGAGCCGATCGCTTGCGTGGATAGTCCTAACGCTTGCAGACGTTCCCAATCAGGAATGATTTGGACTTCAGGCTGACGAGCATCAGTATCAGGTCGGAAGGTTGCGCCTTTGACTGACTTCTCTAAGGCACTGAGAACTTCTAAACCTGCTTGCGTTAATAGGTCTGGATTATTACCTTGCAAAACGACATCAATATCCGTTCTGGGTACAGGAGAATTGTTCACAATAATCCCTCGCACTTGCCCTGGGTTAACTCGGACTCTCACCCCAGCTAGATTAAGCTTGGCAATTTCCCGATTCACTCGACTGACAAAGCCCGTCAGGTCGGCATTTGGCTTGAGTGTAACTGTACTACCACTCCGCAAAGGATTAGCAGTAACGTTATTACCAAAGGAGCCGCCGCCAATAGTTGCGAATGAGTAGGCTGTTTCAGGCTGCTTGATTAGAATTTGATCAACTAGCTCCATTACTTTCATATTCTGAGCAAGGGTTGTACCTGCGGGAAATTGAGCATTAACGTTGACATCACCTGTTTTGACTTGAGGGATAATTTCTTGGGGAAGTTGTCGTGCCATCAAGAAGCCACCACCACCAAGGACTGCAAATAAGGCAACTAAAACTAAAAGACGATAATGGACAATCCTTGCTAAAAATCCTGCATAGCCCAGAGTTGCCGCCGCAAAACGACGCTCAAATCCGACCATGAACCAAGATTCATTTAAACGGCTTGACCAAGGGATGGCTAATAGTCGCGAAGCTAGCATTGGTACGACAGTTACCGCGATCACGATCGAAGCAGCTACAGCAAAGCTAATGGTGAGAATTAGTTGATTGAATAGCAGTGATAGAAATCCGCCCAGCAGTAAAAATGGAAAAATTACGACAAGGTTGGTGCTAGTAGAAGCAATTAGCGCTGATTCAATTTCGGTGCTGCTAGCCTGTGATTGAGCAATAATGTCTTCAAAGCCAACTTCACCACCATTGCGCTTGCGGATTTTGGCAATGCCGATGGTAATGTTTTCTAACATCACAATCGAGTTATCCACGACAATACCCACGCCGAGAGCTAGTCCACCTAGACTAAACAGGTTGAGAGAGAAACCAAAAATCCCCATACAGATTACTGCGGCAAGGGTAGCGAGGGGAATCGCAAGGGAAATAATTAACGTCTGGCGTAATGATCCTAGAAATAAAAACACCGCGATCGCTGCTAAGCCTGCTCCAATAATCCCCGACCAAGCCACGTTGGCAACCGAAGCCCTGATCAGTCTTGATTCATCAAGGGTGGCTGTTAGTTCAGCATCACTAGGAATTAAGCCATTTTCCTGAAGTGTGGCAATCTTTTCCTTGACGCGATCGACGACCTCAATCGTATTCGCATCGGGCTGTTTGGTCACTAGTAACCGCACCGCTTCCTGTCCATTTAAAGTCGTGAAAACTCGTTGTTCTTCAGTACTATCAACAATTTCAGCAAAGTCGCGCAGATAAACTTGTCTGGGCGGAGTTGTAGTCGATGGATTACCCACCACAAAGGATAAATTTTCTAGTTCTTTGGCATTTTTAAACTTGCCGATCGCCCGAGTCAGTGGTTCAACCGCACCATTGCGTAACCTCCCACCTGAAATGTCAATATTGCGATCGCGCAATGCGCTCAAAAACTCATTAACGCTGACACCTGCTGATTGCAATCGGGGCAGATCGAGATTAACCTGTACCTCTTCCTTTACGCCACCAACTACATCAACATCCGCGACCCCAGGCACGATCGCTAGTTCACGTCCCAATTCTTCATCCGCAAATAGTCGCAACTCTGGCAATGACAAAGAAGGTGATGTGAGCGCAAACTCATAGATCGGAAATTGAGACGGATCAAATTTAAAAATTCTTTCATTCTCGACCACATCAGGTAGACGACTCCGCCCACGGTTGAAGCTAGCCACTGCATCATTCAGAGCCTGATCAACATCACTACCTGCATCAAAAAACAAATCAACTCGCACCTGTCCTTCGCGAGTACGCGAAAAAAGCTGGTTAACACCTTCGGTAATTGCTAAAGCTTCTTCTAGAGGTTTAGTGACCTCGGTAATGGCAACTTCTGGGGAAACCCCAGGAACATCAATCTGTACCCCGATGCGGGGATAAACAATCGATGGTAGTAAGTCTACCTGCAATCGACTGATATAAAATGCGCCCATTACAAAAATGGCGATCGTCAGCATCAGCGTACCAATGTGACGACGAATTGCTGTGGCGCTGATACTAAATCCTGTCGGCTTCGGGCTGGAAGAGTTTTGGTTGCTCATAGTTACCTCTTAAAAATAATTAAAAAAAATAAAGAGGTAAGGCGCTTTGCGCCTTACCTCTTTATTTAGAAGATTCCGATAACACACTGAGCCTAACAGAATCGCCATCCTGCAACTTGCCACCACTTCTGACGACTACGCGATCGCCTTCTTGCAAGCCAGACAAAATCACAACTTTGCCATCACGGCGATCGCCAAGAGTAACCTTCCGCGCCGCCACTTTTGGCTCTTTCGGATCACCCGTAATCACAAAAACTGAGCCAGTTTTCGGCTTTCCTTTTTCAGCAGCATTAGCACTAGACTTGGTATCTGTTTTCGGCTTTGCTGGTTGATTGGGCTGGGTATTTGTATCTTTAGGTGCTTGAGTCGGTCGTCCTGCTGCTTCCAGAGCAGTTTCGGCGATCGCAATTTGGCGAGCCTGACTACTTGAAAACTGCACTCTCGCTAGCTGACCGCTCCCCAATTTATTGTCACGGTTAGGAACTACAACTTCCACAGGGATGAGACGAGCTACGGGATCGGCTACTGGTGAAATTCGTCTCACCGTTCCAGTAAACTTCTGATTGGGGAAGGTGTCAAATCGCACATCAACCGATTGATTTAAACGAACTTTGCTAATTTCCAATTCTGAAATCAGCACAATGACCTTAACTTGACTAAAATCACCTAATTTTATAACGTCATTCCCTGCGAATAGAAGATTGCCAGTTTCACTTACTCGCTCCAGCACCACACCGCTAATTGGTGCAGTAATCGTAGTGTAGGATTGGCGTTCCTGTTCCCTTAATCTAATCGCTTCTTGAGCTAAAACTCTCTGTGAACTTGCTCCCACCGTTTGTTGCTGAAGACTGACTTGTTGCTCAGCCGATCGCAATGATTGCTCAGCTGATCGCGCACGGGTAATTGCAGTCTCCGCAGTTTGAGAAGATACGGCTCCATCTTTAGACAATTGGGTGAAGCGATTCGCATCAGCTTGTGCTTGTTGATATTCCAGTCTCGCTCTTTCGACTTGGGCGCGAGCATTTCCTACACCCGCACTTGCTTGCGACACTTCCGCTTCCCTTGCCGCAACTTCCGCTTCAGCCTGTAGCACAGTTGCAGACAGAACGGCATCATCCAATTGGGCGATCGCTTGTCCAGTTTCCACGTGATCGCCAACATCTACATTTAAATCTAGCAAACGTCCTTCTAGGCGTGACTTTACAGAAACTTCTCTGATTGGTGCAGTTGTACCTGTGTACTCTGTCGCAGCTTGGAGAGTATCAAACTTAGCGATCGCCACATCTACGGCTGTAGATGTTTTTTTGCTTTGGGTCTGGGCTTGAGTTGCGTCTTTAGCTGCACCACAGCTAGTAATTCCAACTGATAAGCCTGTGATCGCCGCTAACATCCAAATAGCTTTCATAGGTGTGATGGCAAATGTTGAGTTTTCTAAAGTCATTCTAAGCGATGTTACTTTATTTTGTGCGAGATTCTCACGATAAACCTTTTAGTTAATAAATGCTTGTCGTCATCACTACCCATCGACTCGCGGTAAAATAAAGAACTAGTTTGGCTCATCTAGGTAAATAGGTGGAAGGAGGCATAAGAAGACGACGAAGGAAATCAAAATCAATCCAGCTAAGATTGTATGCCCACTCAAACATGGCTACATATAGATACAAATACTTTTT
>JBIKYZ010000083.1:0-18859 GCA_044354985.1 Pseudanabaena sp. | reverse complement strand
CTTAATTCTAAGCTCAATCACTTCGCTCTCAAATCCAAATTATATATCAAGGCTTTGCAGCAATCTCACTTGGAATGGCAGTCTCTGAAACCTTTTTAGGCTTCTGCGTAACATGAGTTATTGATGCTTATGAACCAGTCAGGGATGAGCCGATACCTTGGAAGAATACCCATGACAGGAAGAAATTACTGATAAAGATTGCTAGTAATGCGGTAACAACTGCTGTGGTAGTGGACTCGCCTACGCCCTTTGCACCACCAGTGGTGGTCAATCCCCAAGTTGTCCCGATCACTGCAATTAAAACCCCGAAAATACTAGATTTAATTAGCGCTGCGATTAAATCCCAAGACTTGAGTAAATTTTGCACAGAATTGAGGAACATGTTGTAGGGAATAGCATACATGGCTTGAGATAGAAACAAGCCACCAGCCATACCTGTTAAAAATCCCAAAATCGTGAGGATAGGCAACATTAATAAACAGGCGATCGCACGAGGGGTTGCGAGATAATCCACAGGATTTGTTCTTAACATATAGAGCGCATCGATTTGCTCAGTTACTTGCATCGTGCCGATTTCTGCCGCGAACGCTGAACCAATGCGCCCTGCAATGATTACTGCTGTCAGTACAGGAATTAACTCACGGGCTAAGGCGATCGCCAAAATTCCCCCGATCGCCTGTTGTGCGCCGAAGTTAATAAATTCTCTCGCTACTTGGATTGTAAATACAGCCCCCACAAAGGAAGCTGTAATCAAAGTAATCAGCAGAGACTCAGTTCCAACAATTGACATTTGCTCGATTGTGTTACGCCAATGGAATCGGCGATAGATCAAAACGTGGGTGATGATTTGTCCAATCAGTAAACAACTTTGCCCCAGCTTAATTAGCCAACTGCCAAAATTTCCCATGTTTTCAATTTCCTATATCACCACTGACAAGCAGCAAACATTTTTTGTTGTTTTTATCGTAGCCTTCGTAATTATAGCGACAGTCACTTGTCTTAAGACAAATCAATTCTTGGGCTTTATGTCCTAGTTCACTTGGTGACAATATAGCTGTCACCAACTGTAAGTACCTCGGCGTAATAAAAACTACAGCAATTTCCGATCAAATAAAAAAACACAAGAAAATTTTTGAAAGCATTGCTTTGCAATGCTTTCAAAAATTTTCTTGGCTTGGGTTTGAGTACAAAGCGCTGTAAAACCGTAAAAGAAAAATCGCCCGCTACGCGGGCGATTTTTCTTTTACGGTTTTATCTAGGGAAAAGATGGAGAGTCCAATTGCAGGGCTGTCTCAATTCGCCAAACCGACCACTTACCCAATACCACAGAGTCAAACGAGTAGGAAAAAATCCAATTACTAAAAAAGAGTCTTCAGGGGCTATCTCGCCATATTTAAGTCCATCGGTGGGAGTGACATCCCAAGGGGTATCAGTGTCCTTAACCAATAACTGAGAACGATGGTATATCTCTTTATATTGCAAAGGTAAAGCAAAGATGGAGTAAACATGGTGCTCCCCACGCCAAGGTTCAGCAACAACTTTGATGGGATGAAACTTCAAACTCTTGGATTTACTTAAGTTATCTGACATGGTTGGACATAGAGCAGGGTTTGCCTCAGAAGAAGTTTTTTGGGATGGGGCTTGTATAGACCAAGCAATTATTGTGACAATACTTCCTATTGTTAAAGCTATAAAAGCAATGAAGAGGAATTTCTTTTGAACAGTAGATTTTTTCATTAACAAGGTTCAAGGCGAGTTAACAATAAGGCGATCGCATCAATATATTGCTGTAACTCCCTTGATGGAAGATTACTATTATTAATGATGATACTGAAAATGACTTCCCGATGATTTTGAGGATTAGCATATCCTGACAATGCGATCGCACCCGTCAATGTTCCCGTCTTGGCTTGAATTAACCCTTGAGCCGAGGTGTTTTTGAATCGATTGGTCAATGTGCCATCGACATTGGAGACTGCCAAAGATTTACGAAAATTCTGATCGCTAGCCACACTTTGCAAAAGTTGAACGATCGCTCTGGGAGTTGTTAAATTTCGACGTGATAGCCCAGAACCGTCGGCTAGAAACGTATATGGAGGGGTATTGATAGATTGCAAATACTTGTTAACCGTGATCATGCCTCCCAGTAGATTGTCTTCGGGATTATTTTCATCAAGACGATCTCCTAAAGCTCTTAGTAGTAATTCTGCGTAGAGATTATTGCTATCCTTGTTGGTGGTAATAATTAATTGCGAGAGCGGCAGTGAATAAGCGATCGCTAAATTTTGGGTGGGTGGAAGTCTCTTGGAGGTATCGGTAGAAATATTTTGAGAAACCGTAATGCCCTGAGTCGCTAATTCCTGACGCAACAAATCTAAAAAATTAGCTTCTGGATTGGGAATAGCCACGCCACCTAGTTCTGGTTCTGACTTTTCAGGTATTACACCAGAGATGATCAGGACTTTTTGACCATAGGGGCGAACAACTTGTAAGCTGTACTTTGAATCTGTAGTACCTGTAATTGCTTGATTCTCTACCCGCCAACCCTTCGCCAATTCAGGAGTTTCCCACGTAAAAATTGCAGGATTGCCATTGGTATCGGGACTGACCGTCCAGTTGATAGCATTTTCATTAATCGTGAAGGGAGATGCGATCGCCGCATAATATTCCTGTAAGTCCGACCATTCCCAACTATTTGCAACTTCGGTCCCTTTACGAGATGTCAAAGTCCAAATTCCTCCATTGATCCGCTTTACACCTTTATTCTTAAGTTGTGTTACAAGTGATTTCAAACCATTTGCCGAGCGAAAACTAGGATCTCCTGAGCCAACAAGCCATAATCCATTTTCTAATTCTCCTTTAGTATTAGGCAAATTGTGAGACATCAAACGGGTAGCAAAACGATAGTCTGCTCCTAATGTTTTTAGAGCGATCGCAGTTATAAATAATTTGGCATTGGATGACGGAATAAAGTAGCGATCGCCATCAAGATTGGCTAATATTTGTGGATTAGTCTCATTAGTTTGCACAAATACACCCACTCTCGATGGTTGCAATTTAGGTGACTGAGCGACTCTTTCCACCTCTTTTTGTAACTGCGCAGGACAGACATGATCGCTATTTGCGTGAGCAGGAAAAGCCGTAATTAAAGAAATCACAACTACAGCGATTTTAGTAAATATTGTGGTTCTCAATGGACAAACTGACTAGAACAAGATAGGCAACAGATTAGCATAAAAAACAAGAAAAAACTTTGTAAAGTAATGCTCATCAAATGTTCAGGATAATCTGTTAATCTAAAATCCAAAGATAAATTCTATATTCACGATTGCCAACTTTAATTGTTTCAGTTTGATTAGGAGGTAAATCTCCTAAATCATATTCATTGGAAATAATTCTTGTTCCCTTCTTTAATTTAGGTAAAATTTCGGAACGTACACGAAGGTTTGCTTGTGGTAGAAGGTATAGCGTAATTACGGTTGCATCGCGCAAATCAATTTTAAAAAAATCTTGTTTAATAAATTGAATGCGATCGCGAATTTCTGGTGTTTTGGCGATCGCCAATTTTGACTCTCGATCAGATTCCCTAATTAATTCAGGATCGATCTCAATGCCGATAGCTCTTGCGCCAAACTTTTGGGCAGCCGCAATCACGATTCGACCATCGCCACTACCTAGATCATAAACAACGTCATTCTTATTTACCTTTGCCATTTCAAGCATTTTCAGCACTACTTCTGGGGGCGTTTGTAAATATGGAGCGTCGGGAATCCTCTCTGGCTCTATGTTTTTCGGCGCTATGGGGGGAAGTGACGTGAGGGGTTTACTCTCTAATTGATTACTTGGCGAGGGCGATTTGTTACTAGAAAGAGAATTGCAAGCCAACAGAGTTAATAGTGTGATGAAAGCAATCAAAGTAAACTTAAATAACCTAAATAAAATTGCCATATTTAGATTTGACCAAATCCTAGCTTTTGTAAAACTGCCTCCTGTGCCTCTGGCTGCTGGCTATAGGCAAAGCCCCAAGGCATTTGAATTGGCAATAAAGGCAACAAGCGATCCAATGCGTATGGGCTTCCATAGAGAACTACAGCCTGCAATTTATGCTCTAACACTAATTCGACAACTAAATTTTTAATCTTTTCATGCAGATTGGTGTTGCCTCGGAATGGATTGCCTCGACTAAAGATCTGGATAAAGATTTGCGAGAATTGGGCAAATTCTAGATTGGATAAGGTCAATCCATCTGCCACAATGCGCTGATAGCCACTGTTTTTAGGCAATAATACCGCAGGCGATCGCGCATTGAGAAACTCTTCACAGGTCAGTGGATCGTCAACAATAATCAAATTTAAATAATTTGCTTCTAGATCGTTAACATTGTCAGGTTGTAGTTTTGAAAGCGCAGAATAGACGTTAATGGACTTTGTGGCGATCGACTTCGCAATTCCCAGATTCAGAGGATTACCTAATTTTTTTAGATTAGGAGGAATACCGCAAACTTTCTGTTTTGCCTTCCAAATTCTTTGGACTGAATCTCGTATTTGATTTCGATCTATTTCTTTGGATTCCACTGCTGCGCAAACTGCATGAATTGCAGCGATTGGATCGATGGGCATTAATAAAATATCCACACCAGCTTTTACAGCCTGCACAGCGATCGCTTCAGGGCTACCCAAATTAGCAATGCCTGACATGATCAGCGCATCAGTGGTAATAATCCCATCAAAGCCTAATTCGGTTCGCAAAATACCTGTGAGAATATGATGCGACAAGGTAGCGATATTTTTGCGATCTAACGCTGGTACTAAAATATGCGCACTCATAATCGCATCAACACCCGCCGAAATTGCATTGACAAAAGGCGGAAACTCAACATTCTCAAATCTTTGGCGATCGTGAAGTAGGGTTGGTGTTTGTAAATGCGAATCCACCGAAGTATCCCCATGTCCTGGGAAATGTTTTGCGGTGGTCATAACAGGATACTGCTTTGCACCTGCAATAAATCCCCTCGTTGCTCCCATCACCTCACCAGCGGTAATCCCAAAAGCCCGCACATTAATTACAGGATTTTCAGGATTATTATTGACATCAACAATCGGCGCAAGTAACCAGTTGATCCCGATCGCTAAAGCTTCCTCCGCCGTGATTTTACCCATCGCCTCGGCATATTTCATGGAAACCGCTTGTAATGCCATCGGTGGCGGAAACCATGTTGCACCACTAAAGCGTTGTCCGACCCCTTCTTCAATATCTGCGGCAATTAACAAAGGTACTTTCGCCCATGATTGCATTTGCTGCGTTTTCAGGGCAACTTCTGGCGCACTCCCTCCAAGCAAAATTACACCGCCAACCCCATATTCACTGATCAAAGTTTGTAATTTAGCACTGGGTAATTCCCACTGCGGATACTCGATTTGGTGATCATAAAGCATTCCGCAAGCGCGAACCACCACCATTTGAGAAACTTGCTCAATGAGGCTAAGGCTATCAATATCAGGCAAGTTGATTGGCGACATAATTAACTACAAACTATCATGGGTAGTAATGTGCGGCGCGAAGCGCCGCACATTACTAAAAATCTAGTGCAAAATCTTTGCGGGTCATTGGCTGTGGGACTTCTAACCCCTCACCGCCTATAAGTTTTAACGGTTTACCTTCAACGGACAAAAAGACTTTTGCATCGGGCTCTAAAGTCGTTGCTGTGTATAAAACTTGAATAATCCGACCCTGCATAGATGCCGAGCCACCGCCGCTAGTAAAAGCTTTAGATAAATTAATCCGAATTTCCTTGTTTTTTGTCGTTGCGCTTAATACTTTCGTGTCTACAGGGATGGCACTGTAAAGTTGCGATTCAGGAGGCTTTTCAGTAATTAGCATGTTGATTACTGACGCGATCGCTTCATCATTGCTTTTGGCTTTAATGGCGATCGGTACAGCGATCAGTTTATTTTTACTAGACTCGATCCAATAAACAGCCAACTGACCATCCACGGCTCTGGTTGCAGGTGGTGGTGATTGGGTTACTTGGTTGATACTCGCTGGTGCTGATGATTGGGGATTAGGCTGATTATTAAAAGTGCCATGCACAAGCACCGCCGCACCAGATCCGCCGACAACCGCCGCCGCCACTAGCCCAAACCAAGTACTTTTATTTAAAACTGGAATTTTCATAATTTCGCTCCTCATCGTTGATTAAGTTTGCATAATACTCTTGACGCAAACAAACGCGATTAGCTCCATAATCTATTTTATAGCAGCTTAAAGTCCAAAAAGATGTCAGTCAGAAGTCCTAATTTCTAACCCAAATTTGTAAGGTTTCGCCCCAATGGGACGAAACCTTACAAATTTGGGTAATTTATTTTATGAAATTACTTTAGGACATTTCTCGTAAAGAATCTCTCATCATTTTGATAAAAGTTGGAATTACCCCCTTTAATTCCAACTTATGCAAGGGGAGGGCTAGGGTGGGGTAAATTTTAAATGAGAAATCACCTTAGGAATGAAAATTAATTAACTTGTGCAATTAAAACCAAAATTTGTTGGAGCGGGCAAAGCCCACCCCAACAAATTTTGGTTTTAATTAATTTTCATTCCTTAGTAATGGAAAGATTAAGGCTGCTGGAATTTTTGTCTTAGCGCGATCGCAACTTCAGTTGTGACTAAATGTCCGATTTCTCCACCAAAACGAGCAATTTCACGCACTACACTACTACTCAAAAAACTATATTCATTGGAAGTAGATAGAAAAACCGTCTCGATATCATTTGCCAAGGTTTTATTGGTATGAGCCATCTGTAATTCCAATTCAAAATCTGAAACTGCTCTTAATCCTCGAATTAAAACCTGTGCTTGCTTGAGGTGGGCATAGGTGACAGTGAGCCCTGTAAAGGTGTCAACATCAACATTATCTAGATGTTGAGTTGCTTGACGAATTTGGATCATTCTTTCCTCCATCGTAAATAGAGGGCTTTTATTAGGATTGCGTAAAACAGCAACAATCACGCGATCAAATAGATGACTACCGCGCTTAATAATATCGAGATGTCCAAAAGTAATGGGATCGAAACTACCAGGATAAATAGCAATCAATGCATTCACCGACTATCTATAGACAGCGATTATAACAGCGCTTTGCGCTCAAACCTAAACCAAGAAAGATTTTGAAGGCGTTGCAAAGCAACGCCTTCAAAATCTTTCTTGGTTTGAGTTTGCTCGGTAATAGCCGTAAAGCCCAAAAATGGCTACGCCATTTTTGGGCTTGTAAAACCTTCAAAAGTGCCGCTTCGCGGCACTTTTGAAGGTTTTAATGGGCTTTATTTTTAAAGGCTGCTAGAACCAAGATATTTACCGATCGCTGGTGAATAGATTTCATAAATCATGGTGATGGGTTCACCTCCATGCCACAACAAATAGTGCCTGCCCCAATAAGTGTCAATCTCAGGATAGCCAAAAGCTTCAGCTAAATTGGGAGAATGTCCTTTATAAATACCTTTGAGATCACGATAAAGCTCTGTGTACTTTTGGTTAAGGCTGACCCAAATTGGCAGTGAAGGATCTTTGAGATATTTCTGCATCGTTGCCTCAGACCACCAAGAGGTTGCATGGGAAAATATCTCTCCCGTTTGCTGCGATCGCAAAAAAATCTGACGACGAATTCGAGGTCCTGCGATCGCGGTAATGTCTGATGGCGCATTATCGTCACTATCTCCGATTGGAGTCATGGCAACCACATCCACAGATATTTCTGATTGAGTCAATAGCTGTAAATGTCGAGTTGGTGCGCCATCGCCCATCAAGAACATTTGCCAAGTGGGCGATAGTAGGTTAAATGGTAAACCTTTCCGAATGTCGGCTTCGCTGCCTTGCCACATCGGTTCTTCGATGCGATTCCATGCTGAGGTGACTCCCCTATTGAGAGGCGGATTTGCAGCACTGGCTGCACTTGGAGGAGAAGAAAGTTTCATACAGGATTTATCTTAACAATCCGTAACATATTCTTTATTGTAGTCCAAACAAAAAGAAACTCACGTAGTGAGTTTCTTTTTTTTTACAAGTATCAAAAGTGAGGTGCGGCGCTTGGCGCCGCAACTCTCTTTTGATACTCAAGACATTCTCAGTAATCTTATTTGGGCAACAATGAAAATAGCAGGAATAATCCGTCCGTAATTAGTGGCGATCGCTCTCCAACCTAAATCAGCAAAAAACAGCCCCCAGAGCGCAGGTGTAATCACCGAAAACACAGTCCGCGCTGCCGTATATTGAGTAGCTGCCACCGCCATTCCTCGTTTCGCAAGATAGGTAGACACATAAGCATTTAAACGAGTTGCGAGCGCTGTCCCACCAGCTTTAAGCACTTCATAACCAACTTGATAAGATGCAAAATGCCATGCCATTTGTCTAGCGATCGCAGTTAATACTGCTGAACGAATCACTGTACTCACCGCGATCGCACTACCGCCTTTGACTAATAAGCTCATAGGATTGCGCTGAGCATCAAGGGGCAAGGACTTTTGTAAATCTGACTCAGTGAGAGCTGCTTGCATCGAATCATCAATGCTAGAACGTTCTTGAGATGACAGTTTTTTCCATGAATTGCTAATTAAATTCAGAAATAATTCTGATTCGATATCTTCGATGGTTTGATTTTTAGAATATTTGATATTTAGGTGTTGACATACCCTTTCGAGGACTTCTCGATAGCTGACATTATCAGTTTTGCGCCGCAAAACTGTCAGACCATCGGCAGCTAGAAATTTGAAACGCTTAGCGATCGCGTCGATCAGTTCATCGCGATCCCAGCTTTGTAATTCTTTAACGGGCGGAGTCGCAAAATAATCAAGAGGATTGAACTTGCGCCGAAAGAGGATATCCGCAATTTGGGATAATTCTTCATCGGTTGCCAACGCTAGCACATCGCTTAACTCGTCCATTGCCCCATCCATTGATTTTGTAACGAACTGTATCCCAAGCTTACTTAAGCATAAAAGATTCTAGTACTAATTACTTAAAAGGAAAAATTATTCAGAATTTTTCTATGTCTGTTGGCTTTGTAGTTGTTCTATTTCGCGGATAACTCTAGCTTGGCTGGACATTAAATGATTGCTAAGAGCAGTGAAAGCCGCTTCGTAATCTCGTTTTACGATCGCTTCATAAATTTGACGATGCTCCGAACGGATCTCTAAAACCTTGAGATTTTGTTGTACTGTCTGCATCCGCAATAAAGCCATCTTATCGAATAGTTGCTCTAATAAAAGTGCTAGCCAATGATTACCAGAACATTCAACAATCGCTCTATGAAATTGATAATCAATATGTAGTAACTGGTAGCTTGTTAGTTGATTTGGCTGCTGGGCGATCGCTTTTTCTGCTTGTTGAATCGCGAACTCGATTTTTCCTAATTGCTCATCAGTGGCATTTTTACAGGCTTCTAATACTGATTCTTGCTCTAGTACCAAGCGACAACGATAGAGATGTTTAGCATCGGCTATAGAGAAGCTAACTACCCGCAGATTGCCATTTTCATCGGTTGTAACAAGTTGCTCTTGCTGTAGCTGCTGTAGAGCTTCCCGTATTGGGGTGCGGCTAACTTGTAATTTTTCGGCAATTTGAGTCTCTACTAAACGAGAACCCGCTAAAAGTTCCCCTGACAAAATAGCTGAGCGCAAAACCTGATAGGTTTGCTCGCGTAAAGATTGTGAACGCTGAAGTGGACGAGGTGATGAGAGCAACTATCAGAAATCTCCTAAAATCTGTATGAACAATTTATAGCAAATTACGAATTACGAATCATGTAGCTGCGTAATACCAAAACACAAAATGGCATAGCTATTTTGTGTTTTTAAAGCCCTTACAGGGTTTGGTCTTAAATTCACAGAAGTGTTGCCACACTTTTGTGAATTGGTATAACTCCTAATTCAAAAAAATCACAAATCCATTGTATACAGTATATTGTATTCATATTCTACTTAACAAATCTTCAAGGAATAATCTGAGTCATGATAGCGACACTCCCCAAATTAGCAATCAATTGCGATCGCCTTGATCGCAGTCTTGCTGAACTTGCAACAATTGGCAAGCTGCCCAACGGTGGAGTATGCAGGTTCGCTTTTTCTGAAGAAGACATACAGGCTCGTCAATTAATAAAAACTTGGATGCTAGAAGCAGGGATGTCTGTACGAAGTGACGCTGTTGGTAATATCATCGGTACTTATGCAGGAACAGAATCAGGAACAGCAGCTTTGGCGACAGGTTCGCACATTGACACCGTACCAGTTGGAGGGAGGTTCGATGGCTGTCTCGGCGTTTTGGCGGGAATCGAAGTGGCGAAGGTATTTCAAGAAAGCCAGATACGGCTGCGTCATCCCTTTGAAGTAATAGTTTTTTCCGATGAAGAAAATAGTGTGATTGGCTGTAAAGCGATCGCGGGTAATGCTCCCACGGATCCAGAACGTTATCGCCGTAAAGATGGCACATCGATTCAAGATTGCTTAAAAAATGTCGGTGGTGATTGGGATCAGCTCCATACTGCTAAACGAGATCAGCACCAAATTGCAGCGTTTATCGAATTGCACGTTGAGCAGGGCGGAGTACTTGAAGCATTAGATAAACAAATCGGCGTGGTTACAGGTATCGTCGGTCAATATCGTTTCATGGTGTCAATTATTGGTCGTCCTAATCATGCTGGGACAACGCCGATGAATATGCGAAAAGATGCTCTCGTTGCAGCTTCTCAACTGGTATTAGCAATCAATCGCCTTGGGGTGGAAACGAAGGGCGAACAAGTAGCTACTGTAGGACATATGACTGTTTCTCCTAACGCAACTAATGTTGTGCCAGCTCGTGTAGATATGAGCATCGATTTGCGCGACCTCTCTGAAGAGAATCTACTATATTTAATCGCACAGATTGAGAAAGAATGTGAGGTGATCGCTGAAAGTACAGGTACAGAATTTACCATTGAGCAGAAACTGCATGTGCTGCCAACTCCCGCCAAACCCGAACTAATGGAAGCGATCGCGAAGGTTTGTGAAGAACTCAAACTCAGTTATGACTACTTACCTAGTCGCGCAGGGCATGACGCTCAAGAGATTGGACGTTTTACGGATATGGGCATGATTTTTGTGCCAAGTCTTAATGGGATTAGTCATTCGCAGGATGAGTATACTTCGCCTGAGCAATGCGCTCAGGGAGCAAATGTTTTGTTACATACGCTTTTAGCGATCGATAAAACTCTGTAATTCCAAAACACAAAATGGCGTAGCCATTTTGTGTTTTAAAACCCAGTAATGCAAAGCGCCTGCGTAGCAGGCGCTTTGCATTTTACTCCAAAAGATGAGAAGCGCCGATTCTCATCTTTTGAGGTTCTCGATAAATATCCAAGTTTGGAGAACCTCAGCAACAGTCCAAGCTTGAGCAATACAACCACGCGATCGCATCGGGGCATCACCATCAAAAATTTCACTCAGACTGCCTAAACCTCCTGCAAGCAGGTGATGAGACATCGGCTGAAGTAGAGAATGAGCCTGTTCGGGATTTTGATAGACGCGCAGATGGCTCCGTATAAATGCGCCTAGCAACCAGCCCCACACTGTTCCTTGATGATAAACACTATCTCGTTGATATGAGTCACCGCCATAATGTCCGCAATAGTCTGGATGATCGGGAGATAGCGATCGCAATCCGTAGGAAGTGAGTAGCGATCGCCCACATGCCTCAACAATACTTTTTTGTTGAACTTCAGTTAATAGGGGCGAAATAGGCAGAGATACGGCAAAGATTTGATTGGGGCGTAGAGTATCATCGTGACATGCTGTGCCGTCTGAATTTAAGACATCATAGCAATAGCCAGTTGATGGATTCCAAAAATGTTGAAATCCAATTCTGGCTTGATCTGCGAGTTTCTCATAACGATCATGGGGTTTGCCAATCTTCTGCGCGATCGCGGACATTGTCGCAAGGGCACAATACCAGAGTGCATTAATTTCTACAGGCTTGCCAATGCGGGGCGTGACCACCCAGTCATCGATCTTGGCATCCATCCAAGTGAGTTGCACTCCTGATTGACCTGCATAGAGCAAGCCGTCGCTATCGAGATGGATGTTGTAGCGAGTACCTTGGCAATGCCAATCGATAACTTCTTCTAGCGCGGGAAAGAGATGATGCAACAGTTCATCGTCTCCAGTTGTCGCATGGTAGGCGCGGATTGCTTCAAAGTACCAAAGTGTGGCATCAACCGTATTGTATTCTGGCTTCTCGCCGACATCAGGAAAGCGATTAGGAAGCATTCCGCAATCGAGATATTGGGCAAAGGTGAGTAAAATGGAACGCGCTATTTCTGGACGACCCGTTGCCAATGTTAATCCTGCCAGACTAATCATCGTATCTCTGCCCCAGTCAGAGAACCAGTGATATCCTGCGATGATCGTTTTGCCATTATCTAGTTCAGGACGATCCACTATAAATTGGTCGGCTGCAAGCACTAAATGCTTAATCCAATTTGGTGCGGACTGAGTTGAGATTTTGGAGGAATAGTTTAGGGAATAAAAAGAGTGCCAAGTCTCTAAAAGCTTTGTTTCGCGCTCGCGCTCTAGTTGTAAAGCAACTTTGCTATCTAAGGAAGCACTAGCATCAGTGCTAGCAAGAATAGTTAAAGCCTCTCCCACTTCCAGTTTTACATCAAAAGTAACAACATGAAGATGATCTTCGCGATCGCTTAATCCGCGTTCTCGTTCGATCGCGAGGTCAAATCCTTTATGCCAATCGTGAGCAAGCGTGAAATTACCGCGATCGCTTAGCAAATAGAATGGAGTTGCGGTCGGAAAAGCCCTAATACAAACTCCTTTCTCAATGCGATCTACTTGCATTTGCCAATTGTCACCGATGGTATTGCTGTGATAGTCACGATAGTTAACTAATGCTTTAATCGAGAGCATCATAGGAGAACTACCGCGCTCTAGAACATACTGAATATAGGTAGTATTTTGTCCATGCTGCATCCATATTCGCTTTTGGAGTATCGCATCAGCACAAGCAAATCTCCATTTGGGTATGGTTCCTTCTAATGTAAAACTTTCAATATTTTGATAACCTGATGGATTCACAGATCCATCTGCCCAACGATTGGTATGAAGAGGATAATGCTGATCTCTGTATTTTGCGGTTTCATCTAATTTGGAGAGCAAGAGCGATCGCTCTAATGGTGGTTTGAGTGCGCCTACCAATAAGCCATGATATCGACGGGTCAGCATACCTGAGATTGTGCCAGAGGCATAGCCACCAATACCGTTAGTCACTAGCCATTCATATTCTTCTGATTTAGTGCGATCGCCACAAATCTCTCTTCCAAAATTGATGCTCATTCTTTACGTGTTCTTACTAGATTTCAATTCACCCTAACAGATTTGGTTAATCGATACCTGTACTTACGATAAAAGATTAATTAAATGTTTTGGGTGTTTTCATAGGGCTATCCTCAGCAAAAAATTACTTCAACTATCGCCTTTTGTCATTATCAAGCGCGATCGCTAACAGAGCCTTGTAGACAAAAATAATCGTGTCACAAGTCAGAATGTGAGTTGGGTAGATATGGGCGATCGCATAGAATAGGCTATAAGTAGATAGTATGTATCAGCAAAATAAAAAACTATGCAAAGTACAGCCAATATTGAGCAAATCATCTTAAAAAATTTGCGATCGTTACCAATTGACAAGCTGCAAGAGGTTCTTGAGTTTACGGAACGGCTTCGACAAAACTTTACGACAGAGTTATCAACATCTAAGCGATCGCTTCGCGAAATTGCCGCAATGCCTATAACTGATAGACATCAGTATATTTCACCATTCATTGCGAAAACTGCTAATGATTTTCTAAATGAACCTGAGCTTACAGAGTTTTCTGTTTTAGATATAGAAGATTGGGAAACTGCACCGAGATTTGGCAGGAAATGTTCTGCAAGTTCGTAATATTTCAACAGAGCGATTTGTAAAGCAGTTGGGTCGGGTGTCTGATGAGGTTTTGCAAGAGTTGATGGCTAGTTTAGTTATTTGTGTTGATTATGAATCAAGCTTATAGATAGAAATTTTAGAGAGTACAATCTATCGCCTTTCGTCATCATTAAAGCGCGATCGCAAACAGATCCTTGTAGACAAAAATAATCGCCTCAAATATCAAAAATTGAGTAAGGTAGATAGGCGATCGCCTATAAAAAAATTGCCTGAAGCAATCAAATAGTTATAAAATCATGACTAATATTTATTATTATGATTACAAATGTCTGAAAATACACATTTTGTTAAGGGAGAGATTTTTCAAAAAGAAGAAGGGAAATGTATTGAATTCAAGAGAGAAATAGATTCTAGCAAAAATCTTGTTAGTGGAATTGTAGATTATACTGAAAGGTATGTCATTGGATTTTTAAACGCACTGACAGCAGGTGAGTTATACATAGGTATAGATGACTTAGGAAGTGTTTTTGGAATTAATCTAAATAGAAATGACAGAGATAATTTAAGCCAACAAATATCTAATAAATTAAAAAATGCTGATCCACCAGTTCCGATGTCTTGCTATGAGATAGAACCCCTTGAGGTGTTTGATGCATTCGGTAGCCCAATAGAAAATTTAAATATAGTAAGAGTCCTTATTTTACAAACAGATGAGGAGGAATATTTGTATAAAGCTGCAAAGAGCGGATACTGGTTTTATACTACAGATGAATCACATGTTTTTTATAAAAAAGGTACTAATTGCTTTAAACTAAATAGTCAAGAAATTGCAGCAGAGATTCGCAATCGAAATTTCAAATACTTGAGAAAAGAAGCTGATAAATTGGATGAAGTATTAAAAACAGAGCCTAACAATGTTGATGCTTTACGTCAACGAATTAGGAATGCAAAGAGTATGAGAGATATAGAGACTTTTGACAATCTTTCTACGAAGTTATTTGAGATTACAAAAAGTCCAAAAGTCAAAGAAGATCAAGCTAAAGCACATAAGACTTTAGGAGATTTAGAAGGTGCGGAAACTATAATTAATGAAGTAATTCAGTCAGGTGGAAGCAGTAATTCTAACCTCAAAATAAAAGGAGCGATCCTTCAAGATTTAGATAGATGGGAAGAAGCTTATCAATCTTACAAACAGGCATATGATAAGAATATAGATGATTATACGACTCTCACTCAGATTGGGATAGTTCTTAGAAAATCAGGCAGATATAAAGAATCTATTGAATATTTTAATGAAGCCCTTAAAAAAGCACCTAATTATAGGCTAGCTAAGTACGAAAAAAAACTAACATATCATGAAATGTTTAAGGGTGGTATCTGAGCTTATTAACATACTTACCTGTTTGACAAAAGATAAAATTAAACTGTATTTTGTCAATCGTCATATGTTAAGATCTGCTCGGTATCTACTCAATGGGTATTTATGTCCGTTAGCGCTACTGCAACGGAGTATTCTCAATTTAGCCTTTACGTCTACGAAATATGCAATGGCTTACGCTGTGCATGACAAAAAGCAGGAATGCTCAAAGAGTAGGTACTATTTATCCGAATGTTTGGATAGCTACGCATGAAAAATAAGTCTAAGCCTTCCCTTCTACTATCTGATAGTTGTGAAGATCTAGAAAAAAAATTTCGAGAATTAAAGTCTCCTCGTGATATAGCTAAACTTCTGCAAGTGCCTTACGAGTATCTTGTCTATTACATTTACCAAATTTCTCCAGATTCTCGATATAAAGAATTTCATGTTCCCAAGAAGTCAGGAGGTTTTAGAATTGTTCACTCACCAAAAAAAAGTCTGAAAATTATTCAAAGAAAACTTAGTCAAGTTTTATACGCTATTTATCAACCAAGACCTTCAATTCATGGATTCGCAGCTTCTCGTAGCATTATCACTAATGCAAAACTACATACTAAGAAAAACTTTATCTTGAATCTAGATCTTAAAGATTTCTTTGATTCTATTAATTTTGGTCGAGTGAGGGGGCTATTTTTAGCTAATCCATACAAGTTTGATAAATCAGTAGCAACGGTTTTAGCTCAAATATGTTGTTTTAATAGGAAACTACCACAAGGAGCGCCCTCTTCTCCAATAGTATCAAACCTGATTTGTACAAAGATGGATAGCGAATTTCAGAGGTTTGCGAAACAACATGGGATTCTTTATACACGCTATGCAGATGATATTACTTTTTCCAGCAATAAAAAAGAGTTGCCAAAAGAATTAGTTGCTTCGTATGAGAAAGGCGGCGGCAAAGTTGTTTTAGGGAATGAACTACGAGCAATTATAGAAAACAATGGATTCCAAATAAATTCGGATAAAGTTAGACTAGCATACAAAACTCAAAGGCAAAAAGTTACGGGTTTAATTGTTAATAAGAAAGTAAATGTAACTCGTATTTACTTGCGTAATGTTAATGCAACTCTGCATAACTGGGAAACGCAAGGCTTAAAAGTAGTAGTAGACAAATATACGTCTGAGTATGCAAAAAAAAGAACTTTCCCAAATAAGGATGTGGCTCCTTTTTTGGATTCGTTGCGTGGAAAAATTGAATTTATTGGGAGTATTAGGGGAAAAGATGATCATATCTATCAAAAATTTATTCAAAGATTTGAGAGTCTCAGACATAAAGAAGAAAAGCTGAATGACCATCTGGATTGATGCTCATTTATCCTTAGCGATCACGCTCTACTTCCCCTAATACTTATTCTCAAAATACTCACCACTACTCATCACACGCACATTACAAAACTTCTGAATTGCCTCAAAATCCTTGATATTGTCGGTAATTACAGTTACCCCAGCCCGTTTCGCAGTCCTTGCAATCAAAACATCATGACTAATTCGATGCTTTTGATCCGCAGTCATCTTAGGCGCAAGCCCACCCCGCTCAGACTTTAACCCACGCTGCAAAGAATTAATCACCTTACCTGCAAGCCACCAATCCTCAGCATTAGGCACAAGCAACCTATCAACCTTCTCGTAAAACTTTTTGATGTTCAAAAGCTTTTTTACAGTTGCATCATCATCCGCACCAGCAACTAATTCCTGAAGCACGACTACTGACATATAAAAGCTTTCAGGAAGCTTGATCCGCCTATGCGTGATAAAAATATTGGTGTCAAAAGTTAGTTTTGGCATCCGTAGTCTGTTGATGAGAATCGTAAATCTTATCCCAAACATTTTCTAGAAGCTGATTAGCTTTTCTAATCAGTTCCAACTTCTCTTTACGGCTTAAGTTCTTTTTCCGAGAAGGATTTTTAGCACCAGCAGATTTCTTACTAGTACTACTTAGTTTTTCTTGACTAACTTTTTTAGCTACAGCCATATTAGTACTCAGCCTCAAAATCAACATTATCTAGGATTATAGACTATAAAATAAAGATGATTAACCCTATTTAGAAAAAATATGGCTGAAACAGTTACTTTACAAATACCAGAAGCATTGTATCAACGTCTAGCGATCGCGGCAGGAGCAACCCAGAGATCGCTAGAAGACATAATTTTACAAGCCTTACAAATTGGCAGCCCACCAACATGGAAAGACGTACCCGAAGAATTTCAAACCGACCTTGCCAGCTTAGATCGACTTGACGACGATTCACTATGGCAAATTGCTCGTAGCCAAAAAACACAGTTAGAAATGGAACGCTACGAATTCCTATTGTCAAAACAACAAGATACAGCACTTACTGATTCTGAAAGACTGGAATTAGATAACCTGCGTAAAGATAGCGATCGCTTCATGTTACGCAAATCCCAATCCGCCGCAATCCTAAAATGGCGAAAACCTATGCCTTGCCTGTCGAACTTGCAATGAATATAAATCTGACACCACAGAAGCGATCGATCCATTAACAGGCGAATTTGTTGCTTTGTTTAATCCACGCCAACACAATTGGAAAGATCATTTTCAATGGAATAATGATGCCTCTGCGATTGAAGGTTTAACAGCGATTGGACGTACAACAGTTATAGCTTTACGGATGAATAATGCAGTCATTGTCGCTACTCGTAAACGTTGGTTTACGATTGGGTGGCATCCACCAGAAAGTTGAAAACTTATTATTGACGCAGCCAAACAACAAGCCGCCGTTGCCATCAATGCTGAAATTACTCTTCTCTATTGGCAAGTCGGCGATCGCTAGATGTAAAAATTTAGCGATCGCATTAACAATAGGGCTAAAACGGTTACTTTACAAATACCCGAAGCATTACCAACGACTAGCGATCTCATCTCAAACAACAAGAGCGATCGCTAAGTTAATCCGAATATTCGCTTGATTGTTGGATTAGTTTTGCCACCAACCCTGTCCAGCCAGTTTGATGACTAGCATCAATCCCTGAGCCATTATCACCATGAAAATATTCATAGAACAATACTAAATCCTTCCAGTTAGCATCAGCATCGAATTTTGATTTTTTACCACTTTGCGAATCATTTACAGCGCGATCGCCATGCTCGTCTCTTACAAAGATATTAATTAATGGGAAAACAAACCCTGATTTCACTAGATTGGGACATACTATCGTTTCAAATTCTGTAACAGAGAAATAATCTTTGTAGAATGCCCGTAAGATTATTAGGACTTACGCAAAAGGAAAGTAAGCAATTTAATGTATTGGAATGTATAGAAATGTTACTAAAATCATCATTAAATTCAAAATTGATTGCTTCTAGCTGTGTGACTCTGCTCAGTATTACTGCACTTTTAGCAAGACCGTTAATTAGTATCTCACCTTACGCAGATAGAAAATCCAGAGATTTGATTTAGATAAAAGAGTCTGAGAATGTATACTGAAACAAAGTTTGAACGTAATTGCTTCATCGAAACTAAACCAAGAGTAGCACAT
>JBIKYZ010000082.1:0-18981 GCA_044354985.1 Pseudanabaena sp. | reverse complement strand
AATTGTAGGGAATTAGTTAGGTCACTATTGAGATTATCTCCTAATAAGTGGAAGTATTATCAACAGGGTGAGAGAGCTATGAGGCTTATTTTGTCTGCATCTTAACCATTTTCGTCATCCCGTCAGCTTACAGCCTTAACTTGTCACCAATGCGTCAGGGTGAATCTGCAAAATATTCCTCAACCTTTTGAAGCTGCTATTTCCCTGCCTTCTGAAATATTTGAAATCTAGAATTGACAAGGCTTTTCAGCTTCTATTTCCGTTTGAGCAAGGATCTCGGCTCAATGCCTACTAGCGTAAATTTCCTGAAAATGTTATATGTACTTATAGCGTTTAATTCTTGAATGAAGTACATCTAAATTCTATATAAGAGATTCCAACTAAAAAATGATCCAGAATTGTCATTTTGATAGCGCAGCGAGGGGTAAGACATACGAAACGCAGTGATGTGCATGAACGAAAATCCGTCGTTTCAGGCTTTTGGCGATTAACTTCAGAATCAATAGCGATCGCTCAAAAATCACGTTAAAATCCCCGAAACCCATACCTCATATTTGGTTAATCCTGTCAATGCGTAAGTCCTAACTTATTGTTTTATTACTCAAAAGGAATAAAGATGCAAATACTACAACAAGAAAATACATCTTTGATAGAAATCATCAATTGTAGATCCCAATATCAACCTGATAAACAAGCCTATATTTTTCTGCAAAACGGAGAAGAAGAATCCGCAAGTCTTACCTATGCTGAGTTAGACAGACGAGCAAGAGCGATCGCAGCCCGTCTGCAAGCTTGGAAAGGAGAACGGGCTTTATTGTTATATCCTTCTGGATTAGAGTTTATTACAGCCTTCTTTGGCTGTTTGTACGCTGGGGTGATAGCAGTTCCGGTTTATCCTCCAAAACGTAATCAGAAGTTATCTCGATTACTCTCTATTGTTAATGATTCCCAGACCAAGATAGCACTGACAACCTCATCAATATTGGTTGACATGAGTCATAGATGGCAAGAAGAAACAGATCCATTAAACCAATTGAATTGGGTAGCTACAGATACGATAGAAGCTGATCCTCAAGAGTTTGTTCCTCAATTAATCACACCTGATAGTTTGGCCTTTTTGCAATATACTTCCGGTTCTACAGGAACGCCAAAAGGGGTGATGGTTACTCATGACAACCTGATACACAATTCAGAGTGCATTAAACAAGCATTTGAACTCACATCAGACAGCGTATCTGTAAGTTGGTTGCCCACATTTCATGATATGGGCTTGATTGATGGCGTAATTCAACCTCTGTACACAGGTTTTACTGGTTATCTCATGCCACCTGTAGCCTTTCTGATGAAACCGGTTTGTTGGTTGCAGGCAATTACTCGATACAAAGCTACTCACTGCGGAGGCCCCAACTTTGCTTATGATTTGTGTGTAAGTAAAGTGAGTGCCGAACAACTCAAAACACTTGACCTGAGTAGTTGGGATTCAGCTTACAGTGGCTCCGAGCCAGTTCATAGCGAAACTTTGAAGCTTTTTGCCGAAAAATTCAGAGACTGTGGTTTTAAAGAAAACTTTTTCTACCCCTGCTATGGCATGGCAGAAGCAACTCTATTTATTTCTGGCGGTTACAAACAAGCTCCTCCCATCGTCAAACGGGTACAAACACAAGCTTTAGAAGAAAATAAAATAGTAGAAGTGACTCATCCAAAAACATCTTCCCAAGAAGGAACTAAAGCCATAGTTGGATGTGGTCACAATTGGTTAGATTACAAAATTGTAATTGCTAATCCAGAAACTTTTGAACCTTGTGCCGATGGAAGAGTCGGAGAAATTTGGGTATCTAGTGCGAGTGTGACTAAAGGATATTGGAATCGTCCACAACAGACTCAAGAAACTTTTCAAGCCTATTTGAAAGATGGTTCCGGTCCATTTTTACGCACAGGGGATCTAGGCTTTCTGCAAAATAGTGAGTTGTATGTGACAGGAAGAATCAAAGACATTATTATCATCAGAGGGCAAAACCATTATCCCCAGGATGTTGAATTAACAGTTCAAAAAAGCCACCCAGCACTGCGGCTTAATTGTGGGGCTGCCTTTACCATAGAGGTCAAAGGTAAAGAACAATTAATAATTGTTCAAGAAGTAGAGCGGACTTATTTAAGGAAATTGGATGTAAATAATGTAGTAGAAATAATTACTCAGGCGGTGTCGGCGGAGCATGGTCTACAAGTTTATGCCACCGTATTGGTGAAAACAGGCAGTATTCCTAAAACTTCTAGTGGAAAAATTCAGCGTCATGCTTGCCGGACTAAATTCTTAAATGGAAGTTTAGATGTTGTCGAAGATTGGAGCGAAAATCCTCAATATAAATCCGGGTTCATCCGTCTCAAAGATGAAGTTGAATCTATTTTCAATACTTTTGCTAATGCCGAAAAAAGTGGATGAAGCAGAAGTTTGATGTAGTAGAGATATCGCCTCTTACTACGAAAATATTTTCTACATTTCTATACTCTTCAATAAAATTAAGATATAGAAATCCAACCCATTGATGTTACTAGCATAAAGAGAAAAATGGAAATCCTAAATACTCAGATTGATTCAATTTCCTTCGATGTAGAAAGCGATCGCACTCGTAGCAAAAAACTACCCACCAAGAAAGAAATTCAAACCTGGCTAGTTAACTACCTAGTGGAACAGCTAGACTTAAATCCAGCCAGAGTTGATATCTCAGATCCTTTTGATCGCTATGGAATTGATTCTGCTTCTGCAATAGTTTTAGTAGGGGATTTAAAAGATTGGTTGGGAATAGACCTAGAGCCAACTTTAATTTACGATTATCCCTCTATTGAAGAGTTGGCAAGGCACTTGAATGATTCAATCAGAGCAGAATATTCATAGTCATCAGCCATAAATCTTAGACTCTGTAAAGTACCAAATTGCTACTTGAAGGGCATGAGAATTTAGGTTTAGAAGATGTTCTAAATAATTGATACAAAACTACCTTGTCTTGTAGCTATTTGCTACCCCTCAGATTACCTAAAACTGAATTAGTCAAGGTTCCCTAACGTTATCTGATAATAACAAAGCAACATTTTACACTATCTTTGAGGTAAAACTAACAATGACTAGCGTTAATGTACGACTTAATGAAGACGATTCTTCAACCCTAATAGAGAACAATAAAAAGAAGCATCTAAAAGTTACTGAAATCACTTACAAGAACAACACCGAATCCAACTACACAGAAAAAATAGAGGAGTTGGATAAAAGCTTTAACTACAGTGACAACAGCAATCATTATTGGAGCCATCCTGAGCTTTCAATTTTCTACGGTACTCCGCTTTATGCAGAAGCCTCACCCTCACAAAAAATTGCTCTCAATCATCTTTATTGGGTGACGCAGTATAGCCAGATTGCTGCTAGCGAAGCAAACACCATACTTTACAATGATGTGACGAATGGAGTATTTTTTGCTATTGGTGGCTATGAAATGCTCTGCACAGAATTAAATCTGGAGAGTAACCAGGAAAGATCCCACATTCATGCTTTTCATACCATCAGCTATAAAACTAAGAAAGCTCTACTGGGAAAAGCAGCATTCAGTAATCCTGTAGAGCTACAAAGCAAATCAGTTGAAGATAATTCCCAAGAGAGCGCATCTAGCAAAGCTCTGCAAAAATTACTAGGTTTCAAGCCTCTAAGTACGACACCATTAGCTTTAGAAGATGCTGCCCTGCGCTTACTAAAAAATATCAGACTCAAAAGCAAAGCAGACTGTTATTCTCCTTATTTACACGAATTGGAGAAGAAAAACCTATTTCTTCCAGGACCCAGAACAGGGATATTAAGAGTCTTTCCTAGATATTTGCTGAGGCTGTTTACCTTAAGTTGGGGAAGTTCATCTTTCTTAGCTTCTCAGTATTACTGCTTCCGCTACATAGCCAATATGCTGCTTAAAACAGCTGAATATGAATATACAAGACATTACAGAGACTTAGAGAAAACAGGAGAATTTGTCCCAACTCCAACGGAAATCTCCCGTTACCATTTGTTGGATGAATCTTACCACACTACAATGTCTAAACTGATTGCTCAAGATGTATACAAAGATTTTGCTAAACCAACAGCATATGAAAAATACATGGGCAATTTGTCAGTCAAGGTAACGCAAAGCCGCCTGCTAGGTGGTCTTTCTGGCGTTTTACCTGCTATATTTCAAGACGATTCCTGGTTCACACTTTCATACTACAAGTTACTCCGCAGTCCTATCTTCGATATGTCTCACGAAGAAACTATGCACTGGCTGGAGAAATGCTTGTGTCATGAACATGAGGGTTTTCATGTAAATCTCAAGTATCACCATCGCCTGTTAACAGACCTGCGTTACTTTTTCGGCGGATTTGATTATATGTGGGCTGTTAATCGTGAAATGAGCTTGATGGCTGAAGGGGGATCAATTGACAAAGCCATCCAAAGAAATATCGAGTCCTTTAGAGATTTTTCTAAATCTTTTACTGCGGAGTCCACTAAATAACCTGAAAAGTTTTATTAAGGCTTAAATATTTATTTAGGAATGTAAGCCAACAAAATAAGACGGTTGCATAATAGAGGGATGAATTGAGTATATATAAACCCCGTCCAAGTTGAAACCTATAGTTTTTTCTACAGCAAAACTCAAGTTTTCAAGATGGATAGGGTATATTTGCAATTTCTATAATGTAGTTATAAGTAAACCTACAGTATAAAAACGCAATAGAATAAATTCATCCCTTTATCCAGCAACACTGAAAATAAATCTGCTTTTTGCAAAATCAATAATGTTTGTAGGAAGAGGTCAAGATATGAGGATAAGCACAATGGAAGCAATAGCTATTATTGGCGTAGGTGTTCGCTTCCCTGGCGCTAACAACCCTGAATCCTTCTGGCATCTCCTATGTGAAGGTGTAGATGCAATTACTGAAGTCCCCCTAGAACGGTGGAACGTTGATGAATTTTATGATCCCAAACCAGCCACACCAGGCAAAATGATTACTCGCTGTGGTGGTTTCTTGGATGATGTAGGTAGCTTTGATGCTGGTTTTTTTGGCATTTCCCCCCGCGAAGCGGAATGTATAGATCCCCAGCAAAGACTGGTGTTGGAAGTAGCTTGGGAAGCCTTAGAGAACGCAGGTATAGCTCCAGACAAGCTAAATGGTAGCCAAACTGGGGTTTTTATGGGGATCGGCAACTATGATTATGGCAGGTTGCAAAGTTGGCATTTCTCTCGCCTCAACGCCTACGATGGCACAGGCACAACCCTGGGTGTTGCGTCTAATCGCTTATCCTATGTGCTAAATCTGCACGGACCAAGTTTAGTTGTAGAAACCTCTTGCTCTTCGTCCTTAGTTGCAGTCCACTATGCCTGCCAAAGTTTACGTACTAAAGAATCCGATCTGTGCTTGGTTGGTGGTGTCAGTTTAATGCTGTCGCCGGAATCACATATTATCTTTTCCCAAGCGAAAATGATGGCTCCTGATGGTCGCTGTAAAAGCTTTGATGCCAGTGCTGACGGTTATGTGCGGGGAGAAGGATGTGGCGTAGTTGTTATCAAACGTCTCTCAGATGCGCTCAGGGATGGAGACAACATTCTCGCAACCATTAGAGGTTCAGCAGTAAATCAAGATGGTCGCAGCAACGGACTCACAGCACCCAATGGTCCTGCACAACAGGCTGTTATCCGTAAGGCTTTAGAAAACGCTGAAGTTACGGCAGATCAAATTAGCTATGTAGAAGCTCACGGTACGGGAACCGCATTGGGAGATCCTATAGAAGTTAACTCTTTAAAAACTGTATTAATGAAGGGTCGGCAACCCAATCAAACTTGTTATCTTGGCTCAGTTAAAACAAATATTGGTCATTTGGAACCAGCTTCGGGGATTGCCGGGTTAATTAAGGTGGTATTATCTCTGTATCATAAGCAGATACCCCCACACCTGCATTTTCAGCAGTTGAACCCATATATAAAAATTAATAACACTCCCTTGACAATTCCTACAAAACTACAGGAATGGGATTTTCATGAAGGATCGCGTTTAGCTGGTGTCAGTGCCTTTGGTTTCGGTGGTACAAATGCTCACGTCATTTTGGAAGAGGCTCCTGAGTCAGTGGGAGTTGGAAAAAATATAGAGCGTCCTCAGCATTTACTCGCTCTGTCTGCCAGAAGTGGTAAGGCTCTGCAAAAGCTAGTACAAAGATATGAAGCTGATCTTCAGTCCCATCGTGAGCGGTCGCTAGAGGATGTGTGCTATACCGCTAATACTGGGCGATCGCATTTCCAGCATCGCCTAGCTATTATCGCCTCTAACAAACAAGAATTAGCTGATAAATTATCTAAAATCAGCGCAGAGCAAGAAGTTAATCAGGTATTTTTTAGCCAATATTCTGGCGATCGTATATTACCTAAAATTGCCTTCCTGTTTACTGGGCAAGGTTCCCAGTACGTAAATATGGGAAGACAACTCTATGAAACTCAAACTGTCTTCCGTCAAATCTTAGACAAGTGCGATCATATTCTCCAATCCTATACAGAAAAATCTCTTTTAGACGTTCTTTATCCTGAAGATAACCAACAATTAAACAGTTTCCTCATTGACCAAACTGCATATACTCAAATCGCCATATTTGCTATTGAATATGCCTTAGCCCAATTATGGCAATCCTGGGGCATAAAACCAGATGTAGTCATGGGTCATAGTGTCGGCGAATATGTAGCCGCAACAATAGCTGGAGTATTTAGTTTAGAAGATGGCTTAAAACTGATTGCCCATCGGGGACGCTTAATGCAGAGTTTACCGCATGGGGGTGAAATGTTAGCTGTGATGGCAACAGAGGAGAAAATAAACCAACTCATCGCCCCATACACCGAAAAAGTAGCAATAGCAGCCATCAATGGACCTTTTAGCATCGTCATTTCCGGTGCAGGAGAAGTAATTAGCACTCTAAACGACAGCTTAAACGCCCAAGGAATTAAGACACACCAGCTACAAGTATCCCATGCCTTCCATTCGCCCTTAGTAGAGCCGATGTTGGCGGAGTTTGAGGCAATAGCCAAAACAATCACCTACAATCAACCTGAAATTCCAATGATATCAAACGTTTCAGGAACCGAAGCTGACGAGAATATTGCCACAGCAAGCTACTGGGTAAATCATGTACGCCAACCCGTGCATTTTGCCCAAAGTATGGAAGTCTTGCACCAAGAAGGTTATGAAAATTTTCTCGAAATTGGACCTAAACCAATTTTGTTAGGCATGGGGCGCGAATGCCTCATGGGAAATAAAAAGCTATGGTTGCCAAGTTTGCATCCTAGTAGACCAGACTGGCTACAAATGTTGCAAAGTTTAGGGCATTTATACGCCCAAGGAGTCAAGGTTGACTGGTCTGGATTTTATCAGGATTATTCCTGTCAGAAGCTAGCGTTACCCACATATCCTTGGCAAAGAAAAAGGTATTGGATAAATCTTCAACAAGATAAAAATCAAGACATTAGCTTAACTTCTGAGGGAGGAATAACAATAACTAATGGAAATATACAATCCCAGGAAAAACAAATGAATGAAAATATAATATTACCAAAAACAAAGTTAACATTATCTAACCCAGAGTCATTATCTTTTCCAAAAACCCAATTAAAACCAGCAGAAACACCCACAAGACAGCTAAAATCAATTCCAGCAGAACCTACTCATTCACAAGTTAAATTTGGAAATATTCCCCAAACACAAACCATATCACCATTAAATAATTCTAATGGTAATGGAGCGCAAATTAAACAGACCCTTAAGGAAAGTCTAGCTACAGCACTGTATACAGATATTAGTGAAATTGAAGAGGATAAGAAATTTATTGATTTAGGTTTAGACTCTATCGTGGGAGTCGAATGGATCGCCACTATCAATAAAACATACAACTTAAATATTAAAGCCACCAAGCTCTACGATTACCCAAGCTTACTGGATTTCACTAAATACATTACCCAAGAAATTTACTCTACGCAAACTCAATTAAAAACTGAGGAAATACCCACAAGGCAGCTAGAGGTGACAGTTCCCTCAATTTCAGTAGAACCTGCTGAAGCTAAAAATATTCTCCAAACACAAACCATATCACCATTAAATAACTCTCATGGTAATTTAGCTAAAATTAAACAGACTCTTAAGGAAAGTCTAGCTTCGTCCTTGTATACAGATATTAGTGAAATTGAAGAGGATAAGAAATTTATTGATTTAGGTTTAGACTCTATCGTGGGAGTTGAATGGATAACCACTATCAATAAAACCTACAACTTAAATGTTAAAGTCACCAAGCTCTACGATTACCCAACCATATTGGATTTCACTAAATACATCACCCAGGAAATTTCTGCTAGTGGTGGAAGCACATTAGCCCAAGATAATCAAGACTCTCCAAAAGAATCTTCACAAACTCAGGATTCATCTGGAGATACGCAAGAAGACTTGCGGCATCAATTACGCTCAATCCTGAATAAAGTAGCAAATAAAGAATTAGCTGTTCAACAAGCCAATCAAATCATTCAAGAAATCAAACAAAAAGCTGCATCTAGTAGTAAAGTTCAGGAGGATAGCACAAATAACAATCACATATTTCAACTGATTAAAAAATCAGTTTGTGAGGTAGAACCAAAATTAGAAAAAGTCCCGCTCAAAACTACTGATAGCCTAAAGCAGTTAGGAATTGATTCAGTCAATCGAGCCGAAATTCTGACGATGGTTATGGAAGAGTTAGATTTGCATATTCCACTAATTCAATTAGCAGGAGCGCAAAACATCGGAGAATTAGCTGGTTTATTTGCAACTAAGTTGGAAGCGCATCATGGGATATAACTCTGCACCAATAAGAATAGAGATAACTGGTATGGGAATTGTTACTCCTATTGGTCAAGGGGTAGCAGCTTTTTACGATGCTCTGTTGGCAAAAAAAACTCAGTTTGGTTATCTCAAGCGACCTGGACGTGAAGGAGCTAGGTCATTTATTGGTGCAGAACTTCCAGACATTGCGGCTAAATCTTTAATTCCCGAATATAGCGGACTGTTACGCACTGCTTCATGGAGTAGTCAGATAGCCAGCCTAGCCGTTGCTGAGGCTTGGGAAGATGCACAACTATCTTCAGGTAGAGTTAATCCCCAACGTATTGGGATCGTCGTTGGGGGTTCAAACTTCCAAGAACGTGATAAACAACAAACCTGGCAGCGTTACCAATCCAACCCTGAGTTTATCCGACCAACTTATGGCGTTACCCTTTGGGATACCGATGTGATGAGTCTGCTTTCCCAGTGTTTTGGGATTCAAGGCGAAGGTTACAGCGTGGGTGCGGCTTCTGCTAGTGGAGCAGTCGCCATCATTCACGCCACCCGGCAAATTTTAATGGGAGTAACTGACGTAAGCATTGCTGTTGGGTCTTTGTTTGACATTTCCCAATGGGAATGTCAGGGATTTACAAATTTGGGAGCTATGGGAAGTGTACGTTTTGCCGATGCTCCTCATCTTGCTTGCCGTCCATTTGACCGGGATCATGATGGCTTTATTTATGGAGAAGGCTGTGGGGTTGTAGTCCTGGAAAGAGCTGACCATGCACAACAAAGAGGAGTCAGGTCTCATGGGCAACTCCTTGGCTGGGGATTAGGTTTAGATGGGAAACGGACTCCTGAACCATCTCAAAAGGGAGAAGAACAAGTAATGAATGCTGCCCTAAAGATGGCACAACTCAAGCCTGAGGCGATTGATTATGTCAATACTCACGGTACAAGCTCGCCTTTAGGTGACAAGACAGAAGTAGCTGCTTTGAAATCTGTAGGATTATCTCACTGTTTACTTAATTCTACAAAGTCTCTAACAGGTCATTGTTTAACAGCAGCAGGAGTGGTGGAGTTGATTGCCACTTTATTACAAATGAAATTTGGTTTTTGTCACCCCACCAATAATTTAGTTAATCCCATTGATACCACCTTAAATTGGGTTAAAGAAACATCTATTCAAGCTGAAATTCAATATGCCATCAGTAATAGTTTTGCTTTTGGAGGAATTAATACAGCTTTATTAGTTAAAAAGGAGTAAATCTGTGCAACAAGTAGGAATTGAAGCTTTAAATATATATGGGGGCGCTGCTCAATTAGATGTGCGAATCTTGGCACAAACACGTAATTTAGACACAAGTCGCTTTGATAATTTGATGATGAAAGAGAAATCGGTTTCTCTACCATATGAAGATCCAGTTTCTTATGCTGTCAATGCCGCTAAGCCAATCATTGATCGTCTTAGGGATGCGGATAAGCGACGCATAGAAATGGTGATTACCTGTAGTGAGTCTGGTATTGACTTCGGCAAATCGATGAGTACCTATATCCAAGATTACTTAGGGCTAAGTCGTAACTGCCGGATGTTTGAACTCAAGCAAGCTTGCTACTCAGGCACAGCCGGATTGCAAATGGCAATCAACTTTATTTTATCCCAAACATCCCCAGGCGCTAAAGCTTTAGTTATAGCCACTGATATATCCCGGTTTACTCTGGCAGAGGGTGGCGAGGCGCTGAGTGAAGATTGGTCTTTTGCCGAACCGAGTAGTGGGGCTGGGGCGGCGGCTATTTTGGTGAGTGATGTTCCTTACATTTTGCAAGTTGATGTGGGATGCAATGGTTACTATGGCTATGAAGTCATGGATACTTGCCGACCCAAGCCAGACTCAGAAGCCGGGGATGCAGACTTATCATTACTTTCTTACTTAGACTGTTGCGAAAATGCCTACCTGCATTATCAAAGCCGAGTAGAAGGCGTAGACTATCAAAAAACTTTTGATTACTTGAGCTTTCATACACCCTTTGGTGGCATGGTCAAAGGGGCGCACAGAAATATGATGCGTAAGTTGAAAAGGGCGAAACCGCAAGAGATTGAAGCAGACTTTCAAAGAAGAGTGATGCCGGGATTAGTCTATTGCCAACAGGTAGGCAACATTATGGGAGCGACAGTGTTTTTATCCTTGGCTAGCACAATTGACAATGCAGATTTTAGCCAACCTCGACGCATAGGAATATTTTCTTATGGTTCTGGTTGTTCCTCAGAATTTTATAGTGGCGTTGTCAGCCCAGAAGGAAAGGAAATTCAAGCTCAACAAAGAATTTCATCACATTTAGCAGCACGCTATGCCTTGAACATCGAAGAATACGAGCAGTTACTACACCACAGTCGCGCCGTTGCTTTTGGTACTAGAAATGTCACCCTAGATTACAAAATCTTTCCTGGTGTGTGGAAACAAATTGAAGGTAAGGGCCGATTAGTGCTTAAACAAATCAAGGATTTTCACAGAGAATATCAGTGGGTGTAAACATGAATTATCAAACTTTAAAAATTAATTATCAAAGGGTTGTACAAAGGATTCAAATATATCGACCCAAAGCTAACAATAGCATCAATAGTCAACTGATTCAAGAATTGTTGTCAGCCTTGCAAGCGGCTGAAGCAGACGAAACAGTGAAAGTAATCATCCTAGAAGGATTACCTGATGTTTTTTGTACGGGGATGGATTTTCAAGAAGTAGTAGACGGAAAAGATGTTGATCCCAAAGCGAGTTCTCATGATTACTACAACATTCTCAAACAAATGTCTCAAAGTAGCAAAGTGATTGTCTCACTTGTGCGGGGTAAGGTACAAGCTGGGGGTGTGGGTTTAGTAGCAGTCAGCGATTTAGTGATTGCAGATGAAACAGTCACATTTGTTTTATCAGAACTATTATTTGGTTTATTACCAGCTTGTGTTTTACCATTTTTAATCCGGCGCATAGGATTTCAAAAAGCTTACCGTTTAGCATTAACAACTCAAGAAATTTCAGCAGCAGAGGCTTATAATTTGGGATTGATTGATGAATATGGCAGCAATCCTAATAAGTTAATTAGTCAATACGTTAAACGTTTACAATATTTACCTTCTTCTGGGGTAAGAGATTTGAAAAGCTATGTTAATCAGTTATGGATTATTCAAGCAGAAACTCAAGAATTAGCTGTGAATAAGATTTCTAGTTTGTTAGTTGATCCTACTGTGCAAGCAAAAATTAAGCGTTTTAATAATGAGGGTATATTTCCGTGGCAGAACTGAATTTACAATTGGACTCAGTAAAGGGCAATTCCGAGGTAGTACAACTGTTAGAGTTGGGTAACGGTGTTGTTCAAATCACCATGAAAGATGAGAATAACTGTAATACATTCTCTTCAGAAATAATTGATGGTTTATATAAATGTTTTGGTGCAGTTGCTCAAAACAAGAATTATAAAGTAGTAATTTTGACAGGCTATGGCAATTACTTTTGTTCAGGTGGGACAAAGGAACACATAATCAAAATTTATAAAGGACATCTGCAATTTAATGAGTTAGATTTTTTTAGAATTTTACTAGATTGTGAAATACCAGTAATTGCAGCTATGCAAGGCCATGGTATTGGTGGTGGTTTTGTTTTTGGTTTATATGCGGATTTAGTTGTGTTGAGTCAAGAAAGTATTTACACAACTAATTTTATGAAATATGGTTTTACCCCTGGGTTGGGATGTACGCTCATTGTGCCTACAAAGTTAGGCTCTGTATTAGCTCAAGAAATGATGTACACAGCCCAAAACTATCGCGGGGAAGAGTTAGCCAAGAAAGGTATTCCTTTCCCTGTTGTACCGAGAAAAGATGTTTTAAACCATGCTTTAACCTTGGCGCATAAAATAGCCGAAAAACCCAGATTATCTTTAGTAACCTTAAAAGAGCATTTAACTTCTGAAATTAGAAACAAATTACCAGAAGTGCTAGAAAAAGAACTAAAGATGCACGATATCACCTTTCATCAACTAGAAGTAGCAAATCGGATTGAAGCAACTTATGGTGAAACCAGTGTTAGTAATCAGCCAGATAATTTGAGCCAAACCTTAAATGTTTACAATCAAGCTTCTTTACTGTCAGGGCAGCAAAATACACAAGAAATTATAGAAAATTCAACTGCTGTTGAACAGATTCAATTAAAGATATCTAATTATGGCTTATTAAATAGTTTAACTTTAGCGCCTTTGCAACGTAGGCTTCCCAGAACTGGTGAAGTTGAGGTGCAAATCAAAGCTGTGGCGGTTAATTTTCGGGATGTAATCAACGCCCTTGGTATGCTCCAAAAGTACAATGAGCAAAAATTTAATATTAACAATGTTGAAAATCTCACCTTTGGTTTTGAAGGTGTGGGTACTATCGTCGCTGTCGGGGAAGGGGTGAGTCAGTGGCGAGTCGGCGATGAGGTGATGGTCATTGGAGTTCATGACGCATTTAGTAGCTTTATTGTCTGCTCACAAAATAATCTAGTTGCTAAACCTGCTAACCTGAGCATGGTGAGCGCGGCTACTATTCCTATACCCTTTTTTACAGCAGCTCAAGGTTTATATAACTTAGCAAATATTCAGCCAGGGGAACGAGTATTAATTCATGCTGCTGCGGGTGGAACTGGACAAGCAGCTGTTCAGTTAGCTCAACTCATGGGAGCAGAGGTATTTGCTACCGCCAGCCCTGGTAAAATGGCTTTTCTCCAGGAGCAGGGAATAAAGTATATCATGAACTCCCGGAATACTGAGTTTGCCGAGCAGGTAATGGAAATAACTCAGGGTAGCGGGGTGAATGTGATTTTTAATAGCCTAACTCATGGCGATTACATTCAGAAAAATATCGAGATCCTGGCTTTTGGTGGACGATATGTGGAAATTGGTAAGCTGAATATCTGGAGTCATGAGCAGGTTGCTCAAAAGCGTGCGGATGTCAAGTATTTTCCTTTTGATTTAGGGGATGAATTTGCTCAGGATAATCAATTATTTTTCCGAATCTGGGGTCAGTTGGCACAAAATTTTGATTGCAATTGTCTGAAGCCATTACATTACAAAGAATTTGCGCTTACAGATGTTGTTGAATCCTTCCGTTACTTACAGCGTAGTAAGCATATTGGCAGGGTAGTTGTAACTATGCCAGAGTCTTCTTATTGGGAAGAAGAATTGAATGGCGATCGCACATCTCATCAAACCCAATTGATTAATCAGGAAGATGTATTGCATCAATTACAATCGGGTACAGTTTCTTTAGATGAAGCGGAGAAATTGTTGTTAGGTTTAACTGAAGAGGAAAAACCAGTCGAAAATGGTCAAACCCAATTGATTAATCAGGAAGATGTATTGCATCAATTACAATCGGGTACAGTTTCTTTAGATGAAGCGGAGAAATTGTTATTAGGTTTAACTGAAGAGGAAAAACCAGTCGAAAATGGTCAAACCCAATTGATTAATCAGGAAGATGTATTGCATCAATTACAATCGGGTACAGTTTCTTTAGATGAAGCGGAGAAATTGTTATTAGGTTTAACTGAAGAGGAAAAACCAGTCGAAAATGGTCAAACCCAATTGATTAATCAGGAAGATGTATTGCATCAATTACAATCGGGTACAGTTTCTTTAGATGAAGCGGAGAAATTGTTGTTAGGTTTAACTGAAGAGGAAAAACCAGTCGAAAATGGTCAAACCCAATTGATTAATCAGGATCAATCAGCATCAATATTATCTCTACAAAATCCAAAAGCAATAACTTTAGAAAGGCCTGAAAACCTCATATTAGAAGAAGTAGAATCAGCCACTAAAACCAATACTGTTATTACCCAGACAGTTAAGAATACAGATATAGCTATTATTGGCATTTCCTGCCGATATCCAGGGGCTAGAAATTGGCGAGAATTTTGGGAAAATTTAAAGAATGGAGTTGATAGCGTCACAGAAGCGCCTCCCGAAAGATGGCAAGGAAAAGAATGGTATCATCCAGACCCAGAACATCCGGGAACTTCCTATTCAAAATGTGCTGGTTTTTTAGATGAAATTGATAAATTTGACCCTTTATTCTTCCAAATTTCTCCAGTAGAAGCTCAGTTTATTGAGCCTCAACAAAGGATCTTTTTAGAGGAAGCTTACCACGCGATTGAAGATGCAGGATATGCTGCTGATTCTCTCAAGGGTAAACAGTGTGGCGTATTTGTTGGCGCAGGAACCAACGGTGATTATAACAAGTTATTGTCACTTGCCGGATTAGATACTAATAGACTGGCGCTAACAGGAAATCTGCTGTCAATGATCCCAGCAAGAATTGCTTATTTCCTTGACTTGAAAGGGCCTGTGGTAGCTCTTGATACTGCTTGTTCATCTTCATTAGTTGCTGTGCATCAAGCTTGCGAAAGTATTCAAAGGGGAGAGAGCGAACTGGCGATCGCCGGCGGAATTGCCATCATGGCCACGGCAGATTTCCAAGTATTATCGAGCCAGTTTAAAATGTTATCGGCGGCTGGTCGCTGCAAAACTTTTGATGCGTCAGCATCGGGGACAGTTTGGAGTGAGGGTTGCGGTGTTGTCCTTCTCAAAAGCTATAAGCAAGCCATTCGTGATCACGATCATATTTATGGGATTATCAAGGGTACAGGCGTTAACTATGATGGTAATACAAATGGCATTAGCGCCCCCAGTGGTCAGTCGCAAACACGGTTAGAAGAAGGGGTTTATCAAAAGTTTGGCATTAATCCCGAAACTATTAGTTATGTGGAAGCGCATGGAACAGCCACACCACTGGGAGATCCCATCGAGGTTGAAGCTTTAACAGAGGCATTTTCTCAGTGGACAAGCAAGAAACAATTTTGTGCGATCGGTTCGGTCAAGACTAACATTGGTCATGCCGCCACCTCTGCTGGGATTTCTGGTTTAATTAAGACAGTTTTATGCCTCAAGCACCAAAAATTAGTTCCTTCGTTACATTTTGACCAAGCCAACCCACATATTGACTTTGAAAATAGCCCCTTCTATGTAAATACAGAATTAAAAGATTGGCAAGTGAGCGATCGCCATCCCAGAGGAGCCACTGTCAGTTCCTTTGGTTTTAGTGGTACAAATGCTCATGTAGTCGTAGAAGAAGCACTTTCACCAGTCAACAGTCAAAATTTAAGACTTAAAGGTGATGAGTTAAGTGAGCGATCGCACCACATCTTAACCCTATCTGCTAAGTGTAAGCAAGGTTTGCAAGCTCTAGCACAAGATTATCAGCAATTTTTAGCGATTAATTCCCTAGATGCGATCGCGGATGTTTGTTTCAGTGCCAATACAGGACGCTCACATTTTGATTATCGCCTGGCTTTAGTAGCTGAATCTAGAGAAAACTTACTTCAACAGTTAACAGCGTTTGCCTCTGGGGAAGAAACAACTGGACTGTTAACAGGTCAAGCCACCAGCAAAAAGCGCCCCCAAATCGCCTTTTTATTCACAGGTCAGGGTTCGCAATACCTGGGCATGGGAATGGAACTCTACTCTACCCAGTCTGTATTCCGCCAAGCCTTAGAGGAATGCGATCGCATTTTATGCTGTTATCTAGACAAACCCCTACTGAACATTTTATATCCAGCATCAGGGGATACATCACCAATATATGAAACTGCTTACACTCAACCTGCCCTATTTGCCCTTGAATATGCTCTAGTTAAATTATGGCAATCTTGGGGGGTTCAACCTGATGTAGTCCTGGGTCACAGTGTAGGGGAATACGTGGCTGCTTGCGTGGCGGGAGTTTTCAGTTTAGAAGATGGGTTGAAGTTAATTGCCCATAGAGGTAAGCTAATGCAGGCATTACCCACTAATGGCAAAATGCTGTCCGTGATGGCGGATGAAGCAATTGTGAAAGCAGTGATTTCCGCTAGTGGATTAGAAGTGGCGATCGCAGCTTACAATGGACCTGAAAGTATAGTCATTTCTGACCACAAAGACAAAATAGATGTAGTCAAGGCGCTATTAGAGGAAAAAGGCATCAAAACCAAAGAATTGACTGTTTCCCACGCCTTCCACTCGCCTTTAATGGAGCCGATGCTGGCAGAATATGAAACCATAGCCACACAAGTCACCTACAATACCCCTCAAATTACCTTAATTTCTAACGTCACCGGGAACAAGGTAGATGAAAGCATAACTACCGCCAAATACTGGGTAAGTCATGTCAAACAACCAGTCAAGTTTGCCCAAAGTATGGAGTGCTTGAACCAAGAAGGAAACTGCATATTTTTAGAAATTGGGCCGAAACCAATTCTATTAGGCATGGGTCGTCAATGTCTACCAGCAGATGTGGGCGTATGGCTACCTTCTCTCAGACCAGGAGTAAAAGATTGGCAACAGATATTAAATAGTCTGGCACAATTGTATGTGCAGGGAATAGAGATAGATTGGTCAGAGTTTGACCGTAATTATCCTCTTCGTAAAGTTACATTACCCACTTATCCATTCCAACGACAACGATATTGGGTGCAACAAAATGTAGAATTTGTCAAGCAAGAGAATACATCCAGCCCAATTTATCATCTCTTGTGTAAAGGGGAAACAGAACTTGTCAGCAGCGAGTTAGAAAAATTAGGAGGACTTTCGCCAGAGGAAATTAAGTTATTACCTAAGCTATTAAAGCTATTAGTTGAGCAACATCAACAACAGTTAAAAATAGCAGCTACTCCTCCCCAAAACGAAGCTGCTAAAAGTGATGAAAAAATTGCCCCCCTCAATTCAGAATCTACTAATAAATGTAAGGAAATCCTAACAGCAGATTCAGAAACTCGTAAACAACTATTAAGGGCTTATATTGGTCAATTATTAGCTAAGGTAGTAGGCATATCTCCGGCTGCTCTCAACTGGGAAAAGCGCCTTTCTGAATTAGGATTCGACTCTTTAATGGCTGCTGATTTAAGAAAAACCATTGAAAGCAACTTAAAGGTGGCTGTTCCTGTAGAATATTTGTCAGAGCTAAATATTGAACAGTTTTTAATCCAGACACTTTACCTAATTGAACAGAAATTTCCCAAAGAACAACAGCAAAAAGCCAATTCAACCATTGATAAACACAAAAATTCCATCAATCCAGTTGACAAGGTTGTAGATGAATCCCTAAAGTGGATTAAACTCTCACCGAGAACTTCTAAACCTCTGTTTCGTCTTTTCTGCTTCCCTCATGCAGGATCTAGCGCTTCTATCTTTAATTCCTGGACAGAGAAATTTTCCTCAAAAATAGAAGTTTGCCCAATTCAATTACCTGGAAGAGCAAATCGACTTAAAGAACCTGGCTTTACTAAAGTCAAGCCTCTAGTTCAAACTCTTGCACCGCTTCTCAAGCCCTATTTAGACATTCCTTTTGCATTTTTCGGTCATAGTATGGGATCGCTACTAAGTTTTGAATTAACTCGTGAACTGCGTAGACAAAATTACCCAACTCCAGATCACTTATTTGTAGGCGGCTACCGCGCTCCCCACATACCAGATTTGAATTTACCAATTTATAAACTTCCTGAACCCAAGTTTATTCAAGCACTTTCTAGTTACGGGGGCATACCTGAAAATATGCTGCAAGATGAGTTTTTCTTACAAACGTTTCTTCCCACTTTTAGAGCTGATTTTGAGCTTTTAGACACATATTTTCACACAAAGGAAACGCCACTGAAATCTCCTATATATGTGTTTGGTGGTTCCGAAGACCATACAGTTGGTATCAAAGAACTTTCTAGTTGGGATGAACAAACTACAGCGAACTTTAAGCTGAAGATGTTTAGCGGAGATCATTTCTTTTTACGTGGGGTAGAGGATGAAATCATTAAGATTATTGAAGAAACTATTTTCTCTACGATCACTGACGGGATGACGAAATAGTCTAAAAAGCTTATCATATACAGATTGTACAGATTTATGGTAGAAAAGATAGAAGCACTTTTCTCAATAAGGACTATCTATTGATAATGTTACCTGAATTCTACAACCCACATTCCGCACTTCAAAAAGTAGTATACAAAAACTACATTTACGAGTAATGAAAAACTAGAATTTTTAAAAACTAAGCAGCCACTAATAAATAAATTATACTCACCAAAAATCAAGCTTTTT
>JBIKYZ010000302.1:0-5769 GCA_044354985.1 Pseudanabaena sp. | reverse complement strand
ACAATTATTGGCATAATGGGTTTAGGGATAATGATTTGTTTTCGGTTGAAAGTTGAAACTCTCATTATCCCTTTTCGCTTAATCCCGCTCTTTCTTTGCTTCAATCTTGTCCAAAGTCCAATTATAAGGATTAAATTTTTCTAAAATTTTGGCTTAATAAGTAACAATGCTCATGGTTAACACATCGCACCTGATCGCCCTGTAGTAAACTGGCTTATTAAAGGATCTCTACAATAAACTTTGCGTTCAAACGCGACCTATGGACTTTGCATATCAATACGCATGGCTGATTCCCTTGCTGCCACTCGCCGCAGCATTGATTATCGGCACAGGACTGATTACCTTTAACAAATCCACCAACAAACTGCGATCGCTTTGGTCTGTCCTCAGCGTATCCGCCACAGGCGGCGCAATGGTGATGGCTATCAACCTACTTTGGAGTCAGATACAAGGACATGATCCTTACCTCTACACCTTTGAGTGGGCGCAAGCAGGTAGCTTTCATCTGAACATGGGATTTGTGATCGATCATCTAACTGCTCTTATGCTAGTGATCGTCACCACTGTCGCATTTTTGGTGCAAATTTACACCGATGGCTACATGGCGCATGATCCCAGCTATGTCAGATTTTATGCTTACCTGAGTTTATTCACCTCCTCAATGTTGGGCTTAGTCGTTAGCCCTAACTTGGTACAGATTTATATCTTCTGGGAACTTGTGGGGATGTGTTCCTACTTGCTGATTGGCTTCTGGTTCGATCGCAAAGGAGCTGCCGATGCTTGCCAAAAAGCATTTGTAACTAACCGCGTTGGCGATTTTGGCTTATTGCTTGGTTTACTTGGCTTGTATTGGGCAACAGGCACATTTGAGTTCACGGAAATGGGATCACGTCTTAGCGAATTAGTTGAGTCGGGAGCATTGAGCGTTGGTCTTGCCACCCTGTTTGCAATTCTTGTATTCATGGGACCCGCTGCCAAATCTGCCCAATTCCCTCTGCATGTATGGCTTCCAGATGCAATGGAAGGTCCTACACCGATCTCAGCTTTAATCCATGCGGCGACGATGGTTGCTGCTGGTGTATTTCTAATTGCGCGGATGTTTCCTGTATTCGAGGAGATTCCAGCGGTGATGAATGTGATCGCTTGGACAGGAGCCTTTACAGCCTTTTTGGGGGCAAGCATCGCGATTACTCAAAATGACATCAAAAAAGGCTTGGCTTACTCCACCGTTTCTCAGTTGGGTTATATGGTGATGGGTATGGGAGTTGGGGCTTATAGCGCAGGCTTATTTCACCTGATGACACATGCCTATTTCAAAGCGATGATGTTCCTCGGTTCTGGTTCTGTCATTCATGGAATGGAAGAAGTCGTAGGACATGATCCCGATGTTGCTCAAGATATGCGTGTGATGGGTGGCTTACGTAAGTACATGCCAATCACCGCAATCACCTTTTTCATTGGTACTCTAGCGATTAGTGGTATTCCTCCCTTCGCTGGTTTCTGGTCAAAGGATGAGATTCTCGCTTCCACTTTCAGAGTCAATCCTATACTTTGGGCGATCGGCTTTGCGACGGCGGGGATCACTGCTTTCTATATGTTCCGTATGTACTTCACTACCTTTGAAGGTGATTTTCGCGGTACTGATAAGAATCTCTTGGCAATGGTCAAAGCCGAAAATTCTGCTGGCAAAGAAGCTCAAGCAGAAGATGGACATGGTCATCATCATGCCAGCAAGCCGCATGAATCTCCAATTACGATGACTTTTCCTCTGATGGTTTTGGCAATTCCTTCCATGGTGATTGGTCTTGTTGGTACGCCTCTAGGTAATTACTTTGAGTACTTTATTCATGCCCCATCCGAAAAAATCATCGAAGTTCCCGTTGAAGGCTTTACACCTGAATTTCTGTTGATGGGTGGTAGCTCAATCGGTATTGGGTTGATTGGGATTTCTCTTGCCATCTTGATGTATATGCAAAAGAAAATCGATCCCAGTGCGATCGCCAAATCTATCGAGCCTCTATACAAGCTCTCGAAGAACAAATGGTACATCGATGAAATCTACAACACGATCTTCGTGGTTGGTTCTCGCCGCCTAGCGCGTCAGGTGCTAGAAGTCGATGCCAAAATCGTCGATGGTGCTGTTAATCTTGCAGGTTTTGTGACAGTGGTTACTGGAGAAGGCTTGAAGTACTTTGAAAATGGTAAAGCACAATTTTACGCTCTAGTCATTTTTATCGGAATTCTTGGTTTCGTAATTGTTACTTCGATTTAATTTCTGATTTGATACCAATTCACGAAAGTATGACAACACTTTTGTGAATTGAAACCCAAAACCAGTAAGTTTTTTTAAATAAAGAAATAGCTAGCCATTTCTTTATTTGGCATGACTTCTAAAAAGCAAATCGCCCGTTATGCGGGCGATTTGCTTTTTTTTGTTTTACATATCTATGTACCTTTATAGGCTGCCCAACCGCCGAGGTGAGAGATATCAATCCAGTTGAACTTTTCAATTAATTCTTGAGGATAGAAAAAAGCAGTGAGAACTTCTCCACCTTCTAGGTAAACATCCGTAGGATACATATGTGGAGGTTCGTTACTAGCAAGATATTCAAATTCATCATCTTTCATTTCATAGACTTCACCAGGTATAGAAACTCCACCTGTCTCTACTTCATAAATTGCAGGATGCCAGCCATTACCAGCAGCATGGAGTCGATAACGTGGTTGTGTCTGTGCAGGACGGATAAACTTAGCGTCCTGTAAATTCCCATGATCAGGCTGTCCGCGCAGAGCCGAACCACAAATAAATACTCGTCTTGTCCCGTTGGATACTGTCATAAATAGGGCTTTTGAATTTATGGATTAATCTTGAATATCTTAGTTTAGTGTATACAGTATGCAACATCAAGGTGCAATATTGTAAGAGTCAGCGCTTTGCGCTGACTCTTACAATTCCAGCCCCATAAAGTTTTGCCCCTGAGAGTAAAACTTTATGGGGCTGGGTAATTATTTTGTAGAAGTACTTATTGCTAAAAAAACATGTCTGGAAAACTCTCAACTCACGTCCTTGATACAGTAAATGGATGCCCGGCCAGAAATATGCAAATTGACCTATGGGCGATCGCAGATGATGGACAAAGAAACTTATTAAAAAAACTATATACCAACCAAGATGGTAGAACTGACGAGCTATTACTAAACGAAACTGAAATCAAAGCGGGTATCTACGAAATTTGTTTTTATGTTGCTGACTATTTTATAAATTGTGGAGTGTCTTTACCAGAACCTAATTTTTTAAATACTGTTCCTGTGCGCTTTGGTATTGCTAATGAGAGCGATCGTTACCACGTTCCTCTATTAGTATCTCCTTGGGCTTACAGTACCTATCGAGGTAGTTGAAGCCTCAAATAATCGACTGCCGATCAAAAGAACCACAAGAAAAATTTTAAAAGCGTTGATTCGCAACGCTTTTAAAATTTTTCTTGGTTTGGGTTTGAAAGCAAAACGCTGTGAGTAGCTAGGCATAATTAATTCCAAAGTCAAACCCATAAAGTTGTGCACCGCAGGAGCACAACTTTATGGGTTTTGGTAATTTATTTTGCACAAGTGCTTATGTACCTCATGCAAGGTCTTTGTAATCTGCAATACAGAAAGCGATCGCAACTCTAAAGTTTAATCGCAGTAATTTGGATACTGTATACAGTATCCAAATTACTGCGATTTTCCGTCCGTCGCTCATGTAAATGGTTTGAGGATTTATGTCTAAGGCTCTAAATAGTTCCCTTTCATGTCTAGCGATGCTTGTCGCGCTCTCTAGTTTGTACGACTCACCCACAAAGGCTGAGCCAAAAGTTTCAGATAATTTATCTAAAGATTCATCAACTAATTTATCGACAGCAAATTTATCAATAAATTCGTCTCCAAAGACTAATTCATCTATTGGTAACTTAATCGATCGCCAAGAGAATGCTGTAAATCTTCAGCCAAATCTGTCCACTGCTTCACCAGTCAGCAATTTTGCGGTGGATAAACTCCCTGAGAATACTGAAGTTGCAGCAGTGACATCAGTTTCACAGCTATCTGATGTGAAACCAACTGATTGGGCATTTACGGCTCTCCAATCCTTGGTAGAGCGTTATGGATGTATTGCAGGATATCCTGACAGTACTTTCCGAGGCGGGAAGTCTTTAGCGAGATATGAGTTTGCTGCTGGGTTGAATGCTTGTTTAGATAAAATCAATGAGATTATTTCCGCAGGATTAGCCGATAAGGTCTCTAAGGAAGATCTTGCAACTTTACAGAAGCTCCAAGAAGAATTTGCTGCTGAATTAGCTACACTCCGTGGTCGCGTGGATGCCCTTGATGCGAAGACTGCAAAGCTTGAGGCACAACAATTCTCAACAACAACAAAGCTCAGTGGACTTGCCTTCTTTAATCTTACTGGTGCTACTGCTGGTGGTGATGTTATTGCTGAGCGCAATCCATTAACGCCTTCAGCCTTTGCACCTCCAACTCGTGTGGGCGGAGTTCCTTCACGCGTGACAACCCAACGACCTAACATTACATTTGGTTACTACCTGTTCTTAAACCTGACAACATCTTTCACAGGTAAAGATGCCTTGGTCACCCAACTGGTAACTGGTAATGGCAACTCTCCAGCTAATAACTTTGTATCTGCTGGCTATACCAACTCTTGGGGAACACCATTTCTTGATCAGACAGGCGTTCCGACTGCCAATGTATTTAATATTCGCGAGTTATTCTATAGCTTTCCAGTTGCTAGTAACGTTAATGTAGCTATCGGTCCTCGTTTGAATTTCTATCGCTATTTTGATGGCAATCGTTTTACTAGTTTCTTAACAGGGGCAACTAGCTTTAACTCAAATGGAAGTACTCTATCGAATGCAGTCGATCGCGGTTCGGGTGCTGTTGTAACTTGGACAATCAATCCACAGTTCAGATTTACAGCAGCCTATTTAGGAGAAAATACAGAGTTTCTTACTGCTCCTAACAACAATACATCCAGCGATCCTCAACAAGGACTATTTGGTGGAACCAATACTCTCAGTGCTGAGTTAGTCTATTCACCAAGTCGTGATGCTAACATTCGGCTCTTGTATACCCGCTCCAATATTAAAGCTAATGGCGGGCGCATCAGTGGCGCAACGGCTGAACCTTTGCCCTATGGGTTCGCGGATGATGGTGTGGGTGGTGCAATTAACAATGCTACTGCCGATACAATTATCTTGAACTTTGATTGGTTGGTTACCAAAGGATTTGGGGTGTTTGGCCGCTACTCCTATGGTAGTACCAATATTTCGCCGATCAATCTTGCTGTTCAAGGTGGTAGCGTTAATGTTAATGCATTTCAATTTGGCTTAGCATTCCCCGATCTGTTTAAGGAAAGTGCTTTGGCTGTGCTTTCTTTTGTTGTACCCCATAGCTATAGTAGTGGACGTAATTTCTTGCTCTCTGGTGGTGGTGATGGCGCTACTCAATACGATTTAGAACTTTCTTACTATTATCCAATCAGTAAAAATATTGCGATCGTTCCTGCGTTCTACGCGATTTTCAATCCTAATAGTTTCTCGACTAACCCAACTGTATTTGTAGGTAATCTACGAACTCAGTTCAGTTTCTAGTTAAGGAATGAGAATTAAATAACTTGTGCAAATGAGGATAGAATAAATAAGAAAAGAAGGCTTAATTATGTACTATTGCGAAGAGATTGAATCAGAGATGGTGAAGTTTTATATTTCGCTAAGCGAG
>JBIKYZ010000301.1:0-5776 GCA_044354985.1 Pseudanabaena sp. | reverse complement strand
TCTCAAACTTAATTCTAAGCTCAATCACTTCGCTCTCAAATCCAAATTATATATCAAGGCTTTGCAGCAATCTCACTTGGAATGGCAGTCTCTGAAACCTTTTTAGGCTTCTGCGTAACATGAGTCACTAATCAAACCTCCAACCAGATGCCCAAATTTAGCAGTCAAGTCGATATCGTTCAGGTTTGGCTTGACTTGACCCTCAAGAGCCACATCAAACACCCGCAGACCTGACGCAGCCGTACCGCTATAACCATTGCCCATGTATAACCGCACTTCATAGGTGCCAGAGGGGACAGCAAAGCCATATTGCATCTCCGTGCCACCCCCAGCATCCCAGCGCTCCGTATCAAAAATTGTCCCCGATGTGGTGCTCGGCACTGTTAGTCCAGGATTGACCAACGGAAACGAATCAACATTATTGCTGCCAGAATCCAGTAGAAAGGGAATATCGGTCACCCAATCTGGTCCACCGTCAGTCGCAGCGATGGTTGGTCCGCCAGCATTCACTCGATAGAGAATCGGGGAATTAGTACCAGTCCCAGTGATGGTAATATCCCCAAAGAGTGCCTGAAAAGAAGGTCCAGCAGGGGCTGCGAGTTGACCAGTGTTTGAGGAGTAGAGACCTACTGCCAGACCAGTGGTTTGCCCCTGAACCGTGTTATTGCCGAGGATGGCATTCAAAACGGCTGTGCCGCTTAAGTTAATTGGTGATCCAGTGACCACCTTGTTTGCACCAGCAGTTTCATAGGTAATCTTTGGAGTTGCTGTAGCCGCACCTGGGACAATCTCTAATTCAAAGAAAATTTGTTTGTCTACTGGCACAGTGAATAGGTCATCCGCCTGAATAAATGTCTCTGTGACCACAGCGTTATTGTTTTCGAGCAAGATCTGGATTTCACCCGCAGGGTTTGCTGTTGCTACAATCTTGAGATAGTTGCTCTGATCTCCTGTGCCAATGTATCCTCCGATTTGTTGGTTTGAACCAGTTAACAGGGGATTGACAACAGACCATTTGATCGTGAAGGTATCGATAGTCGGTGCGAGATTGAAACCTGTCTGAAAGAGATACTCACCATTGTTAGTCGCGCCTAGGGCATCTCCGTTCGAGACATACTCGATAACCGTAGTACCACCACCTGCTGCCGTGGCGAACTTGACGTTGTCCAGCTTGATGTTTTGCCCAGACAGCGTTGAGGCTGAGTTGAAGAATGCCTCAGAATCAGTCGAGCCATTGATCATAACTCCCGTTAGCCCAGTAGCAAACCCAACGGGTCCGGGACGGTTATTATCTTGGTTGGGGTCAAAATCCCACAACAGAGTCTGTCCCGGTGATAGAGTAACGCTGGTTCCATTGCTGGCATCACGACTAAATGGATCAAAGGTATTGAGGATGCCATCATTGTCAATATCAGTGAGAGAAGCAGTAACACCTGGTTTATATGCCTTAATAAAGCTTCCGCCAATTTCAGCTACCCAGATGCTGCCATTGGGACCCATGGTTACATCAAGAGGGGTCGCCAGTCCTGAAATCAATGTATAAACTCCATCTGCATCAGCGACAGAATCATCAGCCGTACCCAGAATTCCATCTAGCCCTGGGTCGATTAATGGTTCTAAACCTGTACCAGCATTGTTGACATTCAATAACGTGATGGTATTGTTGAACTGTGCTACTAAAAGAGCCCCATTCAGAGCCCCACCATAGGCATTGCTGGTATATTCAACCAGACCATTGCTGGATGAACCTAACTCGACTAGTGACGGACTTGATGTACTGTCAAAAGGAATGCGAACACCGCTTTGAGTTAGTCTAGCCGCATTGCCAGTAAACTTGCTAGGATCAATTAGGAAACCATCAGCAATATTCACAGAATTAGGCACCAGTGCCGATATATCAGGAACTGTGTTAACAGTAATGCTGGTATCAGGTGTACCACTGTTGTTATAGACCGTCCAAGACTGATTCTGATTTGCACGGGTTGGATTGGGGTGACCGTAGTACTGACCGTCTTGGACTAAAAATAACGGCTCTGGATCTCCGACACCCCCATTAACTGGAGTGTTGACGGCTTCCCCACTAACAATGAGTGGGTTGCCCCCCAGCCCGCTATTTGAACCATTATCTACAGTGTAGAGTTTGCCATCAGCCCTCAACACTAGATCGTAATGGTTGCGGAAGCCATCTGCATAGATTCTTAAGGGTGCATCGGCAGGCAGAATCGCCATGTTCAAGCCATCGTTACCACCGAATGGACCATTTTCGTCTAGCCCGATCGCATTTTCTCCTACTCCTCCTGTTACGTTAGGGATATTCGGGTCATCTAGCGTTGGCAAATCGTAGATATATTGTCGAGGAGAAGCCGCACCATTAATCTGACCGCCATCGGAGTCAGTCAAAATGGGGAGACTATTGATAGCAGACAGATCGATCTCAAGTATGCTTCCCGACAGTGCGTACTCAGCTGTGTAAGAGAAGAAGCTAGAAGGAGCACCATTATTTGTGTTACCGCCCACAGCTAGATACATCTTCGTTCCATCTGCGCTTAGTACCATGCCATTATTCGCATGGTTTTCTTCTGAACGAGGTAGCCCTCTTAAGATATCTACCGCAACCCAATTGGTTCCATTCCAAGTAACCCGAGACACAATTCCCGAATTGGTGTCGAGATTTAACTCTCCATTGTTAGCAATGCGCGGGTCGCTAGAGGATATATAGAGTAATGGATTCGAGGCTGTTCCTGTAACCAACAGTCCAGTTACTTGACGATCGCCGAGAGTAGGATTTAGAGCCCCATTATCATTGTGGTTCATGATGGATTTAACAACTCCACCACCATTTGCTAGTACTAGTTCTTGTCCAGTTGTAGCAATGTAGTTGCCATTCGAGTCAATTCCTATGGTGAAGACATTGATACTACCATTTTGTTCGGCAACATAGAGTTTCCCATCTGGACCAAACTGAAGGGAAGTTGGATTAGATAGAGAAACACCACCAAAGCCATTCAAAGAGCCTGCACTTGTAAAAGTAATAGCCATCTAAAAACCTCCATATTTCAATCAATCAGTTCAATCAATCTATTCCTAATTAAGGAAAGTGATTAGAAACTATAAAATTTTCTGTATTAAATTACGTATCGTTTTATCTAAAAATATTCTTACTACTTAGTTTCTTATCTTTATACTTGCTGCAAAAAAATTATTTTTTGCTTTAGCTTTTAGATTCTATTTAGCATTAACATTTAGATTTTTCTATGGAATATACTATTACTAAAAAAAGGCAGAAAAACGCAGGAAAGTTATACAGAAGTTATGTATAAGTTATGCATAAGTTATACAATCTTTGTATATTAAGTTATACAAGCAATACTTTGGACGTTTCTATAAGCTTGTATTGGTTAAACTGTATAGAGAAGTATTCCACTTATCATTTAAGTAGCTGTAAGTCTAAAAGCTCACAGCTACTTAAATGACGTAATTCTCACAAAGACTACCCTGCAACGCTTATAACCGCGTAAAAAAAAATTATCCGAAGTTTTGATATTAAGGGCATCTCTAAAAATAGCTATATTCTCAATAAGACAAGACTAAAATCCCTAATTTGTCGTTGATATTCTCAATAATTTTGAATTAATAGAGGTGCCATTAAGTTGAAGAGATACTGACACTTGCTAGCAAATTAAGAAACCATTTAATAATTGTTTAGATATTCCTCAATTCTTCTTAAAAAGTAGGATTGACAACAATTCACAAAAGTGTTGCCACACTTTTGTGAATTAAAAACCAAATCCTGTAAGGGTTTTAAAAGCACAAAATGGCGTAGCTATTTTGTGCTTTGGTATGAGGGATATCTCTTTTTTGACCGCAGAAAGTAATTCTTAAATGGTTTCTATTGATATTAGGCTTCAATCTATATCTATAGCAATGAGACACTGGTCAATAAATTAGTGACATGAGAAAATAGAGGCAGAGTAAGTGGGAAAACGATGAAATGCCCACACTGCCAGAGTCAAAAGAGCATCAAAGATGGCAAACATCGCCATCAAGATGGCAAAGCAATCCAAAACTATTTATGCAAAGAATGCAGCAAAAGATTCAGTAAAAGGACAGGAACGCCAATGTCAAGACTGAGAACACCAGCAAGTGTCGTTTCTTTAGCACTTAAGATGAGGAGTGAAAGAATGGGGATGAGAGCCAGTGGACGAGTTCTAGAAAAATCTCATGTCAGCATCATGAAATGGGAGCAAAAAACAGCAGATCAAGCACCACAATGGAGTCCATCTGCCCCCGCAGGTTCAGACGTGAATTCGCGTGGGCGAGAACCTTCCCCCCCTCAGAGTCAAAAGGGTGGACAATCACATTTATTAAGAATGGGATTCGCTACTGGATTGAAGCAAAAGCAGGAATGAAAACAACTGATTAATTCAAGCCAGTCGCCAACACCTCATGGTCATGGACAAAAACTAGTCAATACATTCGATGGTTTACCGATGGTTAAAGATGCTACGCTCAACAGCTCTGAAAAATGGCAAGTGTTTATCTCAAATCATCGGAAGGCAAACGTAGAATATGGACACCTCAAGGTATGGCGCTATGGATTGGAAGTCGCTATCAAAATTAAAGGTTCACAGGAAAATCGTCGATTCGGTCACAAAGTTGTGCAAAGCAACTGTTTTATAGCTGTCACCATTCTTGTTAGGACATAAAACCCAAATAGTGTGAGGCGGAGCTTTGCTCCGCCTCACACTATTTGGATCCTGATACAGGATGTGCTTGTTAGTTCATAGAAGTGTCGTTTCACTTTTGTGAATTGGTATTAATTATCTAAACTAGTATCTAATTTTGAATTATAGACGGAACTCTTTCCAGTCTTGCTTTACCTGCTGGCTATATGTCTTAGCATATTCCATTACCTCTGTTTTCCATTTAGATTTACTAGCAAAATCGATCAATTGATCAACGATCGCAGAGCCTTGTCTAGCACTACTACGCAAATGAGACCAAGCGACTACTTGCCCTAATGACAGCATTAATTGTTCAGACTTCTGCAATTTATCATCCCATTTCTCGATCTTTAAATGATCAGTTGGACTTTGAGTAGATTGAAGTTCTCTCAACACAAATGAATCTTTACCAATAGTTACAGAGTGTAGAAAAGCGATGGGAATTGCTTGTAAGCGCTTTTGGATTGAAACAATACGATCGCCTTCACTTTCCCATTTTGGTTGCGCCCAAACGGTATAGGTCGCAAGCGAAGAAGGTAGGGCTCTTTTTAGATCGAGGAGATAGTTACCATCGGGTGAACCTTTGCCTTCCACTAATAAAACATAACGCTCAATTCCTAAACTTCCCTTGCCTGCAATGCGTTGTGCTACATCCAATAATTTAAAAAATTTAGGATTTGGCTGCTGCAAGGCAAAGACTTCCATAAAACTTGTCACTTTTTGTCTTTGCTGATCAGAAATTGGTTTCGCTTTTTTAAAATCAATTTTTAGCGATCTCCTTTGCTTTTCTTGATCTAAAACAGTTCTTTCCTCTAATAACTCTTTGCGCTTAACCTGATTTTTGCGTGCCAACAAATCTTCAATCACTGGAGGAGCTATATCTTCGCCCATCCAATAAGCTTTCCCCTCAGATATAGTCTTGATATAAGAACTCACCTTACGCAGATAGAAAATCCAGAGATTTGATTTAGATAAAAGAGTCTGAGAATGTATACTGAAACAAAGTTTGAACGTAATTGCTTCATCGAAACTAAACCAAGAGTAGCACATAG
>JBIKYZ010000081.1:0-19044 GCA_044354985.1 Pseudanabaena sp. | reverse complement strand
AAAGAAGGATGATTTAGAGCGATCGCGCCATTCTTACAAGTTGCAGTTAAGACAATCATAATTTTGTACTCCTAGATTAAGTTCATTCACCAAATTCGATTAACACCATAAGCATCAAAAACTTTATTATTTTCATGCCATGTAGTCTTGAAAGTCTTCTAAAGGTTGATCAAAATCGGGGGACATCCAGATTAAACCCTTTGCGCTACCACTTTGGCGGCGTTTTTTAGATAAACCCTTAACAGTAGATACTTCTCGAATGATAATCTCGATTTCTTTGCCCTCTAGCTCATTAGGTAAAGACTTATTTAAGGCGATCGCGCCATTTTTGCAAGTCGCAGTTAAAACAATCATAATTTTGTACTCCTGAAAAATTTCATAAAAACTTTAAGCGATCGCTAATTCGGGGATGAATACTTGCAAAATTGTAGTTTCAGGATTGCGAATATCAAGACGATGAAAGGGGTTTGGTAAAGGATCGCCAAATTCTTTCATGATTGCTAAATGTCCGCTAATTGCTTCTTTCATGTTTTGTTCAATTTCGGGAATATCGTCACCTGTGGTAACGCAACCTGGAAGGTCGGGAACGTATGCTGAATAGTTGTTTTCAGATTTTTCGACAATTACAATGTATTTCATTAGTTCTATTCTCCTTTTAGTTGTGCTTGTTTGAGAATGCTGTTTAGGGTTCCAGCTTTAAGATCGTCTGACATTTTGCCAGGGACTGTTACTGTTCCTGATTTTGTAGGATGACGAAAGTGTCTATGACTGCCTGTGGTACGAATCCATACCCAACCATCTTGTTCTAGCCTCTTGATAATTTCTTTTACTTTTACTGTCATAGACTTATTTTAGCCAATGTTGATTCTTTAAGATGTAACCCGCTTAGCGCCATGAATCCTAACATTGAAAGTTGGGAATAGTTGCTGCATCTTGCTTACTCTTGGTTTTTCCTTTTGCCTTTTTACTTTTTCCTTCCGACCTGTCTCCCCGCAGCACTTCTTCCTGATAACGCTCTTCATTGAGGGCAAGGAGTCTCGCTAGGACTTCATCGCGGATCTCGTCTGCCCAACGATAACGATAGGGCTTTTTCTTTTGGCGCTTGTTGGTGCTTTCGTCGGTGGTTTCTTCTTCGTCTTCATAATCGAGCAGAAACTCACAAATGGGCTGAAGGTCTGTCCAGCCGTAAGCATCGAGGACGGCTCTATCCATTTGATTATGGAGGTCGCGCAGTTTGAGTATGGCTGAATCGTATTCGTCGGGATCGTGGAAGCGGTTGTAGGTGGTGGTGAGTCCTTGATTGTTGGAAATCATTAACTGGGCGCGGTATTCGTAATATTCTTTTCCTATGGCTTCTAGTTGTGGGTTGTTTTCCCAGTTTGTTGGGAATGGAAAGGTTTCAAAGCAATCTGTGGGAGCGTAAGCAAGTCTATCTTCAAGAGTCGAGCTAAAAAATCTAGCAAATATCTCATGAACACTACTTTGAAGCGTTGTGAATACTACATAACTATCAAATGGCATTACATTTAACTTGTTTGCAAAAACCATTTTACTAGGAAGGAATATAAATGATAAATGCTTTGTATAAAGAGGATTTACCAATACTCTCTCTAGGTGAGAGATTGCTTTAACTAACCCTGGTCTTTTTTCTGCATACTGCCACCATTTCAGGCGCAAAGCATCTCTTTTTTGAACGTCTCGCTCAGGCTTTACTTTATCTTTGACAATTTGCATCAAATCTGGATATTGCCATGCTTCTTCTTCTTCAAGATCGAAAAAATTAATCGCATAGCGATGATGGGAATGAGTCGGACTACTATTCACTTCATCTCCACTAATAAAAGGAAAGATTCTCTCAGCATTTTTAGGATCTTTCTCGATCAAACGGTGCATCTCTTCGATACTTGTCGCATCAGGATTAGAATCATCAAACGTAAATCCCATTCCTAACACAATCGAACCTTGAAAACTCTTACCCGCATTAGCCGCCAAGGGTTTCGGGTCTTCATGTCCCCCCGCATGAAACAAGAAAGCAGAAATAAGCGGAACTTCTTTTCCATCCAATAATTTTGCCCCTGCATAAATTCCCTTCTTGATGTTCAACACACTTACCACCACCGCAGCATCACCTGCCCACTTCACCCGCTTTTGAGCGTTGTAGATCGTGCCGCTATCTTTGCAAACAAATCTTAGTCCAGTAGAACGAGTATCACCCTGAGCAATAGTATTTGTGGCAATCAAACCCAGACAGCCATCCTTTCGCAACAAAGTAAATGCCCTACGGAAAAAATACGCTACTAAATCTGAATTACCATGAGATTCGGGATAAACCTCTTTCAGCCAATCCAAATAACCCTCAGCATGACCGCTAATAGTCGTGTTTTTCCCCGCAAAAGGGGGATTACCAACGATCGCATCAAAGCCTTTATTCTCCCGAGTAAATACTTCAGGAAATTCGATTTCCCAGTTAAAAGGAATGATGCCGCGATCGCCACTGCGTAAACTGTGGGATAACTTCTCTAATTCTTCCTTAGTCCCTTGGGCTAATAGTTGCTTATATTCCTGCTCTCGATTAGTACGATCCTTCGCATTCTTACCATCAAAAAACGCCGCAATCTTAGCATCCGCCGACCGCCGACTCGGTGACAAATCAGCATCGATCGCCATCAATTTCTCTTGCTTCACATCCGCATCGCGATCGCTCAGGGTATCCTGTGACTGAATCTCTAAGCGCTTGCTCACCACATCCTTAACGCGATCAGCGATCGGGCGAAATAGTGACAGTTGCGTATTGCTCTCGAAAGCCCCAATCTCGCGACTAGTCAAACCCACCAACGAATCACCACATTTCAAAGCATGGTCAATAAACGTAAAAGGATAATTTTTCGCTAAAGTTGCCAACCAGAGCGACAACTTCGCCAAATTCACCGCAAAGGGATTCTTATCCACACCATAAATGCAACGCTGCGCCACCAACCGCCTCGCAATCAAAATCGGCTCCTCTGACTTCGGCAAATCATCAGGCATCCCGTCCCGTTCCCAAGCCACCACCACCGCATCCGCCAACTGCCGACAAGCCTCCACCAAAAACGCCCCCGAACCCATCGCCAAATCGCACACCTTTAAACTCAAAATTTGCGCCGCCGTCGGTGCTGACCCCAAACCCGCAAAAATTGGCTCCAAAGTCTTCCGCACAATCGGTTCCGTCAACTTACGCGGCGTATAGTGCGACCCACTGCGCCGCCGTTCTTCCGTCGGTTGCAAATACAAAGCCCCCACCGCCAAAAGATTTTGCGTCCGATGCGACACCTTGCGCCCCAAAGCCGCCGCAATCCCCTCTAAAGTCTTCGCCTCCTTCAGTTCCTTTAAAGCATTTCCCGTCACCTCACAATTCGCCCAAGTTTTTAACAAACCTGCGCGATCGCTCCCCTTCGCCGCCAACAAAGCCTGCATATCAACCACAACCGTCGTCGAAATCTTCGAGCCTTTCGGCTTGCTAGTCACACCGAGGGAAACACTCTCAGCACGTTCCACCCGATAGCCCATGATGCCCTCATAGACCGAGCCAATATTTTCCACATCTAGAGATCGATAGGACAGGCGATCGCCTTCCAAAATCAATAATTTATCTAAAACCCGAAAAATCTTCCCATCAGACACACGGGGAACGCCCTCACCATGTCCTTCCAAAAATGGATAAACATCAGGATCGAACAACTGCCCATGTCTAGCGGGTAAATAGTCCTCAGTTGCCCCACCACCGTCATAGACAAGGCGAAACAAACTCAACAACCAAGCCCAAGCGCCAAAACGCTGCTCCATCGTGTCAGGATAGTTACTCGCATCATCTCGCAACCTGTCATAAAGTCCTGTCACCGCATAGTTACCCTGATACATCGCATCATCAGGCATCACGTCGCGTTCTTCGGCATAAAGCAGAAACACCAACCGCATTAAAACCGTCACCAGTCCGCCATAAATATGCTGATTGCCCTCCTCTCCTTTCCCTTCAAGGGCGAGAGGAGCAAGAATTTTGCCATTAACCACAGCATCCGCCGCTTGAAACCCTGCTAACAATTCCCATAGAGCATCCAAAACCTGATCGGCTAAACGCTCAGACACCTCGTTTTGTGACAGACGGCTATTCTCAAGGATTTTGCATAGGCGGCGATCGTCCCCCATCACATTTGCCTGAAAGACGCGAAAGCTAGACAGCAACATATAAAAAGCACTGAGTAGCGATCGCCCCGCCACTTCTGCCATCGCCGCAAAGGAAAAAGTCAAATGTCCCGAAGACTCACCCTCTGGCGCATAGACTAACCGTAATTCCTTACCATTGGTCAGCAATCCCATCGGGATTTTTTGCCCCCGCAATAATCGCTCAAACTTTTGTTGCGCTGTCACCTCCCACCCTTGAGAACTAGCCTTATCATCTAGCCCCGTTCCTACTTCCACTTCCTGCACCAACATCATAATTACGAATTGCGAATTACGAATTGGCGATCCTGACTCGTAATTCGTAATTCCTAATTCGTAATTCCCCACCCCTAATTCATCTCTGTTTATCACAACATAGCTAGGCTTCAAAGTCTCGCCATAGTTCTCTAAATAATACTCAACTCCGTCAGGCGCATCCACTAAATCCTGACTATCCCACTCCAAAATCTGCTCCATCAAAGCCCGAAAGTCCGACAAAACGCAATCTTTATCCAATAAATCCCGCAAAATTGGCTGTAACCTCGTGCCATCGGCCCGATCTGGTGTTGCCTCTGCCCTAGCCAGCGATCGCGCCGTCACCACCAACCCCACAGGCTGAATCAGCCCCAACCATTCCTTATGTACAAAAAGTTCGCGATCGTCTGACATTACTTTACAAGTTGAGTGTTTTTACTAGAGATACCTTCACAGAAGCCAATAAGTCTGAAGGTATTGTGCCTAGCCTTCTTTGAAATACCGATTCATGCAAGGTTGCAATTTTATTAGCTTTGACAATGGATGTCTTTTTTAATCCTGTTTCCAGAAAATTAGGATGCTCAGAATTAACTAAAACCGAACTATCTGGCAAGCTTCCTATTGGCACTTTAGAAAAAATCCCTAAAATGATTAGGTCTGAACCATAAGAGGCTATTACCAAAGCTGGTCTAACTTTTGCTGATGTCTGGTCTGTAAAAGGAAAATTGACTAGCCAAATTTCTTCAGGTTTAGGCATCATAAATATCTTCCTCTGGATCGTTCCATTCATCAAAAGCAGTTTCTGCAAGCTGCATCATGATGGTTGTGTCTAGCTTTTCCTCAACTTCTGCAATCAGCTTTAGTAGCTCAGGTATAGGCAACTGAAACAGGAAGGTTTTTATATCTTCAGTTGTTAGAGTCGTAATCATAAATTTATCCTCATAATTTCGCGTAAGCTGTAAGGCGGTGGAACTACAAAATCAACTAGTAATAGGATACAAATAAACCAAGCCCACAGGCTCAATTCGATTTGCCTTAACCTCATAGACTTTTTGAATCCGTTGCGGTTCAGCAATGATTTCCTGCTCTAATTGCAGCAATCGCTTTTGCCAGTGCTTCAAATCAGCATCCAGTTGTCTCTGTTCCTCCGCACTAAATAGCGAAAGCTGCTGAGTTTTGTATTGAGACTGCTGCTGAAGAATGCGATCGCGTTGTTCTCCTAGCAATTTCTGCATATCCGCCGCCTCATCTTCACCACGTTTAGTTAATAGCCGCTTTGCCCTATCCGTCAAAGTCTCAGCACGATTTTCTAAATGGGGAATTAACTCTGCCACATCTCGCGCTGCATAAGCCTTGAATTGATCTTGATGAGACTGCGAAACATTACATAACGAAGGTGTGGCGAAAACATCCTCAAGTTCTCGCAAAACATCCTTTTTATCGCCTTCCCCAAGCGGGCGCAATTTTGCCCGACCTCGCAAAGCAGGATCGTTCCATTCCGCCGCCACCGCTACAATTTCATCATGCAGCCGCGTAGCGCGATCGCCATAGAGAGACAAACGACCGAGCGCAATCACTTTAGGAATCGTTTCTTTGGTATGGCAAACGCAAGCGCGAGTTAACTCATCATGCAAAAATCCTTGGGATAGGAATCGCCCTAACAGACGCTGTACCAGTCGATGCTCTAGATGCAAATGCACCACCTCACCATCGAGGGATTGCGGATCGCGGAACACAATCGGGCGGATCGGTGACTCATTGCGCCATTCCCAAAGTTTTTGTCCCTTTTGACGGGGCGATCGCAAACTATCCAAAGCTGCTAACCACGTCGGGTCAGCATTGGCTTCATCTTCAGGGAAATACCAACGGGCAGTATCGGGCGACTTAAGAGCATCTTCAGGATCGATCGCTCCTAGCGGCTGTGCGCCCAATATTTCTAAAGATGCTGATAGAGTTTCGCGAAAATGGCGATCGTCTAGGGTCAGCCATTCCCGCGCTTTTTTAAGCATATTTTCTAGATCTTCCTTTTGCTGGCGTAGTTGTTGCAACTCAGGACGACTAATTTCTAATTCTTCAAGAATGGCAACTTTTTTCGTTTGACTCTGCTCATCGTTAATATCAGCAGTATCCACCTTATCGATCGCCTCTTTGATCGAGTTTTCAGCTTTAGCATCCTTTGCCCAAATCCCACCTTCTAAGAGCTTAGAAATATTTTTCTCAATCACAGGCGATAGGCTACCCAATTCCGCTTGGATGGTCTCCGTTTTTTGGACTAGCACCGCTAAAACCCGATCTTCAGGACGCTGTGGCAACACAAAATAATGACAACGCACCTCAGCTTCCCGTTGCAATTTGCGATCGATCCGCCCATTGCGCTGTTCCATCCGACTCGGATTCCAAGGAATATCAAAATGGAATAAATCTGCACAGTAGTTCTGTAAATTAATCCCTTCTCTAGCCGCATCAGTGGCAATCAAAATTCGCAAAGGATTATCGGCAGGATCGTGATTGAAAGCTGCTTTTATCGCTTCGCGGCGATCATCGCCCATACCGCCATGAAAAGTATCAATTCTTTTATTAGCAAGATCTGAGCCATCTATCGCCGCCTTAATCTGTTCCTCTAAGTAGCGTTTTGTATCCGTATATTCTGTAAAGATTAAAACACGGCGATTGTTCCACTTTGCCCCTGCTTGACCAAGATCATGACAGAGATTATCGCGTATCCATGCAACTAATTTTTTAATTCTGCCATCAGGCTCATAGCGCGATCTCTCGGCAATAGCAGTCATGTGATCGAGTAATTCTAATTCTCGCGCCGAAATATTCTCTGCAATGGCGATCGCTGAAGCCGCTAACATCTGAGCATCTTCTTCCGCCATCACTTCTGTTTCTGATAGTTCTGCGCGATCATCGTCATAATTCAGCGAATCACCAAGCAATGAAAAATCATCATTCAATGAACTTTTCTTAGATGCTTTTTTCTCAAGGCCTTGCCGATGTACTTTTAGCGTCCGCGCAAAAGCCTCTATCGAAGACAGTAAACGCTTTTGCAACGAGATCATCACCAGCATTGCTGATCGCTGTTCTGACTTCTTGGCATCCTTGAGCCTTTGTTCGCGACAAGTCCGATATTCCTGCAACAGTCGCGATAGCTCTAGTTCTGGCGCATCCTCTGGCAAATTATCCACAGCGATCGGCAGTACATGACGCTTGGGGAAATCAGTTTCGCCAATTTCACGCAGATCTTTTTTCAGTCGCCTCACCATCACTGCATCTAACAATTTTTTGCCACTTCTGCCACTAACCGATACACCCCGACAAAAACGCTGCGGATCGAGCATTTCTAAAAGTGCGGCAAAACTATTGGAGTGACCATTATGGGGCGTTGCCGACAAAAACAACTTATGTTCAAAACGGGGAGCAATATCACGCAATACTTTTGTAAGTTGTGAGTCGATCGCATAGCGAGAGCTACTCGCAGGAGCCGCATTATGGGCTTCATCCAAAATCAACATACTCGCTGGGTTAAAATCCCCCAGCCACTCCCGCAAGCCCACCGTATAGTTTTCATCCCGCAGCAAAGAATGGGAAATAATAAACCGATTATGCAATTGCCAAGGATTAATCCCATAGCCGCGTTCCCGCCGCTTCGTTGCCACAAATTCGCGATCATAAACCGTAAAGATTAGACCAAAGCGCTTTTCCATTTCTTCTTGCCACTGCAACACCACCGAAGGCGGACAAGCAATCACAACACGGCGAACCTTCTGGCGCATCAGCATCTCACGCAAAATCAAACCTGCTTCAATGGTCTTGCCTAAGCCCACATCATCGGCAATGAAAAGAGACACGCGGGGCATTAACAAAGCCTTGCGTAATGGCTCAAGCTGATAAGACTTCACCTCTATACCCGCACGATAGGGCGCTTGAAATAATTTCGGGTCAGTCGATGTCACACAATTCCAACGCAATGTATGCAGATATGCCGAGAATTTCTTCGCTTCATCAAAGCCCCGACGCGCCACAATATCCCATGTCGAGGCTCCTATCACCTCAGCATCAATCTCCCTCTCCCAAAATACCTGTAACTCTTGCCCCTGAGCATCATCATCTAAGCAAGCTAATCTGACTGCGGTATCTCCCTTCGGATGAGCAGGATCAGGCGCAGTCACTTCTTCGACTAAATATTGGCGCGATCGAACTCTAACAATTTGTCCTACTTCTAACCTATTTGCCATGTGCCTATCCATTCATAACCCCGTTTTCCCTGCTAAGTCTCTTTGATAGCTTTTTGAAGTACATAAATCAAGTTTGCTGATGTCTCCTTGCCTGCGAAGTACTAATTAAGCGATAAAGGCACTATATCAGATATTTTTTAGCTTTTGGATTACAAAAAAGCAATATTTACGATATTGTACTTTTCAAGTTAAAGAAGGATCGGGAAAACTTTTAAATACTACAAAAGCTTATTATTAAAAAAATTCTGGTTCATCACTAATAGCTTGGAGCAAATACAATCCTAGAAATTTGTTCAAGGCTTTATTATCCTGTGGACAACGAGCATCCATGAGACATCTTGGACAACCATACTGACAGTTACAAGCCTCAACTAATTGAGTAGCACGAACGGCAAAGGATTCAAAGCGATCAAATAATTCCTCACAAGTGCCATTACCGCCATCAGTCGTATCAAAAAAATAAGCAAATGTCTTTAATGTATTTACGCGATTGTTATCGGTGTCACAATAGCTATTCAGATCTTGGCGATCGCTAAGCACTATTAACGGCACGGCAATCCCAATCTGATGACAGATTGAATGCAAAGCTAGATCGGCAGGATTTGTTTGAAATAGAGATATAAGTTCTGAAGGAATATCAGTGCCAAATTGATTCTCTATCTGTTGTTTGAGTTTATTGGCATATTCTTGCAATGGCACCGACAACTCTAAATTCATCTCAATCCTCAATACTGGGGCTTGATAGTGAGTCGTATAAGCTACATCAAATAGATTTTCCTCTTCGACTTCTGTAATTTCAGCTAATCTCGTTGGTTTGCTACAGGCGGTACAAATATCAGACTGCATTGGTTGATGGTAGCGTGAACAACGGGGATGGCTACAGGTAATTGTTCTCACTTTGCTGATCAAGTTATATCCCGTTACATGATTCGTAATTTCAGCCCAGCTAAGGGTCAAGCGTAATTTACTGTCTTTGAGATTTAATGAAACTAGTCTTGGCTCACGCAGAGGCTCCAATGGCTTAATAGTCATGTCTTGCGTAGCCTGTGTGCGGAGTTTTGGCTCTGAATCAATAGGGATCAGGCTCGCTTGTTTTGATTCTAAATCTAGCGATCGAGATCGGTAATATTGCAAATTTCCATCGTTACTCTGCATAGCGTATATGGCATTAGGAAATACTTCACGATAAGCTTGTAGTAGCGATAATTCTTCAAGTTCTTGATTAGTATTGCCGTCTACCAACATAACTGAGTCTTGAGTTGCTCCCCTCAGATTAACCGAGTTATGAGGGCGATCATGGGTAAAGAGATCGCCTGATTTCTCATTGATTCGTAATGCTTTTTGCTTGAGCAGTTCATCAGCGATATTACCAGCATTGTCGCCGAAACGTTGTTTGACTTCACTTGCTGGAATCATGCTTTCACTTGCCGCACAACGGAGATGCTTACTGAGAATTGAGTGATAGTTGGGATTGCAAAGGGCGCGTTCAACTTCTCCATCAAGAAGCATATGAGGATTGCTTCCATAGTAATAATCAAGAGGATCTCCCAAGGATGGTAAAAACACAACTAGCCCATGCTGATGCCTTCCTGCTCTGCCAATCCGTTGATAAAAACTCATCAATGATCCTGGGTAGCCTTTGATTAAGCAACAATCTAATTCTGGTAGGTCAATCCCTGCTTCTAACGCAGACGTGGCAAATATTACCCGTACTTTATTTTGTTTGACTGCTTCGATAATCTGGTTGCGGCGATCGCTGCGTAGTGAACCATAAAAAAGAGCCAGCGATGATTTTAGATGTCCTCGTTTCTGTCGTTCTAATTCTGCATACATAAGAGCTAGCAATGACTTTGCCCCTGCGCGAGTGTTACAAAAAACAATGCCACTTAGTCCTCTTTCCAGCCACTCTAAAATCAATCGACTGGCTTCAGTGTTAGTTCGCGCCGTAGGATTTAAACACAGAATTGTTCGCCCTGCCGCCCTTGCGCCACTACGATTGATATATACAAGCCGATCGCTTCTTTCCGTGATTCGCTCTGTTAATTCAATCGGGTTACCAATCGTCGCTGTGGCTAGGACATACTGAATGAGATCGCTATTACCTTCAAGTCGATCAACTGCTAATCGCAATCGGCGCATGAGATTAGCAAAATGTCCACCAAAGCTACCGCGATATGTATGGGCTTCATCAACTACGACATAACGCAATCTGGTTAAGAAATCTCGCCATGTCTGCCATTCGTGACGGTAGCGAATGCGATTAAGTTGATGGTGGAGCAAATCGGGACTAATACACAAGATCTGTGGTGCTTGAGGCGTAAACAGTTTTAGCCGTTCTGCCTTTGGCATATCTCCTGTCATCATTCCCGTATGTAATCCCATAGGCTTAGCGATCACTTCAAGTTTTGACAGTTGATCAATTGCTAGCGCCTTTAAAGGAAAAATTAGTAGTGCTGTCGCTTGTGGATCTTGAATACAAGTTTCTAGGATTGCTGGTAAAAATGACAGGGTTTTCCCACTTGCTGTTGGTGTTGCGAGTAGCACATCTTTACCGTTTCTCATCGCTTCTAGCGACTGTATTTGGTGTGACCACAGATGAGTATATCCTTGTTCCCTCAATGCTTCTTGCAAAATACTAGGCAAATCCACAGGTAATCTATGAGCCTCTCCTTCTGTACTTTCCGTTACACGAATTGCTGCAAGAGACGATTGAAAGTTGAGTGCAATTTCTCTAAATTCTGGATGCGGAATCGTGGCGATGTCTTCTTCACTTACATCATAGATTTCCTGTTCACGGGTAATTTCTGATGTTATTTCCTGACTGTTAGCTGGCAATATTTCTTGACGATTGATAGCTTCTTGCCAATTTGTGATGATTACAGGTACTGAATAGTTGGGAAATTTGGCTATGAGGCGATCGCCTAAAATAGCTGTGATTTCACCAATTCCTTGAGCATGACTAGGAGCATATATAGCATGACCTTCGACTAACCACGCAGGCTTTTGTCCCGATGGTTTCATTGTTGAGCGTGCGATCGCTGCGTAGTCAATAGGACGATCAGATGGGTTCGGCATATATTTTCCTGTAGCATTATTAGCTGGGTTTTGCTACTTCAGCAGGTTGGGCTTCTTTAGGCTTTTTCTCAAATACTTGAATATTTGGCTCAAGCAATACAAATCCTGTCTTAGTAACTTCACCCATCTTGCCTGCGATCGCCGCTACCCACTGCGGATAATTAGCCTGTGCATCTTCCAACTTCTTAAACACTTTGGGTTTCACTGTAACGCTAAAGATTTGACCATCACAATCTACATCAAATGATTTCCAACCGTTTTGATCGATAGACACATCATTAGGAAGTTCATTAATTTTGATGGTTAATTCCAGTTTTCCTTGTACTCCCATATTTGTATTGTATACCTAATGAATTATTTGCTGTTCTAGCATACGATACCTAAACTTCATCCTCACATCTAACGGAAAGCTTTAATCAGTTCTATTTAAATTATTTCCCCCCAAACATGACTAAAGGTATCCCCGAAAAGTGTAAAAAGTGTGCGATGCTCTCTGCGTCTCAGGCTCAAGAACTTCATGGCAATGATGGCGATCGCTGTTGGAATCCTGCGGTTTGCTATAGTCGCCGTTCTTATGCCCGTCACCGCGATCGCCGAAATCTGATTCGCTCTCGCAAACGTGGTGATTCCGAAGAAAATTTGGTTGTAAATACTGATGAATTTGCGTCAGTATATTGGGCGGTATTGGTGGTTTATCGACAGTCGGGAACAGATACACCGATTCACGCGATCGCGGCTCAAGTTTGGAAAGGGCAAGAAAAGTTCGCAGCGATTCCACCAATTCATTGTGCGGGAATGGTGGCGACACAAGTGCATACTTATGTCCAGAAGGTATTGGTTTTGCTAGAGTCAAATTATGGGATTAAGAAATTTGCTAGCCAAGAACGCCTCGATCCTTGGCTTTGTCCTTTGCGTCCTTGCCCTTGTCATTCAAATTAATTTTCGGTGTGACAATGAAAGTTAAACAGCTTGAGTTGGATTTATGGGATGTCCTTTCGACTGCGAGACAGACTCCTGAAGATGCAAATTTACCAATGGTGTTTAAGCTTTTGGATTTGACTCTGTTTGATCTCGATACGCGATCTCAGTTACGAATAGCGGGAGAAGCGGTATGTCAGATTACAAATTTGTTTTACGATCGCTCTAGCTTTTTATTTGAAGAGTTACACTCTCGTGCAGTAAATGGTGAGCCGATCATTTCTGATGATGCTTTTGATCGTTATGTGCGCCAGTCTATGGTGGTGGATTTCGACCAGTTTATTGAGCCTTTGCAGAGTTTACCGAGGAAGATTTCCGAACAAAGGGAAAGTGGTAATTCGATGGTTGGCGCAATTGATAAGGAGGTTTTGATTCAAGCTTTAGAACAGGAAAGTTTGCTTAGTGTGGAGGAGGAATTTGAACGGGCGATTAGTACTGCTCATGCTGAGAATGTTTCGGCTTGGATTGAAGCGATCGCGTATTGTATTGCTAATAATTCTTCTCCTATCCGCTTGTTAGATTTGCAAAGCGCTTTAAAATTTCCAATAGTGGAAATTTGGTTGGGTTTACTTTTGGGTGATTTCAAACTTGAGCAACGCGGAAACTTTTATGAATCAAACGAGATTTGGATTAGCTAAGATGGAAACTGCCCATGTACAGCAAGCCAAATACAAACTGGTTCGATACTGGTATATTCAACGCGATGTTTTGTATGGGCGGGAATGAGCAGATAATCTCCTGCTTTTAGTTTCATTCTCGTATCGTCTGTATAGGAAAGTTCGGCTTCACCTTGAAGTAAGATTACCCATTCATCAAGTTCTTGGTCATATCATTGTCCAGAGGGAGTAGTTTGTCCTGTGGAAACAATGCGCTCAATTTGGATGTTTTTACCAAGAAACAATTTCCTCGAATTGTTCTAGCTGAGATACCTCTTGGGATAGGTTATAGATGTTTGGCATAGATTCTAGCTTTAGATATTTTATGAGATCACCAATAATTGATATTGCTATGAATACGGTATTTAGTGTTTAGATCGATAAATAGTGCTACGCTCTACAACGAAATAGACTCAAAAATGAGCTTACTTGTTTTTTATCATAACGTTATGATAAAAATATTGATATCTAAAATGCAATATTTTTTAGGATATATTTTTAAAGCTTAAGCAATCAAAATAAGCTTTAAAAATATCATTTAATTTTTATCATAACGTTATGATAAAAATTATCAGCACCTAAGTCTGCTGAGAACCTCAATCTATATTTTTAGAGTTTTTTAAAATATATTAGCCCTAAGAGCAAATAAATGGAGATAGAATGAGCCGAGTAATTGCGGTATTTAATCAAGCTGGAGGCGTGGGGAAAACAACTGTAGCTCAAAATCTTGGCTACAATCTTGCCAACCGAGGACATAAGACTCTTTTGATTGACATGGACCCTCAAGCATCACTCACCGCTTTCATGGGAATTAATACAAGGACATTAAAATTAAGTATCTATAATTCCTTAATTGCTGAAGATGATGGAGAATCACCAATAGCTTTACCAATTATTGACAATCTCTATTCGATGGATTTATGCCCAGCCAACCTTAATCTAGCTAAAGCCGAGCAGCAGCTAGTTCTTGAAGAACTACGAGAATTTAAGCTCAAAGAAGCTATTGAACCTTTTCTTGATATCTACGAATTTATTATTATTGACTGCCCACCAAGTTTAGGCATTTTAAGTGTGATTAGCTTGGTAGCGGCAACCCATGTACTTGTACCAATTCAAACACAGTTTAAAGCTTTAATGGGGACTGACCTTTTACTGGGTACGACCAAAAAGGTTCAGAAAAGACTGAATAAAAATCTGAAGTTAGCAGGATTCTTGCCTACGATGTATGCCTCTTCGACAGCAATGGATCAACAAACATTGTTTGATATTAATGAACAGCTTGCGTCTATTGCCCAAGTATTTTCACCTCTACCTCGCGCTACAGCATTAGCAGAAGCAACAAAAGCTCTTAAACCTTTTGGCGCATTTATTGGTAACAATAAAAAGGGAAGCAATGGTACGATTTTGAAAATTTTTGATGAAGTGTCTGAGGCAATGGAGAAACTATGAGAAAACCGCCAACAAAAGTCCAAACAAAACTATCAAATATAGCCCTTTTTGATGATGACGACAATGAAGATAGTGATATATCAACGGACGGATTAATCTTAATCAGTGATATTTCTTTACCCAAACAGCAACCTCGACGTTATTTTGATCCTGCTAAAATGCTGGAATTAAAAGAGTCAATTAGTCATCATGGAATTTTAGAGCCAATCATTGTTAGATCTGTAGATACTGGCTATGAATTAGTTGCAGGTGAGCGTAGATTTCGTGCAGTAAAAGAATTAGGGCTAGAAAAGATTCCTGCTGTCATCCATCAATTAAGTGATGAGCAAGCCTATGAAATTGCGCTAGTAGAGAATTTGCAACGCGAAGATTTAAACCCAGTTGAAGAGACTGAGGCAATACTTCAGATACTGTCGCTGAGATTAGCTATTCCTGAAAAATCGGTAATCTCCAATCTTTACAAAATGCGAGTAACTCCAGAATCAGACCGTGACGAACTTTTGTCTGAGATCTCAGCTAAAGTTATCAGTATTTTTGAATCATTGCAGATTGTTAAATGGGAGTCATTTGTCGTCAATCGATTGCCTTTACTAAATTTGCCGATAGAAGTGCTAGAAGCACTACGTAAAGGACAAATCGAATATACAAAAGCAACAGCGATCGCTACAGTTAAAGATGCTGCTCTAAGACAGTCATTGTTAAATGAAACAATCACAGAGAGTTTATCACTGATGCAGATCAAGGAGAAAATTCGCGATATCAAAGCAGGTCAAATCATTGAAAAGCCTGTCACATTAAAGACTAGATTTGCAGATTCTATTCAAAAACTAAAAAAATCTCCAGTTTGGGATGATAAGAAAAAGCAAAAGTCTTTAGAAAAACTTATAGCTCAAATTGAATCTTTGATCGAGCAGGAAGACCCCTCATAAGCTAATAAAACCATTTGGGCAATTACGAATATTCACAATTAAACGCGATACTTATCGCTTTGTATTTCTATCCTCAAGTGACGTAAGTCTAATGCAAAGTAAATTTGACCGATTTCGTATTTCCATCCTAAAGTGGTGTGTGCCTAATACCGAGCAAATTAGACCGATGTTCCTACCAGGCGGTATCCTCTCGCCTGATCAGAAGGTTGGCTATTTTGTCAATATCAATAATGGAATTGAAGCGATCGATCTCAATGATGGTAGCGTACTCTGGACGACTGATGTCGCATCATATCCACTGTTAGCCACCAATAAGTGGCTAGTAGTACATAAGAGATTGCCACCACATTGGAATATTGGGGGCGCTTTTACGATTGCCACACTCGCTCTAGATAATGGTAGTTTAATCTTTCAGTCTGCAACTATATTTAGAGTCCCATTCTATCCTCCTTCCTATTGTTGGGGTAAAACTAATTTAAATTTTCAATTACGGGCTACCACCAATCGTCTGTTCTTAGATTGGCAAGCTCAAGACTCATCGTGGAATCGGGGAACCATCCCATTACGAGATCCATCAGATCCATCCCCACAAAGAAAAGCTCGTGATAAAGCTCGTGGCAAAGTACGAATCAACCTTAATTCTGGTGTTGTGGAAAGACTACCGCTAGAAGCTCCCATCACAGATACCTCGGTTGAAGAGCCATTACCCTCTGGATGTTGGACAGCAGGACAGAAAATCGTAGATCTAGTAAGGGACGAGATTGGTGGGCAACAAGGATTACAACTAAGAATCCGCGACAGATATGGAGAGCGGAACATCGAAAAAATTATCGAGCTAGGCAGAGGTGAGACGCTACATTTTATTGTGACTCTCGATCAATGCTACATATTCGTTTGTCCTGACATATGTGATGTAGGGCAACCTTGGTGGATTTTTGCTGCGGAAACTGGAGAGCTTCTGACAACAGTAAATTACGATGCTAGCTATAAATCTATTGACATTCGATCAATTGCAATTTTTAATTCTAAAATTTACTATCTTGTCGATCAGCGCATCGATTACCTAACACATCAAAGTGTCCTGAAAGTAAAGGATTTGAATTCTGGGAAACTATGTTGGGAATATTTGGTTGAACCCCCTAAAACTGAGCCGGCACTGTACCCATAACTTTTTATTTTTATCTTCAAGTAGAATATGCCTAATACCGAGCAAATTCGAGCGATATTCCTACCAGGTGGCATACTTTCGCCTAATCATCAGGTTGGCTATTTTGTCAATATCAATAATGGAATTGAAGCGATCGATCTCAATGATGGTAGCGTACTCTGGACGACTCATGTCGCATCATATCCGCTCACTAGTGAATGGGAATGGTTGGGAGTACAAAAGATGTCATATCCGCTACTAGCCACTAGAGAATGGTTAGCAGTACAAAAGATGCTACCCGATTTTGGGAATGCTTTCAAGATTGCCAAACTGGATCGTAATGGTAATTTACTCTGGCTGTCAGCACCGATAGTTTTTCCCGATTGGGTCTGCCTCCAATCAATTGGTGTGGGTATACCTGATTTAAAATTCCAAGTACGTGCTACTACAGATTATCTGTTCCTAGATTGGGAAGCTCAAGGTCATTATAACGGGGGAGCCGCACCATCAGCATTAGTCGAAATGTATTATGAACAACTAAAAGATAATGGCACAGTGCGAATTGACCTTAATTCAGGTGAATTGGAAATGCTATCTTCAGAAGATCCCCTCGCCTTAATTACCAAAGATACCTCAGATGAAGAAGATTTGCACTCTAGACGTTGGATTGCGGGACTGGAGATCATAGATTTGCATTCTGGACGTTGGATTGCAGGACAGAAGATCGTAGATCTTATTTGGGATAGGATTGATGGACAACAAGTAGTACAACTGAGAATATGCGACAGATATGGAGAACAGAACACCGAAAAAATTATCGAGCTAGGCAGAGGTGAGGGGCCGCTAAGTTGTGTTGTCACTCTTGATCGATGCTACATATTCGTTCGCCCTAACATATGTGCTGATGTAGAGCAAACTTGGTGGATTTTTGCTGCGGAAACTGGAGAGCTTCTGACAATAGTAAATTATGATATTGGCAATCCAATCGCAATTTTTAATTCTAAAATTTACTATCTTGGCGGTCGGGCCATCGATCCACGGACACATCAAAGTGTCCTAAAAGTAAGGGATTTGAATTCTGGGAAATTATGCTGGGAGTATTTGGTCGAACCCCCTAAAACTACACCTATAGTTCCTTGTTTGTGTTCATGAACAATGCCGTGATTATTCTCATCTAGCTTTGACATATCTAGCATCTCACCAGTCAGTAATTCGATCTCATCACGACAGGTCGAAGAATATCTAGCCAGATTTAAGGTTTTGACGTGAGTTCAAGAATATCGTCAGCTAAATCGCCAGAAGAGCGATCACCGAAAATAAGCGACTACGAGCCTCAGATGAAAGCCGCTCCAGCACATAACTATGCAAATAAAGTGGGATATGTTCCGCGAAAAACTCTAAAATCCCAGCCAAAGTATCTTTTATTGGTAGATTCTCACTCAAAAACAACTCAGTTACACCATCCCAAAGATCAACGATCACTAGATCAGCATAATCAGTAAGCAAAACCAAATTTTCATTAAAACTTTGGATCAAGTTGTTATATAGAGTATCTAATAACGGTTTGCTCCAATCAAAATGTTAACGCAGCATCCCGCGCGTAATCCCGAAATACTGACATAATTGGTGTTCTGAAGCATTTAGCAAATCAAAACCACCATCCGCAACAGCATTAATCACCTGAGCCACCTTAAGTTGTAAAAGCTCAAAATTAGTCATCGCATCGATTGTGATATCACCTGACTTAAACAGATGATGGGGCATATCACCAAGATCAAAATCCGACAAAAAGTAAATAACATCACCATCTTGAAAGCGATCGCCCCCATTAGGAACTGGAGGTTGTCTGCCGATCGAGTTCTAGTCTTTCCAGTTCGGCTTGCAAGCTAGCAATTTCCGATGCAGATTTACTCCTACGCAAAATTGGCGTTTCTAGTAAAGTTCTGAGATAGCCAATCCTGCTTCCAATCGCCGACATAGGATCAGATTTTGATGGTTCATAGGGTCGCAAGCAATCGGCATTGGCAGTTTTCGGAGATGGATTTTGAGAGATCGCTCCTTTGGAGCTTTCAGTTTTTGGCGGACTTAGCCTGCCGTGGGTCTCGATCCACATCGGATCA
>JBIKYZ010000004.1:0-61116 GCA_044354985.1 Pseudanabaena sp. | reverse complement strand
AAGCACGGTCGCTTACCTAAAAGTATTTTTCGTCTTGGGTTTGATTTCCTGCGTCACTTCATCTTTGACCTTCATCTCAATTCTCAAGCCTTTTTTAACTCCATTAAATTTTTGTCCTGTACTTAGTCCTGCGCCTTAAGTTATTCCTGAAAAGTTTTGAGCCACTTCGCAGCTCAAAACTTTTCAAATTAATCCTCGTTTAGCCTTATGAAAATGACATACTCTAAAACGCTAATTCCCTTTCTTGCCGCAGTTTGTTGCCAAGTTGTCATTGCTGATAGCGCTCCCTCGGCGACTATACCCGATAGTGGAAATGTAATTCAATTAAATGGACAGCCTTGGTCAGGGCGTTGGATCAGGAGGGTAGAGCAAGGGCAGCAAAGCTTGTATGTGCAGGAAGACTGGCTCACAGGTGGATTAGGTGTGCAGATGCTGGATTCGGACAAAGCCGATCGCCAAAGATTACGATGGTTTTCTAGTCCTACATTTTCGCAGGTTGCTTTTGACAATACAGGGCAATTTCGCTATCTCGATCTTGCGCCTTTCGCAGAGCAATGGCGCACAGAAATTGTGGGAAATGCTCTGAATATATACACTCCTGATGCCTCAATGCAAGCTGTGCGCCGCAGTAAGCAACCTTGGGGCGATCGCATTGTGATTGATCTAAATCGCCGCACTCCTTGGCGCGTTACTCAGCAAGGTAATGTGATTACGGTATTTGTATCCGCTGAGGTAGCATCTGGACTGCCCACTGGCATGAATGCGATCGCAGGGAATTTGGTGAAGTCTGTTAATGTGCAACCGCAGGGGAAATTAACGCAGATTCAGATTCAAATGAATGAATCTATTAATCCTGCGATCGAGATGCTCAGTAATCCAACACCTAAGCTTGTGATCGACTTACGGCGCGACTATATTCCACCCAGCTTAACGGTACAATGGGCGGAAGGCTTGCGAAGGATTGAGCGAGTTGTCGAAATTCCCAACAAGCCAAAAACAGATAAAGAGCCTAAAACCATTAAGTTTTCCGTTACGGCTTTAGAAGTTGATTTAAAATCACCTCGATTAAAATTACGTCCAATTTGGAGTAATCCCGATGGCTCTCCCAATGGAATCTTAGGTTTGATGCCTCTTCCGCAAATGGTACAGCAAGCCCAAGCGGTAGGAGCAATTAATGGCGGATTTTTTAATCGGATTCGGAAATTACCAGTTGGTGCAATTCGGGAAGGCAATCGCTGGCTAGCAGGAACCGCATTAGTTAGAGGTGCGATCGCATGGAATGAGAAAGGAGAAACTCTTGTTGATCGGCTCAATTTCAAGGAAGAGATCAGCACGGCAAGTCAAGTAACCATTGCCCTTACTAATCTCAATAGTGGTTATGTGCAGAGAGGAATTGCTCGCTACACTCCTAATTGGGGTGCTGTGTACTCTCCACTTACTGAAAATGAACTCTTAATCGTGGTACGTGGCGATCGCGTTGTTGCTCAATATCAAGGTAATGCTGTCGGTGTGGGGCAGATAACCATCCCTAGTGATGGCTATGTTTTAGTGGCACGACTAACTCCTGAGGCTGCCAAGCAATTACCTGTGGGGATGACTGTTCGCGGTCGTCAAGCCTTTATTCCTGATAAGTTTGCCAGTTTTTCCAATTTGATTGGTGCAGGTCCGCTGCTGTTGAAAAATGGAAGTCTATCTCTAGATGGAAAACTGGAACAATTTCAATCGGGGTTTGATACTCAATCGGCGAATCGTAGCGCGATCGCTACTACTAAAGAGAAGGGCAAACTAATTCTTGCTACTTTCCAAGCGGTCCCCGAAGGAGTTGCCCCCAATCTCTTGCAAACTGCGGAAGTTCTCAAAAAGATGGGAGCAGTCGATGCACTTAATCTTGATGGCGGTAGTTCTTCCAGCCTATTTCTTGGCGGTGAGATTCTCAATCGTCCGATAACTGAGATTGCACCTGTGCATAATGCGATCGCTATTTTCATCACGCCACCACCAGCTAAACCCCAGTTCTAAAATGCTAATAACTCTCTACTAACAAGGCAGACAACTTTTACTGAGGCAATTCGCCAAAGCGATCACGATATTGTTTTAGCATTGCCTCCATCTCTTTAAGTTGTTGTGAAGCTTGTTCGGCACGTTGGAACTCTTGCTCTAACTTCGTATTAATTTCGATATATGAATAAAACTTAGTGCCGTCAGGACGATAGATTTGAAGCTCATTGGTAGATACATCAAAGCGAATCCCCAACCGAGGGCTGATCCAGTTATGAGTTTCAAGAATTCTATCTAAGCTGCCATCATTTCTAATCCAGATTTCTAGATTGTCATTCTCAGGATTATAAACATAATATTCTTCAACCCTATAGCGATCGTAGAAAACTAACTTCTTTGCCATATCTAGAGGTTTATTGCTAGGAGAGAGAATCTCAAAAACAACTTGAGGCGCAATATTCCCTTCTTCCCATTGTTTATATGAACCCCTGTCTCCTTTAGGACGACCAAATACTACCATCGTGTCAGGAGCAGCAGTAATTTGGGTTTGTCCTTCAATGGGATACCACAACAAGTCACCAGCAACGAATACTTGAGGATCGTTGGTATATAGCCAGTCAATATTTTGCTGAATCGTTAAAATCCATCGAAACTGCTTAGTATTATCTGCCATTGGTTTCCCATCACTTTCGGGATATATGATTTCGGGTTGGGCTAGTTGTTTTTGGCTCAGTTGGCTGACCATTGGCTTTGGCTCCTGAACTTATAGATAGTTTTGATTATACAGCGAAAAATTCCGTAAAAGAAGAAGCACCCTTGGGGTGCTTCTTCTTTTATGGTTTGGCTTTTGCCTCGATCGCTTCTAGACGACTCTTCAAATCCTGATTGTCTTTGCGAACTTGATCAAGCTCTTCACGTAGTTGCTTCAGCCCTGCGTCCTTACCGATAGCTCTCTGTACACGCTGAACCGCTTCATCGGCGGCACGACGCACCCGCCCATCAGGAGTCGAGTCAGACAGCGATCGCAATATGCCAATTGCTGCCGCACTATCAACTTGCCCCAACGCCCCAACCGAAGCCATTTGCGTCAAGAAAAATGTCTCTTGAGCAATTACCTTCAAGCGATTGAGAATCTGTTCAGTTTTAGGTTTTGATTGCGATTTACCCATCGCACCTAAGGCTCTGATAGAAGCTAAACGCAATGGCTGTGGTACATCAGGTTCCGTGTATTTGATGACAGTTTCCAAAGCTTCATCAGAATCCTTGATTTTAGATAAACCTGCGATCGCGCCAGAACGTACTACTTCATTCCAACCTGCTCTTTCTTTGAGAACTGTCTGTAATAGCTTCACCACTTTAGAAGGTTCACGCTCTGTGCTCAAAGCTGCCGCCAAGTCACCAGTTAGCCTTGCTGCGGTTGCTTCCACATTGTAGCTAGGATCGCCTTTTTTGATAAAGGGTTTAATCAATTCTAAACTCTTCTGCACCTTGTTTTGTGCCAAGCCACTGATTACTGCCATTCTCACCTTTGCATCTGCATCTTCTAAGCCCTTTGCCAAAGCTTCAAAAGCTTGATCGAGCTTAATCGAGGCAAGATTTTCGGCAATCTCCACGCGCACACCCCAGAATTTTTCATCTAAAAGGGCTTGCCCAAGAGCTTTTACTGATTCTAAACCACCTTTTTTTGCTAAGGCTTCTGCACATTGGATTCTAGCGATTGGATCAGGATTTGACTGCAAGCCAGCTTTTAGCTCAGCAACTCCATATTCGAGGCTGACCTGTTTGAGATAGTTGTTGCCGCGATCAAAGCTGATGTACTTGGGCTTTTTGGACAATGGGAAGTAAAAAGCTTGTTCTTTCTCAAATACGCGCACTGTAAAAACTTGGCTGTCTGAAACTTCTTCAAAACCAAAGCCAATGGGAATCTTCAAATCAAAGAGTTCATCTTGGGTTTGGGAAACTGTGACCTTCGCCAAGTTATTATCACTATCCCAGCTATAGCCAATTTTATATTCTGGATGTCCACCACGGAATACATATTGATCGAAGAGAAACATACAGTTTTTACCCGTTGCTTCTTCGATCGCTCTTAGCAGATCAATTGTCTCAACGGTCTTATGGGCATTAGTCCGCACAAAATGATGAATCGCTTTCCAAAACAAATCATCGCCTAGTTCAGTCCGCAGCATATGGTAAACACAGCCGCCCTTCTCGTAGATATGGCGATCATATAGCTCGATCGCTTCACGATAGACATGGGTCACCATCGGACGGCGATAGCGATCTTTATCTTCGGAAATATACCGCCGCGCTTCACCTAGCAGATAATAGGCAGCTTCTTCAGCGCCATATTCATGGTCTGTCCACAGCACTTCAGCATAGGTAGCTGCGCCTTCCTTCACCCATGCATGTGACCAATGCTTGATCACTAGCAAATCGCCAAACCACTGGTGCGCTAATTCGTGGGCAACTAAACTTTCGCTAGAGCGATTATCAAGTGCAGCTCTACTATCCAATACACAGCGATCGGTTAACAGCGTTGTGGAAGTGTTTTCCATGCCACCAAAAATAAAGTCAGCGACACAGACCTGTGCATATTTAGGAAATGCATAGTCATAGCCATATTTCTCGCTGAAGAATTCGATCATCTGTGGGGTTTTGCCCATCGTCAGGATTGCTTCTTCGGCAGTGCGAGACTTATCAACATAGTAAGTTACAGGTTTACCTTTCCATTCATCTTTAACTTCGACAAAATCACCGATCGCTAAAGTCATCAGATAGCTAGGATGAACTTCCTTCTGCGACCAGTGATAAATCTTTTCCTTTTTCTGTTCTTTAACCTCGATCAATTCTCCATTGGAAATCACCATCAAGTCTTTAGAAACCTTAATCCGAATCTCCGAAGTAGCCAATTGTCCAGGATAATCAAAACAAGGGAACCAATAGCGCGAGTCCTCGTCTTCACCCTGTGTCCAGACTTGTGTGGGCTTGCTGGGTTGTGCTTCGGTGGGCTGCACAAAGTAAATCCCACGCTGTGGTTGCTCAGCAGCATAGGCGATCGCAATTTCTATCGGCACACCTGCTTGCGTTGGCTGATTGAGATAAATCTTCAGGAATTCACCGTCATAATCAAATTTGCACTTAGATTTATCTGGATCAGGTTTGGCTTCTATTTGATCAGTAATAGACACGTTATCAATCCGCAAACTGACTGCATCTAAGGTCATTTCCATGATGCCGTCACGCACAGGTCGCAAACGAATCTTGCAAGTACCTGCGATCGCTTTTTGAGCAATATCAAGCACTAAATCTAGAGCAATATGTTCAACTTGTCCTGGGCGATCGGGATTGTAATGCGGCTTTGCTCCTGGCATGTGGAAAGATTTATGTTTTTTCGATTTGTCCCCATCTCCATCCCAGAAGCCCAATTCTGAGCCTAATTCCAAATAGTTATCCCAAGATTTGCGTGTCATATAACTTGATCTCTAATACGTGCCTTGATTTCACCATAATATAGCAATCTCAAAAGAGTTGGGAGAATAATAGCTTAATGGGAGATGACTATATTGCTAAAATTTTCTAAAGCTGGATTAATGTGATGGCTTAAGTTATATAGATCAATTTCTTTTTTCATGTATTTCAAAATAGTAGAAGCCACAAAATAAGCTAAATTCACAGGTACAGAATTACCAATCATTTGTTCTAGATTTGTTTTAGTCCCAAAAAACTTAAATGATTCTGGGAATGTTTGAAGATAACTACGTTCAATAGTTGATAAAGGTCTAATTGTGGAAATATCAATATCCTGTGGATCGCCACTATGCAATTTATAATTTGCAGGTATTGGACGATTAACACCTCTGATAGTTGGACTTGGCTCATCAATTGAAAAAATCCCCCTACGAGCATAGCTTCTAGGATGTCGATAATAGTATTGTAGCTTCAACTTATCGCCAAGATAATCTCTAATCGTCATCGGTTTATTTGCCAAATCAATCTTAAATAAATCTACTAAAGTATTTTGTTTACCCCCAAATTCACCAATCAAGAAAAACCGCGATCGAGACTGTGGCACATGACATAGAGACGCATCTAAAACAACTCCAGATAAACCATAACCATACCTAATAAACTGGTCTGATATTTGCGGAAGAATAGGGCTTTTAGTAATTCTCTGTACATTCTCCATCACAAACCATTTAGGTTTTATCTCACAGACAATATTTGCAAAGTTGTAAGTTAGATTTGCGCGATCACCATTTAAATCGCGTTTTCCTGCACTCGAAAAATCTTGACATGGAGACCCTCCAATGATCATATCTGGTGCAAATTTACGAATTATTTTAATCGAGGTAACTTCCTCAGATAAATCTTGTTGAATAACTGAGTGATTAAAGTTTTCCCTGTAAATATCCAGCGCAATATCCCAGTTGTCAATAGCCGCTAAAATATCAACCCCCGCTTTCTGAAAGCCAAGAGATAGTCCACCACAACCACTAAACAAATCAATAGCAGTAATCATGAGAATAACTCTGGCGAATTGAAGATAATTGCGTCAAATCTACGTTCTGGACTAAGTAGATTTTGACCACCACCCAAAATAATATTTTTAATTTCGTCTTTTGTAATTCTGGGAGATGTCAAATTCTCGCATGACATATAGGGGTTAGTTAAGTTCCCTGCGGATGCAAAAGCTTTATCATTTTTAGTATTGTAAGAAAGCTTGTCAATAATATCTTTATAGTCACATCTGCCATTAATGCAGATATCCAAAAGCATTTTATATAGCCAGATACTTGTTCGCGTTTGGCGAGTTATTTGAGTCGCAGAATTATCATTTTTGGATACTTGTGATATAAACCAAGCAAAAGCTGCATCACTCCATACAAAAACATCAAGACAATTCTCGGCAAGCTTTGGTGATTTTCCAACGGTCTTCCAAATTGGATGTAAAAGGAATGGCGATTGATTTTTCTCAATATCGATACCAATATTAGAGATACAGTTAATGATTTTTGTAATGCTAGTAATTACTTCTCTGGCATCTGACCAATTATCAACAACGACATCACTACTTTCAATATGCCGCCTAACTATTTCAATATTTGTGCTGACTATACTAGCTGCCAAATATATGATCGTGTCAGGTCTGACCACAATCTCAGAACCAAATTTATCATCACTCAAATTGCAAGTCGTGTTATCGGGCAGTGCAGTTAATTTGACTTCTAAACCTCTTAAACATTGCCCTGTCGAACTATCTTGAATTACTAAATCAGTTCTAGGTAAAGTGCCAATCACATATTTTTGAAATGGAGTATATTGTGCTTCAAATGCAAAATATGCGCTAGTTCCATTGGGCTTCATTCCAAAAACATTGGTAATATCAATTAAACTTATCCCAAATTTTTGATTTGTGATTGCTATATAATTAGCAGCCAATTCTTGATGATCGAGATAACAAGATAAAGCGGCTGGAAAACTTGAGTTAAATTGATTTTTTCCCCAAGCATCTACCTTAGTAAAATCTCGATTTGAATTGTCTAAACCAAATAACTTCGCTTGTGTTGCCATTAACCCATTCTTATATCGCTAACTGATGTAATTAATCCAGACCTTAATAGAAAATAGAAATCACTAAAATTACTGCTCAAATTGTGGCATTTCTAGAGAAACTGGTGCAAATTCTAATTGCACGGTTGACTGCCGAACTTTGGCCGCGAAGGCTAGAGGATCGAGGTCGAATTGCTCGAATAGTTCGCGTCCGCGTAGACAGCGTAATTCAGGATTTTCGGCTGCGCCGCTTACTACCCACAATACAAAATCCTTATTGCTACGGGCATTCTCAATCTCGATCGCCAAAATTGCAAAGGACTCGCGATTGCTAGTGAAGCTCTTAATTACTACCGCTTCGCAAGCATTATCTTTAGTACATTCAAGATCGTAGCCAACTTGAGATTTATCCACCGATCGCACCATCCAGCCATCGCGCATATATTGCGCCATCACCGATATCATCGCCAGTTTTTCCGCAGTACTTGGATCTTCAATGGAGAAGGGAATAGGTTTTTCGACGACTCTCTCAACTACCCGATCAACAAACTTTTCGACCACGCGATCGACAACCTTCTCAACTTCAACAAATTTCTCAACCTCGACTATTCTTTCTACTTCAACAATCTTCTCAACCTCAACAATTTTTTCGACTTCCACAATTTTTTCGACTTCCACAATTTTTTCAACTTCCATGATCTTTTCGATCACTTCAGTCAAGTCTGATATCGCTTCTTCAGCTTTTGAGATGGCTACCTCATTAGCAATTGGCTCTGCCGCAATAATCAGCTTGCTAGACTCCTCATCAATATCATCATTATTACTTGTAGCCATAGCTAGTGGGACTTCCGCAGCTATCGCTTCGGTGGCAGTATCCATAACTGGGTCTGTGGCAGAAGCTGCGATCGCAAAGCTGCTTCTTGGTCTTGCCTTAGGCAAAGAATCAATCGCAAGAGTTTCTAAAAATTCCTTAGCTTTTTTCGCCTTGTCAGGTTTACCCTGAGTTTGATATAGAACGATCGCCTTACGTAAATCATCACCCGCAAGAGTCTCATCAGCAATATCAGGTTGAGAATAGGTTAAGCCGCGATAGTAATAGGCATCAACATTACTGGGCTGCAACTCGATCGCATAGCTAAAATCACGAAGCGCTTCAGGAAATTCTTTAAGAATGTAATGCGATCGCCCCCGCCGAAATGCGGCTAGGTCGAGATTGGGGCTTAACTCCATGGTGCGACTATAGCAAGCGATCGCCTGCTCGTAACTCTTGAGCTTGAAGTATGTATTGCCAAGAGACATATGAGCGTCAGCAAAATTTGGATCGATAGCGATCGAAGCCTGAAAATCTGCCATCGCTTGCTGAAGTTGCCCCAACAAAAAATTAATTTCGCCACGCTTAAAATAGGCTAGACGCGCCTTGTCGGGTCGCATAGATATTGCTTTGCCATAGTCACCTACGGCTTTAGCATATTCGCGTAAACTTACATGGGCATCACCTAAACCCAAATATGCCTTGATGAAATTAGGATTGAGCTTAAGCGCTTGCCGAAAGGATTCCAGCGCATCCTGTGGGAATCCTTGCTGAATATCTTCTAAGCCCCAGCGGTAATACACATCGATTAAGCTAATCCCCTTGCCAGCTCGAAATGCCTTTTGAGTTTGTTTCTCCCATTCGCGATCGAGCATCCGCACATATTCTTCACGAAATACCCCTGCATCGGTTTGCGGCTCAAGAGGCATTCCCTGAAAGTGGGGCAACTGCCGTAAATAATCTGTCCTGAGTGGCTCATCAAAGGTCACACAGGCATCCCAAGCCACCCATACCCGAAAGTTATTGGCTTGTGAGTCAATGTCATAGGCTTCGCTCAGTTCGCGATACCGCGCCGATCGCAGTTTAAGTTGATATTCACGATCAGCAGGAACTATTGTCCCCGACGCAAAATAGCCCTGATTGGCACTCCCGATCCGCTTAAAGTAAGCGCGATCGCCCACTTTGAGGGTTTGAATATTGCCGCAGTTCCACGTAACGATATACTGCTCCCCCTCAGAGATATCGACGATCGCTTCACGAATAAAATCGCGAATCTCTGGCTCTGTCTGCTCGTTACACAGAAAAATTCTTGTGACCATAGGGATATTATCTTACGTTTGAACTGATTGTACCGAGAAAATAGAGGGAGTGCGAAGCACTCCCTCTATTTTCTCAAATTTGAGCGTAAACGAGATCAGGACGCAAATCTCTAGCTCCGTTTAGGTAAATATGCTTGATTTGATGTTGCTCAAGTGGTGTATTCACATGAATTAATACCCTGATACAACGCTCTAAACTGCCCTTAACATACATTTGTTGTACATCTAAAAGCGGAACATTTTCCCATTGCGATCGCGATCGGGCGATTTTGGCAGGAAACACCACATCAATATCTGTTGTTGCCGAAAAAGTCGCACTTACAATTTCGCGCGGATCAATATCATTTTGTGCCTCGATCTCCTCCATAAGCTCTAGCACAGCCCTCTCTAGGGCTTCGTATGTATTTGCCTCAACTGTAGTTGCACCACGAACGCCACGTACACGCCAACCCACGTTTTACACCATCCGTACTGTATGTAAGTGTTTTTGATGTTTAATCATATCCATCATTTATCAGATTACCCCTAAAAAACAATGTTAAGTTAATTGCGATCGCCTAAAACATAAAATCCTTAGTGAATATGATCGATGTCTTTAAAGTTTCACCACTGATTCGGATTACATTACTGCTTTTGTATATTGCTCTCACTGCTCCTTTACCCTTTTTGAGTAACTTTACTCATGCTGCTATTCCTGCCTCTTGGTTAAGTATTGGCTTAGTGATCGGTTTTATATTTTTGTATGGGGCTCTTAGCGATCGCGTAATTCTTGATAATCAAGGCATTAGCTTAGTCTATCCACGCTGGTTCCCATCTTTTTTGCGTAAAGGCTGGTCACTTGCTTGGCAAGATATCAAGGCTCTTAAACCAAGGATTACAGGTCAAGGCGGTATTGTTTATTATTTTGTCGTTAAAGACTCTGAGCAAGCTTATTTATTACCGATGCGAGTAGTTGGCTTTGCGCGATTAGTAAAACAGGTTGAAGAACATACGGGTATTGACACAAGAGATATTCGTCCTCTCGCTCAACCTTGGATGTATATAATTTTGATGGTGTTTACTCTGTTATTACTACTAATGGATGGCTGGACGATTTATACGGCCTTAACACTTCCGCACTAAACTAAATCCAAAGGACGATAATTAGCATGTAATTGGGCGTTAACAATTATTGCCGCAATAATTTCCATGCTGTATTGCATCATCATGGCGATCTCTTCGTTGAAATGGTTTGGCTGAGGATGAGTCAGCGTAATAATCCCGAGCACCTCAATACCGTAGATTAAAGGAATTGCCAAAGCTGAGCGTGCGGCATATGGTTGATCTGCCAACTGTACCCAGCGATCGTCGATAACCGCGTCATAGATAATTCCGATCTGTCGATGGCGTAAAGTCCATCCTGCTAAACCATCATCTAAAACTTTGGAAATCACAGAATCTTTGAGATCTCTTGTTACAGGACTCCGAGCCAAGATACTCTCCACGATTTCCCCATCTTCATCAATCAAAAAAATACTCCCTTCACCTGCACTAGTATATTGGGTGAGAATTTCCAATGTATGTTTGAGCGTAGTTTTGAGAATTAGGCTGCCACTTATGGACTGAGCGTAAGCGATCGAACTTTTTAGTAAATTTGTTTGTAACTTGATCGCAGCTTGAGACGATATTAATAATGAGCTATCTTCTAGACTTGATTGGAAAGGAACTACATTTAAGCGATTAGGGATTGGGGACTCTTGTGAGTTGATCTCTTTTAAGTTCATACACGATTCCGATGTGCTGCTTCAAAAAAGTGTAAACCGATTTTTGTGTTTTCAGAAATTTTTATTAAAATGCTGTGGCGTGCACTCAGCTTACGCCACAGCATTTTAATATCATGATCGCTGACGTTTTGCTTCATAGAGCAGCAGTGCCGCACAAATAGCCACATTTAAGGATTCCACGCGATCGCTCTGGGGAATTGATACCGCTTCATCCGCAAGTTCAATTAATTCTTGAGATAGCCCATTACCTTCATTACCTAGCAAAATCAAAGTCGGTTGCGTAAAGTCATAATCCCAATAGGTTTTGGTTGCATTGGCTAATGTGGCGATTACTTTTACGCCCTGTGCTTGCAATTTGCGAATATCATCGGCAATATCTGTAGATGTTTGCATCGCACAGCGAAACCATTGTCCTGCGGTAGCCCGAATAATTTTGGGATTAGTCAAATCGACACTATCGCTACTTACCAATATTCCATCAATTCCCACAGCAACTGCCGATCGCACGATCGCTCCGATATTACCTGGATCTTGAATTGTTTCTAAAGCCAGACCCAAGGACTGAATCTTAGCAATTTCGCGAGATGGTATAAATGCTGCTGCGATCGCCCCATCAGGATTTTTAGTAGTCGAGATCGTTTGAAGCACTTCTTCAGAAACGATTTCTAATCTTTCAATTTCATCAATAGCTGCAATCTGCTCATATAAATCAGGATTTACCGCGATCCATTTTTCGGTGCAACAGACGATCGAGAGAGGATAGGCCGTAGCGATCGCTTCGATTAGAGCGTGAGTTCCTTCTACTAAAAAGAGTCCTTGTTCTTTCCGATCTTTAGCACTCTCACCAAGTGATCTAAGTTGCTTAACTAATGGATTTTTTGTACTGGTGAGCAATTGCTAATTCCTACAACAAATGTTTTTTATCCGCATTTTAGTATATAGCAAGGCAAGAAATAGCTAGGACAAATCAAAACCCAAAAGATGAGAGGCGACACTTCGTGCCGCTACTCATCTTTTGGGTTTTGATTTGTCCTACCTAAATCGTTACAAATATGGTAACAGGATTAATCAAAATATAATTTGCGGGGTAGTATACAAAATATAGAGTTTCATCAATAGTCTAGAGAGGATTGAATATGTCTAAAAAATTCTGGAATTCTTTAGCGATCGCAGCAGCCGTTATCATTCCCACGATCTCTGTGGGAGCATTAGAAGCCTTAGCCCAAAATAGCTATGGGGCAATTGCTCGCTCTCCCTCAACTCAAGACAAAGGTTATTCTTGGAATTATTCAACTCGCGCAGCCGCTGAAAGAAGAGCCATACAAGAATGCGAAAGTAGCGAAGCCCCTGGGGATTGTGAAGTGCTGATGTGGACTCGTAATGCCTGTATGTCGATCGCAGAGGGTAGTAATGGAGCCGCAGGAACAGCTTGGTCAACTAGTAGTAGACAAGCAGAATCTAAAGCTCGCCAAGTTTGCCGAGATTATGATGGAGTAGATTGCAGAGTTACTCGCACGATCTGCTTGCCCAAATAAATGTTAATCAGCTAAGCAAAGCTCTTCTCAATTCTATATTATGGCTGTCGCCAACCTATAGATTACCACTAAAAAATCGAGTGGCGGCGTGAAACGTCGCCACTCGATTTTTTATAGTGTTAATTCAAATGGAGACAGATATATTATTGATTTAACAACTTGTTTTAAATTTTTTGCTATTAATCGAATCTCTCGTTTTACAGTGTTTTGCTATCGCGCTTGGGGCTTGCATTGGGAGCTTCTTAAACGTGGTAATTTATCGCGTTCCTGCTGGCTTATCAATTCTCCATCCGCCCTCGCGCTGTCCCCATTGTCTACGCCAACTTGCACCACGAGACAATATTCCAATTATTGGCTGGTTTCTGATTAAGGGCAAATGTCGTTATTGTCATACGCCAGTATCATGGCGCTATCCTGCGATCGAAGCACTAACTGCATTTCTGTTTTGGAGTGTAGCGGCATATTTTGGAACTTCAATACCAATCTTGAGTTTATGTTTTTATGCCGCGTTTCTCAGTTGGTTGTTAGCGCTTGCCATGATCGATATTGATACGATGACATTGCCGAACTCCTTAACTCAAACAGGCTTGTTGTTAGGGCTAGTTTATCAAATTAGTCTAGCCTCGATTAGTAATGGCGATCGCTTTGCTTTTCCTAGATTGTTGCTGTTTGGTATTGTTGGAGCAGTACTAGGCATATGGCTTTTAGACATCATGCGCATAGCAGGAAAAATTTTTCTGCAAAAAGAAGCAATGGGCGGTGGTGATCCCAAACTCGTTGCCATGATCGGCATGTGGTTGGGTTGGCAAAATGTTTTGCTAACGATCTTGATTGCTTCTGCGATCGGCACTATTGTTGGCGCGATCGCCATAATCACCCAAGATTTAGGTAAACAGCAACCAATTCCCTTTGGCCCCTTTTTAGCTGTGGGCGGCGCAATTTCTCTGTTTTTTGGTAAGTCGATCCTCTTAACATATCTTGGTTGGTTTGGACTAACCTGACAATAAAAAGAAGTGCCACCACTTAATCTTAGGAAAAATCAAAACCCAAGAATTGATTGGCGGCGCGAAGCGCCGCCAATCAATTCTTGGGTTTTATGTACTACACTTGGCGATAGCTATAACAAGAAATGCTCAAGTTGATTTGTGGACGAGGGGCAAAATCAAAGTAATGAAGTAATACACCAAAGGCGCAGTAAACACATAACTATCAGCGCGATCAAGAATGCCGCCATGCCCTGGCATAATCTGCCCAGAATCTTTGACCCCAGCATCACGCTTCATCATCGATTCAGTCAGATCTCCCAGCAACCCAGCAATACCAACCAGTAATCCTAAAATTGCACCCAGTAACCACCACTCCGACCATCCCAGACTAAAAGCCCAGATAATCGCCGTCAAGCAGCAACAGAGCAATCCTGCGATCGCACCTTCCACGGTTTTCTTGGGACTAATATCCGAAAGTCTTGTCCGCCCAATAATCTTACCAAATATATATGCCCCAACATCTGAAGCCCAAATACAGCAAAATCCCATCACTACATAAACAGAGCCGTCGGTAACGGGGAAAGTAATTCTCAACCAAGAAAGCTGTTCAATATTACGTAACTGATTAAAGAAATCAAACTGGTGCAAGCGATCACTAATTTCAAATACATTGCCATCACCTAGCCCTCTAATTCTTACCCAAAAGCTAGGTAAGTAACCCCCATAAAACAATCCCAATATCGAAGCAGAAATATCGGAAATCGTTGCAATTCTGGTCTGAAACAATAGATAAAAGCATATAAAAGTTCCTGCAATAGGGATCACAGCATCTGCAAGATCGACTCTCACCTGCGAAACAATTAGTAATGCTAAACTAACAAAAATTGTGATCTTGCTTGCTGGAAAAATCTCCTTGGCTCGTACCAATGCAAAATATTCCATCTCACCAAAAATCACCAGCAACGCAAATGCTGCGGTGAAAGCCCATCCACCTAGGGCGATCGCCGCTAGTACGAGTGGTACGACTAATAAAGCACTGATAATGCGAGTCCAATGCATGAAAATGGCACAGATGAGAAAGTGGATATGGGTAATTTACACAAAGCTAGACATTGTGCTACCTCAGAAGTAAATATACTCCTATCAACTGTTGAAGCAACAAAATCGTTATGCAAATTTGTGAATTCTTTTATTTTTGAGAATTTCGCCTACGGGTTTTATCTGTAAATTGGACAAACATACCTAAAATACATCCGAAATTACTATGTCTAAAACCTATTACGCCATCCTTGGTGTTACCCCTTGGGCTAGTGAAATTGATATTCGTCGAGCCTATCGAGACCTCAGTAAGCTCTATCACCCCGACACTACCCAACTCCCCAAGGATGAAGCAGTTGAGCATTTTCGACAAATTAACGAAGCCTACGCCACACTTAGTAATGCCGAGCGACGCAGTGCCTATGATTGTCGCATTCAGTTTTCACGATTTCAGTACGCAACAAATCAACCACCGAAAAACCTCCAGACCAACGACGATGACGGTTTACCCAGTGAGCGACCATTATCTGGCGGCGAACTATTTGCACTCTTGTTAATTGGTGCTACGCTAGTTGCTTGTTTAGTTCTAGTTGTTTTAGTAGCATGGCTACATGGCGATCGCCTTTTTCCCGACGCGATCGCACCCATATCAACTTTTTGGCTTTACTTTTTATAACCCCCTTATCAATACCATCCCACATAAACTCGTCTGCTATGGCGCTTCCCTCTCCTACGACACCACTCTACAATCATCCTTTGCCTGCACTTGAAGCATGGTTAGATGAGCAAGGATGTTACCAAGATCAGTCAAACCCCAATGTCTGGCGAGTTACGCGATCGTCATGGCAAGCAGAAATCGTCATGGATATTGAAGATATTCGTGTACGTTACATTCAAGATGCTTACGGCGGCAAAGAAATTCAACGGGCATTTCCCTATTCACTCAGTCGCCAAGATGTTGAAGACGCAATTTTTACAGGTCCTTAGCCAAAAACATTAGCAATATTCTGAAAGTTTGTTAATATGTGATCTAGCAGGACATAGAATCAATTTATGAATGATGAAACTATACATAAGTCATTTCATTAATTAATTTCATCGTCTTAGCAAAAGTTTTCCACCCTAACTTGATGTTTTTATTTTGGAGGTTCATTGAGTAAGAATTATAATGTTGCGATTCTTGGAGCAACAGGCGCAGTTGGAACAGAACTTCTGGCATTGCTGGAAGAAAGAAATTTTCCTTTGGCTAATTTGAAGCTTCTGGCTTCGGAATGTTCGGCTGGTCAGTCGATTAAATTTGCTGGGAAAGAATTAATCATTGAATCGGTCACCGAAACTTCTTTTGATGGTGTAGATATAGTCCTCGCTTCCGCAGGTGGCAGTATTTCCAAAAAGTGGTTGCCGATCGCCACCAAAGCAGGAGCCGTATCCATTGATAACTCCAGCGCGTTTCGGATGCATCCCGATGTGCCATTGATTGTGCCAGAGGTCAATCCTGAAGCCGCCCATTATCATAAAGGCATTATTGCTAATCCCAACTGCACAACCATTCTCATGGCTGTTGCAATCTATCCACTACATCAGGTGCAGCCGATCCAGCGTATTGTCACCGCTACTTATCAGTCTGCAAGTGGCGCAGGCGCAAGAGCCATGGAGGAAGTGAAAATACAGTCTCAAGCAATTCTCAATGGTGAACCTGCTGTACCTGAAATTCTTCCCTATCCTCTCGCTTTTAATCTTTTCCCCCACAATTCGCCTATGACGGATAATGCCTATTGCGAGGAAGAGATGAAAATGGTGAATGAGACTCGTAAAATCTTTGGCGATGATGATATTCGGATAACGGCGACCTGTGTACGGGTTCCCGTATTGCGAGCGCATTCTGAAGCGATTAATCTAGAGTTTGCCCATCCATTTAATCCAGACAAAGCTAGAGAAATTCTGGCTAAAGCTCATGGTGTAAAGGTGGTAGAGGACTTCAGCAAGAATTATTTCCCAATGCCCATTGATGCTAGTGGCAAAGATGACGTGCTAGTAGGACGAATCCGTCAAGATATTTCTCACCCTAACGGTTTGGAATTATGGCTGTGTGGCGATCAAATCCGTAAAGGAGCTGCACTGAATGCTGTTCAGATTGCCGAATTACTAATTGCCAAAGCGCTTATCTAAAAGTTTATCGACTTTTAATAAACTTTTAGCAAGCTTCTATTTATGAGTATCTATGAGTGAAATCGATTTCGGGCGTTTACTAACGGCAATGATTACTCCCTTTGATATAGAAGGGAATGTTGATTATGCGAAAGCAGAGCAGCTTGCCGTACATTTGGTTGAGACTGGAACCGATACGATTGTCGTGTGCGGTACGACAGGTGAGTCACCAACTCTTAGTTGGGATGAAGAATATAAATTGTTTTCGGTGCTACAACAGACGATCGCTGGTAAAGCGAAAATCATGGCTGGTACGGGATCTAATTCTACTTCAGAGGCAATCTCAGCTACCATAAAAGCCGCACATCTCGGATTAGATGGTACACTGCAAGTAACACCGTATTACAACAAGCCTCCGCAAGAGGGTTTATATCAACATTTTCGAGCGATTGCTGAAGCTGCACCAGAGCTTCCAATTCTTCTCTATAATGTTCCTAGTCGCACGGGTTGCAAACTAGAACCTGAGACTGTTGCCAAGTTAGCCGAAGTCTCTAATATTATTGGGATTAAGGAAGCAACAGGTGATTTAGATCAAGCCAGCCAAATTCGTGCCCTCACACCAGCCGAATTTTCGATCTATTCGGGTGATGACTCACTAACATTGCCATTAATGGCTGTGGGTGCAAAGGGAGTTGTCAGCGTTGCCTCTCATCTGGTTGGCACGCAATTGCAAGCAATGATGCAATCCTTTGTCGCTGGTAAAGTGCAAGAAGCTTTGCAAATTCATATTCAGCTTTTTCCTTTGTTTAAGGCTTTGTTTTTAACCAGTAATCCTATTCCTCTCAAAGTGGCTTTGCGCTTGTTGGGGTTAGATACAGGCGTGGTGCGATCGCCTCTAGTTGCAGGTACTACTGAACTCGAAGCCAAGCTGAAAGTTGTATTACAAAAACTTGGAATTCTTGCTTAACAAACAAAGGCTGATAACTTTCAGTCCAGAGACATAGAACTTGATTACTTCGGATAACGATGAACTTGTGGGGGGAATAAACCTTTCTAGTCATTCTATCTAGGTATTTATAACTGTAAAGCTTTCCATCACCATCCAAATTGAATCATTTTCAAAATTCAATTTCCCATTTTTTCCTTTTACCTTTTTACCTTTTCCTTACCAAACAATATGCCTACAACCAACGCTCCTGCTCTCAAAATAATTGCTCTCGGCGGACTCCATGAAATCGGCAAAAATACATGGGTGTTTGAATACAACGACGAAATCATGCTGCTTGATGGTGGTTTATCTTTTCCTGACGACATGATGCCAGGTGTAAACGTCGTCTTGCCTGACATGACTTATTTGCGAGAAAACAAGCATAAGATCAAGGGCATGATTGTCACTCACGGTCATGAAGATCATATCGGTGCGATTTCTTTCCATTTAAAGCAGTTTGAAATTCCTGTTATTTATGGCCCACGTTTAGCGATGGCGCTACTCGAAGATAAACTCCGTGAAGCTGGCGTACTAAATCGTACTGAACTACGTCGTGTCATGCCCCGTGATGTCGTTCGTGTTGGTACTAACTTCTTTGTGGAGTTTATTCGTAACACTCACTCAATCGCTGATAGTTTCTCGATCGCTATTAATACACCTGCGGGGATGGTGATTCACTCTGGCGACTTCAAAATTGACCATACTCCCGTTGACGGTGAATTTTTTGACCTCGCTCGTCTTGCCGAACATGGCGAAAAAGGCGTATTGGCTTTGATTAGTGACTCTACTAACGCTGAACTTCCTGGGATTACACCTTCAGAAAGAGCTGTATATCCTAACCTTGAGAAATACATCATGATGGCAAAGGGGCGTGTAATCATTACTACCTTTGCTTCTTCAGTCCATCGTGTCAACATGATTTTGGACATTGCCGATAAGCAAGGTCGTGTGGTTGGTGTCGTTGGGCGATCGATGCTCAACGTCATTGCCCATGCCCGCAATCTTGGCTACATTAAGTGCCGTGATGACCTATTCCAACCTTTACAAAATCTCCGTCATTATCGTGATGATCAAATTCTGATTTTGACTACAGGCTCTCAAGGTGAGTCGATGTCGGCGCTAACAAGAATGTCAAATTCTAGTCATAGACAATTGGAAGTACGTCAAGGCGATACAGTGATTTTCTCGGCAAATCCGATTCCAGGTAACACGATTCCAGTTGTTCGTACCATTGACCGCTTGATAGCACTTGGTGCAAATGTAATCTATGGTAAGGACAAAGGTATCCACGTTTCGGGACATGGTTCTCAAGAAGAACACAAAATGATGTTGGCACTTGTCCGTCCGAAGTTCTTCTTCCCTGCTCACGGTGAGTTGAGAATGCTCAAACAGCACGCGAAGATGGCTGAAGCAATGGGTATACCTAGTGAAAATATCGTGATTGCCGAAAATGGTGATGTTGTCGAAGTTTGTCAAGATTATATGCGGATTGTCGATAAAGTTCCTTCTGGTGTCGAACTAGTTGATTCTTCTCGCGATGGCATGGTGAAGGGTGATGTATTGCGCGATCGCCAACAGATTTCTGGCGAAGGTATCTTCACGATCGCTGTATCTGTTGGGCTTGATGGTAAGCTCTCCACCAATCCTGATATTCAACTAAGTGGCGTGGTTCTACCGATGGAACATTCCCAAATTATTGCTCTAGTTGCTAAGGCGATCGATAACTCTTTGGCTAATTCTTGGGGTAACTATGCTCGCAATGTTGGTTCTTTAGAAATAGATTGGATTGGTTTACGTGGTCAACTTGAGCGCGACCTCACTCGTGTCTTGCGTCAACAGATTCAAAGTAAGCCAATGATTGTATTCCTGTTGCAAACACCTCCCAATTCCACTCAATCTGCTCCTGCTCCTGCCGCAAAGCCTAATGCCTTAGGTGTAACGTTAAAATCAGGCAGCAATAAGGTTATTCCTAAAGTTGATCAAGAGAGTAGTAATGGTAATGGCGCTGCCCTTGAAGCACCTGTCGCGACTGGTGCTGCTACAGCTAGCGTTGGCAGACGCAAGCGTACTGCTGCAACTGTTTAGATAAAAGAAGATTTACTCGACGGGTAGTGATCTAGATCTAGGATTGGCGGCTTCGCACCGCCAATCCTAGATCCAAAATCTCGTAATCTTTAGCACCAACACACTACTCTGTGGTGTGAACCGTTGGGAAAATGAATGAAGAAATCGGTACAAATTAGTAGAGATAAAAGAGTAAAGGGAGCGCTTAGCGCTCCCTTTACTCTTTAGATTTGCTGTATATTGATCATGTTTAATCATCTTCGTGCGCTAAGCTCATGTCAGAACCTATTTGGTCTTATGTCACCCCCGGTATACCTGACGAATTATTCGATCGCTTGCCAGGAATACCGATGAGCAAATGCGAGACGAGGCTATTAATTATCGGTCAGTTGCGTCTCAAAGCAGACTCGATACTGTGGGATATTGGAGCAGGTACTGGGACAATCCCCATTGAGACTGGTTTGCTCTGTCCTAAAGGGAAAATTGTCGCGATTGAACGCGATGAAGATGTGGCGGGATTGATTGCCAAAAATTGCCAAAAATTTGGTGTAAAAAATGTCGAAATTAAAATCGGTAGTGCGCCAGAATGTTTGACAAGTCTGTCAACCGATCCCGATCGCATTTGTATTGAAGGTGGGAGATCTGTCTCAGAGATTCTAGAATACTGTTGGGAACGGTTGCAAAATGAGGGCAGGGCGATCGCAACTACGAATAGTCTGGAAGGTTTATATGCAATTTCTGAAAGCTTTGCCAAACTCCAAGCGAGAAATGTGGAAGTTGTGCAGTCCTCTGTGAACCGTTTAGAAACTCGTGGAAACCGTCAAGTCTTCGCGGCAGTTAGTCCCATGTTTATTATTAGCGGCGAGAAACTGTAACCCCCTTTAATTCCCCCTTGCAAAGGGGGAAAACTAGAAATTTCGTTCCCTCCCCTTTGCAAGGGGAGGGTGAGGGAGGGGTTAAGAGATTTCGCGAATTTGGGGTTTTCCGTCTTTAAATTCACCAACTAAAATCAGATCGGTAACACCGACAAATAGACCATTCTCGACAACACCAGGAATGTTGTTCAAGGTTTTCTCAAGTTCGGCAGCATCTGCGATCGCATCAAAGGTGACATCTAAAACCATGTTGCCTTGATCTGTAATCACGGGGCCATCTTTCTTAACACCCATCCGTAGGTCAGGTTTGCCGCCTAGCTTTTCTACAGCTCTGGTTACAGGAGAAACTGCCATCGGCAATACTTCGATTGGCACGGCAAAAGTCGAGCCGAGCTTATCGACCAATTTCGACTCATCGACAACAACGATAAACAGAGCCGCAAGTGAATCGACAACTTTCTCGCGGGTATGCGCTGCACCACCACCTTTAATCAAAGTTTTATTGGGGTCAACCTCATCAGCACCATCGATCGCTACATCAACACGATCAACGTCATCAAGACTCCGAATCGGGATACCATATTTTTTACCCAAGACTGAAGCTTGGAAAGAAGTGGGGATGCCAACAATATCGGTTAGTTCACCTGCGGCAATACGTCGTCCTAGCTCCTCGATCGCAAAGGCAGTAGTTGAGCCAGTACCTAAGCCAACCACCATGCCCGACTTCACCCGTTGCGCCGCTGCAATGCCAACTTCTTGTTTCAACTTTTTAATATCTTCAGCAGAAATACTCATGGGAAATACTTATTTATAAACTTAAAAGTAGTAATTTTAATCCTATCGCAACCTGTGAGCAGCAACTGAGAATCCGCTTAAACAAAATGTGCTATATGATACATTTGTATAGCGTGCTGATCCAAAAACTGTTACGCTGTATGGCTGATTACACTGCTGTCATTATTTAAGTTACAAGTAAAGTGGGCGGGCTTAAAGATTAACTTTTTATCTAATTTCACAGAGATTGAATTCTTTTGTTATTTAAAATATCGCAATTTTATGAAAAGGCTGACCTATATTAGTAAGTTCGCGCGATCGCTTACCAAAAAGGAAATTGACAGCATTGGGAATATTTCGCAAACCAACAACTCTAGAGAAGGTATTACAGGAGTTTTGCTTTGCTGTAATGGCATATTTTTTCAGATTTTAGAAGGGGAAGAAGATAGAATTGACAGCCTTTACAAAAGAATTTTAGAAGATGATCGTCACAATCAAATTTTGTGTCTAAAATCAGAGCTAAACGTCTCGCAGCGAAGATTTCCAGATTGGTCAATGGAAGTAATCGTCCTTGATGAAAATAACGATATTTTGTTGCAACCAATCAAGATTTTGCTGCAAACTTTGGCAGACTCACAAACAATCCTAGCAAGCTATACCCAGTCGGGAGTTCTGCAAGCTATAGCGAACGGAATTAATCCGCTGACGCTAGTTCCTCGCTATACGGAAAAGATTATTTTCTTTGCCGATATTATTAGTTTTACGAGCATCACTGAAAAACTAGAAGTAGCAGCGGTTGTTGATTTGCTCAATCAATTTTTTACAATTTGTACAAGAGCGATCGCATCGAGGGGTGGTGAAGTCACTAAATTTATTGGCGATTGTGTAATGGCATATTTTGACGGTGATCGAGCTGATGACGCTCTACAAGCGAGTTTAGACATTCTTGCGGAACTAGAGATGCTCCGCAATCAAGCTTCAGCCAATAGTCCGTTACGAGTTCTCTATATTGGAGTTGGGCTGTCAAAAGGAATAGTGTTAGAGGGGAATATCGGTTCTCAGACGAAAAAAGAATATACTGTCATCGGTGATGCGGTAAACGTTGCCTCAAGGATTGAAGCATTGACTAGACAGTTAAATCGATTTTTGGTGTTTTCGGCGGCTGTCAGTCAAGGTTTAAGCGATCGCTGGCGACCTGTAAGACTAGGTGATTTTAAGGCAAAAGGAAAAGAAGCGATCGTGGAAGTTTATTCGATTGATGATATTTTAACTTTCCAAAAGTCAGATTTTCAGAAGCTAAAGCTAGAAATTCAGCAACATCTTGAATTAATTAGCAGCTAAATATCAGCGATGATGTAAGACAAATCGCCCGTATCGCGGGCGATTTGTCTTTTTTTGTTTAAGATTGCTTTGCAACCCTATCTAAAAATATATTGGGTTTTACTGGAGTGCAAAGCGCTGGATGCTGTACGATCGCAGATAGCGATTAATAGGCGATAAATATAACTACATGATGTCAAACCTTTTAGATAACCGCTATCGCGTCACTAGCGTCTTAGGCAGTGGCGGCTTTGGGGAAACCTATTTGGCTGAAGACACTAAAATGCCTTCTAACCGTCGGTGCGTGATTAAGCAACTTAAACCTGTTGCTGATAATCCGCAAATGTATGAATTATTGCAGCAAAGATTTCACCGTGAGGCAGCAGTCTTAGAAACGTTGGGCGAAGAAAGTCGCTACATTCCTAAACTCTATGCAAACTTTGCAGAGAATGGATTGTTCTATTTAGTCCAAGAATGGATTGATGGCTTAACGCTTACTGAAACGATTGAACGTAATGGCAAATGGAATGAGAATGCTGTCCGACAATTGATGATCAGTATTCTCCAAACCCTTATCTATGTTCACGATCGCGGCATTATTCATCGTGATATTAAGCCTGATAATATTATCTTACGTGCTGGAGAGCCAGTATTAATTGATTTTGGAGCTGTTAAAGAAACTCTCAATGTCAGCTCGATTCGTAGCTCGTCTCAACAGGCTCATTCGATTGTGATTGGCACACCAGGGTTTATGGCCTCAGAGCAGGCTGCTGGCAGACCATTTTTCGCAAGCGATCTTTACAGTCTTTCCCTTACGGCAATCTATGCTTTTACAGGTAAATATCCGCAGGAACTAGGTACTGATCCGCAAACTGGAGAAGTCCTCTGGCAGAAACACTTAACGGGAATTAGCGCTGATTTAAAAGCAATATTTGCGAAGGTTCTACAATTCGATCCACGCGATCGCTATAGTTCGGCGAGAGAAATGCTAGAAGCGTTGCAGCCAACTCAAATATTAAATCAATCTCCGCCAAAACAACCTCCAACGCCACCAGCTATGTCGAATATGCAGACGGTGGCGGTCACACCTAGAGGCTATACTCCGCCTACTATTCCCGATCAATCTGTTTATGTATATCAGCCTCAAATAGATCCTAAAAAGAAGATTTTTGGTCAATTATTAGTAACAGTAATTGTCGGTGGAGCTGTTGGAGCTGCGATCGCGTTAGGTGTAGTCATCTCTCAAAATGGCGGCATCGTAGCATTCTGGAACAAGTTCTCCCCATTTAATAAATCTGTCGCTAAAGTTCCATTTTATTTTCTGGCTGATTCTGCTTTTGAAGATATTGAAAAAGCAAATCTCAGGGTGGAAAAATTAAAATCTCTTGGATATAAGGAAGCAGGAGTGTTTTGGATACCTGACTATCCCAATTTAGGAAGCAATAAATTTCAACAGGTATATACCAGCCAATTCAAAGATATTGAAAGTTGTAAGTCTAAGCTCAAGGAGCATCTCAAATTTGTTGAAGATGCGTATTGCGCTAAGGCTAGTCCCAACGAAAAAGATCCAGTAGAAAGAATCTCTGGGAGCGATATCCAACAACTTACCGCTTCACCTTCGCCTTTACCTACAGCAACTCCATCAAAAACTCCAACCACAACGCCGTCACCCACAAGACCATCTCCAGAACAATCAGTTCGAGACTATTACAGCCTCATCAACGATCGCCAATTTCAAAACGCATGGCAAAATCTCACGCCCAAATTTCAACGAGATCGAGCTGGCGGATATAAAACTTTTACTGATTGGTGGCAAACTGTAAGTCAAGTCTCAATCAATGGGGCGCGTATTGTTGAATCTAAAGAGAATTCGGCAATCATCGATATTGACCTTACTTATCGCAAAGATAAAGCTATTTTTCCCGAAACTTTGCGGATGAGTCTAGTTTGGAATGAATCCTCCAAACAATGGCAAATCAATGAAACTCAAAGACAGTAATCTAAAATTTGCCAAACAGGCAAACATAGAGTTTAATTTATAGTAGATAGCTAAACCATTAGATCTATAAATGAAAATCTTTGTTTATCACACGCCTGAGTTAGTGCCTGCTGAAGGAAGTCCAGATTGCGCGATCGCTGTTGATATTTTGCGAGCAACTACCACGATCGCCACAGCCCTAGCTGCGGGAGCAGAGGGAGTGCAAGTATTTTCCGATCTTGATGAGTTAATGCGCGTCAGCGAAGCACACCCACCAGAGTTACGGATTCGCGTTGGTGAGCGAGGGGGAAAGACCGTAGAAGGTTGTGATTTGGGGAATTCGCCGTTTGACTTTACGCCAGATGTGGTAAAGGGTAAGCGGATTTTTATGAGTACAACTAATGGCACGCGATCGCTACAAAAAATCGCCAATGCTAAGAGTGTTCTTGCTTGCGCGATGATTAATCTTGGCTCAGTATTGAGATATCTCCGCGAAACTAAGCCTGAAACTGTGTGGATCGTTGGCTCTGGCTGGGAAGGTAGCTATTCGCTTGAAGATACAACCTGTGCGGGTGCGATCGCCTTCAACCTTGAAGATGAGGCTGATTTTGGAAATGATGAAGCGATCGCAGCCGCAACCCTATACAAAGCTTGGAAAGGTGAGGTTGAAGACTTATTTTATCAAGCGAGTCATGGTAAACGCTTGTTGAACCTCAATGGTGCTGAAGATATTGCCTACTGCGCCAAGATAGATGTTGTCGATGTGCTGCCAAAACAATCTAGTGCAGGCTTGCTAGTTGCCGCCTAGTGGTACTAGATTGAATAAGCATTAATTTCCCTTGTCGCCATGCCATCGTTTCACCGTTCATCTCTGCTCATGACTCCCTTGGCAAAACAAGTGGCAAATATTACTGGATCGACCTCAAAGCCAGAACGTCTTACTCCACCTCTGAAATGGGCTGGCGGTAAGCGTTGGCTTGTGCAACATTTGCAGCATACTTGGCAAAAACATAGCGATCGCCGTTTGGTGGAGCCATTTTGTGGAGGCTTAGCGATCGCCTTGGGCTTACAACCTCACAAAGCTTTGTTAAATGACATTAATCCCCATGTTGTCAATTTTTATCAATGTTTGCAAAAGGGATTAAAGCTAGAAATTGACGTTGAAAATGATCGCGAATTTTATTATGCTCAGCGTGTAGAATTTAATCGCCTAATTCATTCAGGACAAGCTGAAACTCCTAAAGCAGCGCAACTCTTTTATTATCTCAATCGCACAGGTTATAACGGGCTTTGTCGGTTTAATCAAAAAGGTGGTTTTAACGTTCCTTTTGGGAAATATAAAACCATAAATTACAATCGAGATTTCACAGTCTATAAGCCGACACTTTCACAATGGAAGTTTGCAAATCTAGACTTTGGTAAAATCAAGGTTAATTCTAATGATCTTATTTATGCCGATCCTCCTTACGATGTTGAGTTTCGGCAATATTCCAAAAATGGCTTTGAATGGTCAGAACAAGAGCGTTTAGCCCAATGGCTGGCAAATCAAAATTGTCCTGCGATCGCCTCTAACCAAGCGACTGATCGCATTCTTGCACTTTACAAAGATCTAGGGTTTGAGTATAAGATTCTTGATGCCCCAAGACGGATTAGTTGCAATGGCGATCGCGTTCCTGCAAAGGAAATGCTTGCCTATAGAGGATTTAATGGGGGACTAGAATTATTATGAGTCTCCGCAATACCGAAACTGGGGCAGTTCTGGAGCAGATGGTATTGCATTCCTTAATTTATGGTGGATATCTGTCGCAGTCTCAGCAATATATTGGTAGTCGTCCTGGGGGAGGTAGACACAAAATCGATGTGGTCGCAAATCGTGGCGATCGCAATGTTTTGATTTCCCTGAAGTGGCAGCAGGTTGGCGGCACTGCGGAACAAAAGGTTCCCTTTGAGGTAATTTGCTTAATGGATGCAATGGATCAGAATCCCAATTATCAAAAAGCTTATTTAGTCCTTGGTGGTGAAGGTTGGACTCTACGCGATTTCTACATTTCAGGCGACTTACAGCAATATATTCCCTATGGCGATCGCGTAGAGATTGTCACTCTCGAAAGATTTATTATGAAAGCAAATATGGCAAAGCTTTAAAAAAGCAAATAAACCAAGAACTCAAGTTCTTGGCTAAAAGCTCAAGTCCACTGAAGTGGACTACAGAATACTTCTAAGCAACCCGTTTCAACGGGTTTGAGCTTTTAGCCCGCACTTGAGTGCAGGGCTACTGCTTATCTAGCTCGAAAACGTTGAATACGTTTTTGGATATCGGCAGTAATCTCTTGAATTTCGGTGATGTCAATGGGTAGCAAATGTTTTTGCAATAATTTCCAAATTGGTTCTAATTCAGTAGGATATTTGAGCAGCAGTAAAAGAATGTCATTTTCATAAATACTAGCGCGATCAAATTTATTTTGCCGATAGAGAGAAGGAAGTGCATAAAGTTTGAGAACTAGCAAACCTTCTACTGTGACACAACGCACAGTTAAATCGCCAAATTGTCTCGAAGTAGTGCATTTCTTGGCGATGTATTTGAAGAGTGTATTTTGAGTCAGTAAAATGTCTACTTGAAGATTATCAAAAGTTGCTCTGACAAAGTTTTGATTTTGATCGGCAATTGTTAACTCAGGAAGTGTAGTGAGATCTTTTTGAGAAAGTATCAGATCAATATCCTGTGTGTTGCGCCCATCAACATAACTCAGTAGTGCTAAGTCGCCAACAAGTAAATAATCAATATCTCGTTGTTGTAAAAGTGAAAATAGGTGATTAATATTCTCTGATAAATTACCTATTCCTATCTGAGCATTACCCCAATTCTTTATGTCAAATACAATCCCATTCTTGATGATTTCACTAATAGCCGTCATTGTTTTTAAAGAAAATTTATGGCATCGCAAGAAACTTGCTGAGATATGTTAAGCTATGAATATATAGCATTTTCTATTCTGAGAATACATATGAGTACTCCAAGCATATTTGATGTAGTTAAATATATCCTTGAAAAGCAAGGAGAACTTACTGTGATGAAGCTTCAAAAGCTTGCTTTTTACGTAAAAGTATGGGGTCTTGTTTGGGACGAGGAAGAGATGTTCCCTGAAGAATTTCAAGCTTGGGTTGGTGGTGCTGTATCACCTGCTTTGTATAATAAACATAAGGGCAAGTTTAAGGTTTCGGCTGACCTGTTTTCTGATGCAAATAGTTCTGTTCTTTCAGAATCTCAAAAGGAGACTATCGATAAAGTCTTGGAGTTTTATGGCAGATATACTGCTCAACAATTAAGCGATATTAACCATCAAGAATCTCCTTGGATTGATGCGAGAGGCGATTTACCACCAACGGCTCCTTCAAAGGAATTTATTACTTCAGCAGCAATGGCTGAGTATTACTCAGGAATATGGAATAGCGAAGACGATGAGTAAAAAGGAAGCTCGTCTTCAAAGAAAGCTAGATAAATTAGCTAAAAATCAGGAAAAAAATATAAGGCTAAGTTCTAACATTGAGATTAAAGAGAAATATATACGAGCCAATGTTAAGCCAGAGTTAAAAAAAGAACCACGTTCTATTAGGCAAAACGGATATAAAGAATACTTTTTTTCATGGTGTGACACAATATCTGATGTAAAAGATGTTTGGAGTTGGGGAGAATCGCGTCAATGGACTGAGGATGAATATAATCAGATAATAAAACTAAATATGGATTCACATAACAATAATTCATGGGCTGAGGTAGAAGTTAAAACATATAATGGGGCTGGTGGGATACGGAAACTATCAAATAAGTATCAACCAATAGACTCCATATGTGAGGAAGCAAGAAAAAGGTGGTTAGATATAGAGATTCTATCTCAATTTGATGAATTATTTCGCTTCCGAATTGGAACCCATAGACGAATATGGGGTATTAGAATTCAGCACCATTTCTACTTAGTTTGGTATGAGCGTCATCATCAAATATGTCCTATCAAAAATTAGCTACTCCCATTTGTATATTTGATTGTCTAGCTTTATGTAAATAATGCCGCAAGTCTAGAATGTTTAATGCCATACCACTTTTGCATTCTGAGAAGTTCTCCATCAAGAGATAAGGTGTCAGGGAAATCGCAGATATAGTTTAACTCGCGTAGAGCCGAGACGATCGCACTAGGAGCAATCCACCATTGTTGGGCAAGATCTAAGAGATTGAGAATCTCGATATTCTCTAAATCGAGAGATTGAACTTGGGAGCGAAATTGATCGATAGAAGGAACTGAGGGAATATGAGAACCGAGATAGATATAGTCGGGTTTCGCGATCGCAATTAGCCATTGGAGATGAGTAAAAGATGGTGGCATAGTCCAAAGCACGATCGCTTGATAATCTCGACCTCTTTGAGGGCGATCGCAATCGACATCACCTTGAAATTTATCAGCAGGGCGATCGCAGCCATATAACAATAATGGACGAGGCAAAGGTCTTGGCGCTTCACTCAATTTCTGCCATTGAGGAAACTTGGTAATCACGGGCGCAGGGTTGTATTGCAACTGCAATTGCTTAGGCGAATTTTGAGAACTTTCCATTGCTGTACCTGTTGCCTCGCGAATACCAACTACTTCTAATTCTACCGAAGTTGTATCTTGCCACTGATTAGCGCGTAACTTGTAAGCAATATCCACATAATCAGGCACAGGGCAATATTCTCCCCATCGCCATGCGATCGCCTTCAGCTTTTCGCCATTGCCCGTATCCAGCGTAAGCGAAAGATGTTTGACTTTATCTTTACCACGAGTTTGTTGAGCAAGTACTCGCACATTTTCGCTATAAAACACAGGATCGGGATTACCAAGACCACAAGGTTGCAGGCGATCGCATTCTTGCAGCAGAGTCATGGAAACATCGCTGAGGTCAATACGCACATCAATATTAATCAAAGGGCTGATGTGACTAGGAAGAATATTTTCGCGATCGGCAAATTCCCGCAGACCTTGCCGCAATTGCTCTAGATTTGCCGCAGGCAGGGTAAAACCACCCGCCGCCTTATGTCCACCACCTTTATTGCGAATACTTTTAATTGGTTCATATTCAAGGGAATGGAAAACATGAAATTCAGGAATCCCCCGTACCGAAAAGCGGACAGTGGCAGTTTGTTCCGCATCATGGGCATCTTCGTAACTACCAATAAATACAGGTGCACCATAACGTTCTACTAGCCGAGAGGCAACAATACCAATCACGCCATGATGCCATCCCTTTCTCTTACTCTTCTCTACTTTCTTTTGGGGAGAGATAGGGATATTTGGGGCAGCAATTGGTGGTAGCTCAGGGATATCCTCAGGTGTTTCGGGATTTACGATTGGTGGGTTTTCAGCGATTGTCTTTGCTGGTTTTCGTTTTGGTTTGATCACCCTCTTTTTTCGTTTCTTGCCTACTGCGGCGACGAGTGCTTGCAGCCTCTCGATTTCAGCTTTCATTACATCGATGACATCAATCTTGTCTACTTGTGTTTCATCAATGAGTGCTTGCAGTTCCGCGATTTTGGCTCTCAATTCGGCAGTGGCATCGATGGGCGCAACAGGCGGTACGAATGGCGATGGTCTAAAATTCCTGTCATTACCAAATTCGTGATGAAACCAGTTGCCTAACTCATGCGCATTTTTGAGGAGGGCGAGGGCTTCGCGTCTGTCATCTTTGACTGTATGAGCGGCATTGTTGCCTCCTTTACGAATGTTATGGAAAAGTTTAGCGACTTCACGAGAAAAGACACCTTCTGCTTCAAGTCGTCTTAGCAAATCTATCTGCGCTTCATCTTCTGCTTGATAATGCTCTGTCTGGTCGGCGATATGCTGGGCAAGACGCTCGGCATATTGTCGAAGTTTGATGATGCAGGTATTGCTGTCGCTATGGCAATACTGTTCAGCGCGGGCAGCAAGATTTACCAATAGTGGATCATGCTCGCGCAAAAAACTAAAATTCGCTGACTGTATTTCCATTTGCTTCTAACTTAAGTTGCATATTTCTAAACTGACAAACTTCTCAATCTATATCGCTTGTTATCTCTCGTTAGAATTGCTTCATTAGCCATGCGGTGACGGTTGATTGATTTTCTTGGCGACTGCGTTCGAGAACTTGTTCTAAGATTTCAAGTTTGAGTCCAGATAGCACTAAAGATTGACGAATATGATGGCTGCTGCCATCTGGGGCGATCGCAAAGGCGTAGATTTTCATAGTTTGAACATTGACAATCCAATATTCTTTGATGCCTAGTTCTTCGTATTGCAGGCGTTTTGTGCCGAGGTCATCGTTGAATGTGGTGTCAGATATTTCGATGACGAGATCGGGTAAGGGATATTGATCGAGGTCAATGATGCGCGTTCCCCAAGCGATCGCATCGGCATTGTCACCAATGTAATAGGAGACATCGGGCTGAAATTCAGTTTTTCCGCTTTGACGATAGGAACAGCCATCTTTGGCAGTCATGGGAATTTGCTTTGTGGCGGCATAAAAGGAGAGGGCAAATAAAATTAATGCGTGATCGTTGGCATGATCGGAACCTGTGGACATATCCTCAAATCTCATCTGTTGTTTGTAATAGTAGCTTTTGCGTTTGTCGCTATCGGTTGCATCGGCGATCGCTACAAATTCTGACCAAGGTGCGCTAATCCATGTGTTTAGTTGGTTTGAGGCTGGTTTGAGTAATGTGTTCATAATGACTTTACCTAACTTAAACTTTATAATACCAATTCACAAAAGTGTGACTACAATGTTTGTGAATTGAGAACTAAACCCAGTAAGGGGTTTCAAATAAAGAAATGGCTACGACATCTCTCTATTTCCCTTGGAATAGGGATAGAGAGTATCCTGCACCTCCCGATCAACTATTACTAAAACTCGCTCTTGGGTAATATCAAAACCCTCTGATTTGAGCTTTGACATATAAGCGATCGCCTCTTGTTCGATCTCTTTACAAAGATCTTGGCGTTTACGATTAGTTGCTTCGCATTCTTGAGCTAAAGCGATCGCTTGCCCCATTTCTTCACAAGTTAACAGGTCAATAATTACTTGCGGATTGCCGATTCGCCCGATCGCATTAATTCTTGGACCAAGCCCAAATCCGATCGCTTCAGGTTTCAACCCAGTTTGTTTATCTTTAGCAATTCCCGTCTCGTTAATCAGCGCAATAATGCCAATTATCTTAGATTGAGAAAGTAACCGCAAACCCTTTTTCACCAATCGACGATTGATACCAGTTAACGAGGCAAGATCAGCAATCGTGCCAAGGGTAAAAAGTTCTAATAAAGGATTTTCTAATTCATCACGTTTGCCAAAGCGCTCGCTTAATTCCAATGCCAAAACATAGGCAACACCGACACCTGCTATCGATGCATAGGGTGAATTTGGTTCAACCTGATATTTTGGATTGAGAATTGCGGTTGCAGGAGGAATTTTGCTAGGGTCTTCAGGGACTTCGTGATGATCGGTGACAATTACAGAAATATTTAAGGATTCAGCAAGAGCGATCGCCTCGTAAGCAGCGATGCCATTGTCTACGGTGATAATTAATTTGACATCGCGATCGCGACAATCCTGCACAATCCGCGCATTAATTCCATAGCCCTCCGTCATCCGACTCGGAATTTCGTATTCCACATTGCCGCCTAATAATCGCAAGGTGCGAATTAATAGAGCCGTGCTAGTCATGCCGTCAACATCATAGTCACCGCAGATCGTAATGCGATCGCCATTTTTAATGGCAAGCTCAATACGGTCAATACTCTTAATTAAATCTGGAAATTCTTGTTTTGGGTCAGGCAAATCTTCCAGTTCGGGATCAAGAAAAACCTTGGCAGCTTCGGTCGTGTTAATACCGCGATTTAGTAAAACCTGCGCAATTATGGGTGAAAGTCCCGTAGAATCAGCGATCTCTTGTGACAAATCTGGCTGTGGTGAGAAAATCTGCCATCGCTGTTGAGGTAAAAGCATGAGAACAATAATATAATTATTAAGAATGTCTTAAAAAATCCGTTGCGAGTCCGAAAACTAATGAGGACTATTCCAACATTACCTGAATCAACCCTACAACTCTTACTATTTATTGACGATCGCCCCAAGGCAAAAGATTTAGTCAAGGAAGTGGAGGAATTTTTGCAACGAGAAAATGATTGCAAATCCGAACTCCAAATAATTAATGTGGCAAGTCAGCCACAACTTGCCGAACTATTTAAAGTGGTCATGTCGCCAGCTTTGCTCAAATTGTCTCCTTTACCGAGACAAACGATCGCGGGGAAAAACATACTTAAACAGCTAGAAAATAGCTTGGATACTTGGAAACAGCAGGTATTAGACAAAACAAATAATCACCCGCCCGAACTTGCTCAGAATATTGACTATATGAATGAAGTTGCACGTCTTGCTGATGACGTGTTTAGACTGTCACAAGAAAAATCTGAAATTGAGGAGCAAATTCGTTTTAAGGATCGAGTCTTAGGGATGCTAGCCCATGATCTGCGAAATCCCTTAACCGCAATTTTATTAGCGATCGATACGATCGAAAAAAGCGGAGACAAGATCGATCCACAAACGGTGTCTCGCTTACTCAAACATGCTCGGAACAAAGCGCGTGATGCTGACAGCATGATAACCGACATTCTTGAAGCAGGACGAGGTGCTAATGCCCAATTTCGTACGCAACGCCAAAAAATCCAATTTGATCAGCTATGTCATAGCGTAGTGAGTGATTTTTATTTCAGTAAATGTCTTGAGGGGAAGCACCAAAAATTAGTCAAGGATATTCCTACCGATTTGCCGCCTGTTTATATCGATCAAGAAAAAATTCGTCAAGTCTTAATCAACCTCTTAGGTAACGCTACAAAATACACCCCCGAAGGCGGCAAAATCGAGCTAACTGTTATGCATCGAACTTCTCAGAAGATTGAAGTTAGCATTACTGACAACGGTCCTGGAATTCCTGCGGAAATGCGCGATCGCGTTTTCGAGGAGCGTTATCGGCTAGAACGTGATGGCGATGCCGATGGCTATGGTATTGGCTTATCACTTTGTCGCCGCATTATTACCGCGCATTATGGTCATATCTGGGTGGATGATGCGATCGGCAAAAAAGGCAGTTGTTTCCGATTTACGCTTCCCGTTTATTAATCAAAAAAGAGGGTGTAAAACACCCTCTTTTTTTAATTTGAATTTTACCAATTTACATTTGCAGACGCAGTAATTGCGATCGGGTGTAGCCATCTAAATAAAACAATCGTAATTGCAACACCAATATAAGCAGGGCGCACAAATTCTTTTAAAACTAATTGCTGACGACCTTGAGCGATCGCTACAAATGGCATTATCGAAGTTCGCTCCTTCACAGCCAAGAAAGCATCGCCATAACGCTTAAACAAACGCTGATCACCATGCCACACAGCGAATAAATGGTAAACAACCAACGCGATCGCCGTTACCAATGTAAAAGATGTTCCTAACCACAAGGCATGGGCTATACCCCATAGACATTGACCAATCATTTGTGGATGACGACAAATACGAATGATCCCCGTTTCAAATAAATGTACCTCTGGCTTTTTGATTGCGGCTACTTCAGTTAAGTTAAACGTAGCTGGATAGAGAAAGAGGAAGGAAATTACTGAAAGAATTAAGACAAACTCACTTACGCCTGTAACTCCTTGCACATTCCACAACTGCACTCCGTCATAGCGATGGTTGAAGAAATAAATCAGTAATACTACGGCAAGGGGAATGCTAACTAGTGCAAAAATCACCCGATATAGCCTTGCGCCAATCCGCTTCTCTGCCCACATCCGTAATTCGGCAAGCCCACTATGGGCGATCGCAAAGGTCAAAATCAGACCCAGCATTAGAAAATGGGTGAAATAAGTCGAGAAGAAGGAGCTAAGAGAGGTCATATTAAAACTATTAACTTTAGTGAGGGTGGTGCTTTGCACCACTCTCACTAGTTTATGCATATTTAAGTTTAAAACGTAAAATCAGTAGGTTCAAAATCAAGGTAATGCCATTAGCAAGGTAAATCGGTGCAGCATTGACCAATAAGCCATAAATTAGCCAGAGTGTTATCCCTCCAATAAAAGTAACCAACATAGGCAAAGAGATATCCTTAGTTGAGTGCGATCGCCAAACCTTTATTACTTGGGGCAAAAAGGCAATAGTTGTCAGAGAAGCAGCCGTAAATCCAAGAATATTGGTGAAATCCATTAGTTCAATAAATAGGATAATTTGGGATGTTCTGCCAAGCAGAACATCCCAAATTAGAATTAAATCATATGAATCAGCGCATTATCGGCATCACAGGAGGCATCGCCACAGGTAAAACCACTGTCTCTGATTATTTACATCAGACCTATGGACTGCCAATTCTTGACGCTGACTTATATGCTAGACAAGCCTTAACAGGCGATCGCCTTGCAAAACTCCGCGATCGCTATGGCAAATTAATATTTGATGATCAAGGTTGTCTTGATCGCCGCAAGTTGGGCGCGATCGTATTTGAGAGTGAACTTGAGCGTCAATGGCTAGAAGGACTAATCCATCCCTATGTCCAAGAATGTTTAATTGCGGAAGCAAAACATTTAGAGCCATCAACAGTGGTAATGGTGATTCCTTTGCTGTTTGAGGCAAAAATGCAAGAATTAGTGACCGAAATTTGGGCGATCGTTTGCGATCCCCTACAACAGTTACAAAGACTAATTAACCGCAATCATCTTTCAGAATCCGAAGCATTACAAAGAATCTCTAGTCAAATGTCTCAATCCGAAAAAATTGAGTTAGCTGACGTAGTAATAGTTAACTCAGACGATACCGAAGAGCTATTCTTTCAAGTTGATCGTGCGCTACTTAACTCATCACTTGGTGTATTTTTAAACGTGCTTTGATATCGCCCATTCGCGTACCTGCCGAATCAAAGCATTTTCTTTGAGAGTACTTTTGAGTTCCAAAAAATTCTGGAGATTATTTGTTCTTAGTAAAGGAAAAGCAATGCTGCGATCGCTTAAAATATAGCGAACGCCAACAAGGTGATGAATCGAAATTACATGTCCGTCATATCGCCAAACTTCAGGTACGCCCAATTGGGCATAGATGGCAAATCGATTCAGCGAACTACTCGTAATATCAATTTCGATCGCTAAATCTGGTGGCGGATAGATTTGTAAATCAATCTTATCTTTACCCCAAACAAGCGCCTCATTTTGGATGTAATAGCATTGATCGGGTTCGAGCCCTTTTGCCAAGTCTTCGCGATCGCAAGTCATCGAGCCTAAACTGAGAATTTCCATCCCTAGTGTCTCAGTCAGAGCCTCAACAATGCGACCCAAAATCTTTTTATAGTTTTCGTGCAGGTCAGACGGCATCCGAATCTCTAGAAATCCCTTGTCATAGGTGAGGCGCTTACTGGGCTGAGCTTCTAAATCTTGAGCGATCGCACGATATGTCTCCCATCTGATCGATGGCAGCAATATATGATTACTTGCGCGATCGCTAGATTTAGACAGAATTCCAGTCATGTTATTGCTGAGGTCTTTCTGGAGTTGCTGCTGGAGTTGGTGCAGGTAAATTTAAGGGGATTGGTTGCGCATTTGGTGCAGACTGAGTTGCAGGAGCAACCTGTGCTGGAATCGGAGTCGTTACCGTTGCTTTAGTAAGCCAACCACCACTAAGCATTACTGTTAATCCCAAGAAAGCTGCGGTTAAGAACCAAGTGACTCGATTCAGTGCTGTTTCAGCACTTTTCGTACTTGAGAACAATTGAGCTTGACCACTAAATCCACCCAAACCATCACTTTTAGGACTATGTAATAGGATTAAGACCACTAAGCAAATAGCGACAATAGACCAGACTATTTTTAAAGTTTCGTACATTTTTAGATATTTTTCTTTATATGGTTTTCTATAAACAGCTTAACGCATCTACTAATACCAAAGCATAAAATGGCTACGCCATTTTATGCTTTTAAAACCCTTACAGGGTTTGATTTTTAATTCACAAAAGTGTGGTAACACTTCTGTGAATTGGTATAAATAGCTAAGCAAAATTAAATTTAAAACCCCAAAATATGTACCGCCTGCTACGCAGGCGGTACATATTTTGACCTTGTTTTTTTAATTATGCTGAGTTGTTTAAAGAAATTAGATGTGTTGCTTAGCAACGCATCTAATTTCTTTAAGCAAATTGCTGACCTAACTCAATTGGGTTATGTACTGTAATCTTTTTCTTTGAAATCGCGATCATCTTTTGCTTTCGCAAATCGCCAAGCAATCGAGTTACCGTTACTCGCGTAGAGCCGATCGCTTCCGCGATCGCCTGATGTGATAGCTTCAAATCAATTGTTACACCATCAGTTGAAGGCGAACCAAAATCACGACAAAGAATCAACAAGAAGCTGACTAACCTTGATCCCATGTCCCGATGAGCAAGCGTCTCAATCATCATCTCCGTTTGCAAAATCCGCGATGACAATCCACGCAATAACACCATCGGCAACTCAGGATCTTCCTTCAACGCCTTTTCGACCTGATCAATCGGCACAGAAAGCAGCTCAACAGGCGTAAATGCAACTGCGTGATAAAAGCGGTCAGAGCGATTGCCTGTAATCAAAGACAAAACACCAAACACACTATTTTCACGTAACAGAGCAACAGTAATTTCTTCACCTGCTTCGTAAACTCTAGAAAGTTTTACTGCGCCTTTAACTAAAAAGTAAAAACGCTCAGCAGGATCACCAGGAAAAAAAATCGTCTTACCGCGTTCAAACGTTTCCGTCATGGGTGGGAACATTCCCCCATTCATTTCGCGAAAGACTTCAACAAGAGCACGGTCAGCCAATCTTATATATCCTCTTTAACCAAAAATAAAACAATATATAAAGCATCATTTATACCAATTCTAAAAATGACGTTGTCATTTTTAGAATCCAAAAACCTTGATGGTTTTTTACTTTTAATTCATGGAATGATTGCATTACTTTCATGAATTGGTATTAGAGCTTATTCAGACTAGAAAACAGATAAAGCATCAAAAGTTGCAATCAATTGTGAAAGCTAATCTTCAAGAAAGTATTAGCAACTTTAATGAGTGCAGTTTTAGGATTTTCGGCATCAGCGGCGCTGAAAATCCTAAAATTAGTTCTGATGACAATTGCTAGGAAAGTATGCCACCACACAATCAAGTTTAGTAACACATGTTATTTTTCATCTTATATACAGAGTAAAAATACAAGTAGTTTCACTGCACATAGCCTTCAAAGTAATGACTTTAGAAAGCCGTGAAAAACCTTTTAATTCGCCCAAATAGGTCGTAATTTAGAAAGTTTATCTGGAAATAGATATAAGTATTCTCACTTAAACTTACTACATAATTACAATTTGTATCATACTGTACATTTTCTTGAATTAAGTATGATTGTGAAAATAATTACGAAATAAAAACTGACCTTTTTAGAGATGAAAAGCGATCGCTATCTAAACATGCTACTTACCGAAGTATCTTCGTGAACTCGCCAGATTGTCTCGCCAAGAAGGTCAGCAACAGATAGCACCCGTAATTGAGGAAAATAGTTTTCCTGTCTTACAGGTGTTGAGTTAGTCACAATTACTTCTTCAAATACGCCACTAGATAAGCGATCAATTGCTGGAGGCGAAAAAATAGCATGGGTTGCACAAGCGTAAACCTGTCGCGCCCCCGCTTTTCTCAATAGCTTAGCCGCTTCATAGATAGTTCCAGCCGTATCAATCATGTCATCGACAAGAACAGCAGTTTTACCCGACACATCTCCAATCACATTCATCACTTCAGCCACGTTGTGGCTTTGGCGACGTTTATCAATGATTGCTAAAGGAGCGTCATCAAGTTTTTTGGCAAAAGAACGAGCGCGAGCAACTCCCCCTACATCTGGTGAAACCACCACCAAGTCAGGTAGCTTCTTTTCATTGAGATAGTCAAATAAAACTGGAGAGCCATAGACATGATCACAAGGAATATCAAAATATCCTTGAATCTGAGATGAGTGTAAGTCCATCGCAATCACGCGATCGGCTCCAGACTGCACGATTAAGTTAGCAACTAATTTCGCAGTGATAGACTCTCGTCCTGCTGTCTTGCGATCGGCCCGTGCATAGCCATAGTAAGGCATCACTGCGGTGATCTGTCTTGCTGATGCGCGACGGCAGGCATCAATCATAATCAATAATTCAGTTAAATGGTCGTTAACAGGGCGACAAGTAGGTTGAATCAGATAAACATCACAACCCCGAATCGATTCCTGTACTTGCACATAGACTTCCCCGTCAGCGAAGTTTTTTCGCACCATAGGCCCTAGTTCGATACCTAAATAACGGGAAATCTCTTGGGCAAGTGGCAAGTTTGCTGAGCCAGCAAACAGCCTAAGTCGGTCTTCGCCACTATTTAAAGAAGGTAGTCGATGAAGTCCATGCCTAGTAGTCGTCGTTAAGTGTGTCACTGCAATTTATCAGGAGGTAACATAGCCATCATTCTATTGTCAGGCTTAATCCGCTATTCGCACTATCTGTTTATGATTTAATTAGATATTTTTTTCGGGCAGCATGAGATAAAAGCCGCAAATTAGAAGCAAAGCCTCTAAATTTATGGCTTTTATTTAGGTGGGCGGCGACGTTGCAAAAAATCGGGAATATCTAGTCCTGGTTTACTAAGCTTAATTTCGGATTGGGATGTACTCGGCATTGAAGAAGTTGAAGATCTTGTTTGCACGCTAGGAGGTAGAGGTTGAACTTTTTTAGAAATTTGTGGTGGTATCGCTGGATGTGATTTGGGAGCAAAGCCCGTCGCAATTACCGTAATCCGAATCTCGCCATCCATCTTGGGATCGATCACTGCCCCAAAAATAATATTTGCGTTTTGATCAACAACTTCATAAATCGTTTCGGCAGCTGCATTGACCTCATGCAATGTCATGTCTTCGCCACCTGTGATGTTAAAGACGACTCCACTTGCCCCTTCGACTGAAGTTTCTAGTAAAGGTGAAGAAATAGCAGTCATAGCTGCTTCTCTGGCTCTAGACTTACCTGAACCGATGCCAATGCCCATCATTGCTGATCCTGCATCCGCCATAATTGCGCGAATATCAGCAAAGTCAACGTTGACTAGACCAGGGATCATGATGATGTCCGATATCCCCTGTACACCCTGACGCAGGATGTCATCCGCAACCCTAAACGCCTCTTGGACTGGGGTTTGCTCAGAAATCACCGAGAGTAACTTATCGTTGGGGATCACTATCAGGGTATCAACACGACTCTGTAGACCTGCAATTCCTTCTTCCGCCTGCTGCCCACGCCTTCTACCTTCAAAGGTAAAGGGGCGGGTGACTATACCGACCGTCAAAGCGCCAGCCTCTTTGGCTACCTCAGCGATAATTGGTGCGGCTCCTGTGCCAGTGCCGCCCCCCATACCTGCGGTGATAAATACTAAATCTGCTCCTTCAACAGCCGCAGCGATGTCATCACGAGACTCTTCGGCAGCCTTCTGCCCAATCGCAGGATTACCACCAGCACCTAGCCCTCTGGTAAGTTTTTGCCCCATCTGAAAGCGCTTAGATGCGGATGACTGTAGCAATGCTTGAGCGTCGGTATTAAACGACCAGAACTCTACACCGACTACATCGCTTGCAATCATGCGATTTACAGCGTTGCCGCCGCCGCCACCGACACCAATTACCTTAATTTTTGCAACACTGCCCAACATGATATTATCCGCTTTTGCATCAACGCCTAACTGCTGCTTCATACGATTGTGAGAGTGACTTAGGTGTAGTCTAGAGTTATTTGAAAACTCAGAAAGTTCATCCATTTGCACGTCTACTTCTCCGTTTGCCGAACTATTTGAGTCCAAATCTGACCAGTCATTTTGAGATGTCATTTATCAAGGGATGTCATAAATAGAATCGTTTTGCTGATACTCTCTAGATTTTGCTAAGAGCTTCAACCTCATTCGAGTCAAAAAAGTTTGAGTAACAGTTTAAACCTACCAGAAAAAAATAATAATAGCCTTAAAACGACAGTTTAGGATTTTGTTTCTGAAGATTTATCTTTTGGAGACACATTCATTTCCAAAATTGGATTACTGGGTTGACTGATATCTATGTAGCTAAAACTTTTTGATTTCAGTCTTTCGGGCAATGTTCTCAGGCGATCAAGTGTCTCTAACTGTGTCGTAAATAGCGATGGATTGTATGTGCCAAAATATACCAGACCGAGCTCAGTATTCAAAATAAGATTTGACTCATCTCTAGCATCTACCTGCGAAATTTTGACCTGACTCTGGCTAACTTGGCGATAAAGGGTTGACCATTGACTGATCGCTCGATTACTTGGCTCTAGAACCACGAGATTTGGTTTATTAATATTTGACGGATAAGATTTAGCAGATACCCATATGCCTTCAGCATCGAGAAATCCTTGCTGCCCGTTGCGTGTAGACTTAGCGATCGGCAAACGTTCTTGGACTTGAATGGTCAACTTTGACGGAAAAATAGTACGCGAAACTAAAACCTTGGAAACTGGGGCATTTGCTTCCAATTGGGTAGCGATTACTTGCGGTTGAATTTGAAAAATCGACTGAGGATATTGAATCGCTAGAGATTTTTTGATGGTTTCTTTGGAAAGGAGATTGTTACCCTCAATCTCGATTTGATTAGCACCACGCAACTGCCACTCTGGGAGCATAGCTACCCAAAGCATAGCTCCCGTAAGTCCTGTAATGAATGTTAACTGCCAAATACGTTGAAAGATGCGAAGGCGGCGTTGTTTTCGCAGTTGTTTGCGGCGAGCCACATAGTCTGCCTCTCCAGTGGAGATAGGGAATTCAACCGTCATCTTTACTCCTACTAGTTCATAGTGCTAGGAGTCAGATGATGGGCTACTAGCAAATTGCCGTTCCAGCATAGCAATGATTTCTTCGCGTCGGGAGGAAATTGCTAAGGGATCATTAGATTTAGGGCGTAAAAACATTACTTGTTTTGTAAGCTTGTAATTTGATGGTTGTTTTTTGTCCATTAAAGAATGGATAGCTTTAACAAAAAATATACCTGCACTTATTACTAAAAGTACAGACACTGAGATGTAGATAACTGCTGCGATCGCCATATCTGTAATGGTTGATTCAAAAGTGCTGGTATCACAATAGATGAGCAAATCAGGTTTTTCAACTAGAGTTACAAAAATGTATAGATTTGCTTTGCAAACCTTCATAAACCCATGTAAAAAGTAACCCCTTCGCGTCGATTTTTTACAGCAAAGGTACGGAGAACGCGACAACCCAATGAGATTTGATGTTGCTATTGGTTCGGTATAATCAGGCTTGATTAACAATTCAGCAACATTTAGCAACACATTTAGTAATAATTAGGAGCTTTGCGCGATATGCAAGAGCAGGGAACGATCAGCATTCATACCGAGAATATCTTTCCCATTATCAAGAAGGCTTTATATTCAGAGCGAGATATCTTCTTGCGGGAATTGATTTCTAATGCCGTAGATGCCATTAGCAAACTTAAGATGGTTTCCTACGCTGGTGAAACAAATCACTCTGCCGATCCTGAAATTGTGGTGACGATTGATAAAGAGAAAAAAACTCTAGCGATCACCGATACTGGCATCGGCATGACAGCGGATGAAGTAAAAAAATATATAAACCAAGTTGCATTTTCTAGTGCCCAAGAATTTGCTACTAAATATGCGAGTAGTGGCACTGGCGATCAACAAATCATTGGTAACTTTGGTTTAGGCTTTTATTCGTCATTTATGGTGGCGAGCAATGTTGAGATTGATACCTTTTCCTACAAAGAAGGTGCAGAGGCAGTTCATTGGTCTTGTGATGGCTCAACAACTTTTACCCTTGATGATAGCGATCGCACCAATGTTGGTACAACGATCACCTTGACTATGCAAGAGGATGCTGAAGAATATTTAGAAGAAGCTTCGATCAAGCGGATGATTCGCAACTATTGTGATTTCATGCCCGTGCCGATCAAGCTTAACGATGAAGTCATTAATAAACAAACGGCTTTATGGGATAAATCGCCTAAATCGGTTACTAAAGATGAATATTTAGAGTTTTATCGTTATCTCTATCCTTACCAAGATGATCCTCTGTTTTGGATTCATTTGAACACAGATTATCCGTTTGTGATTAAGGGAATTCTTTATTTTCCGAAGATGAAGGCGGATATTGACCCAAATCGAGGTCAGATCAAACTTTTCTGCAATCACGTTTTTGTCAGCGACAATTGCGATGATGTGATACCTAAATTCTTAATGCCTTTGCGTGGTGCTATCGACAGTACCGATATTCCTTTGAACGTATCACGGAGTTTCCTGCAAGGCGATCCCAAGGTTCGTAAGATTCAAGATTTTATTGCTAAGAAAGTAGGCGATCGCCTAACTGCTCTTTACAGCGACTCCCGCGAAGAATTTCTGAAATGCTGGCAAGATATCAGCATTTTCATGAAGTTTGGCTCAATGAATAGCGACAAGTTTTATCAGCAAGTCAAGGAGATCTTGGTGTATGCCACCACTAGTGAATCTGATGAAGTCAAGAGCGAAAGCGGTAACTATACAACCTTGCAAGCTTATCTAGAGCGCAACAAGGCTGAACACGAAAATCAAGTGTTTTACACTTCTGATCCGATCGCTCAGGGTACATATGTAGAATTGCATAAAAACCAAGGCTTAGAAGTTCTGACCTTTGATGCGTTTATTGATAGTCACTTCATTAATTTCCTTGAGCGAGAATTTAAAGATATTAAATTTGCCCGTGTAGATGCTGAAATTGATGAGCGTCTAGTTGACAAGGGATCGAATACTGAGATTGTCGATCCCAAAACCAATAAAACCAAGAGCGATCATCTCCAAGATATTTTCCGTGCAGCACTGAATAAGCCCAAATTGGTAATTCGCACTGAGGCGATAAAAGCTGAAGATGTTGCTTCTGCGCCGCCCGCAATCATTCTGCTACCTGAGTCAGCACGACGGATGCAGGAGATGATGGCGTTGATGCAGCAAGGAACAGTGAGCTTCCCAGAGGATCATGTGTTGTTGGTCAATACGGCGCATCCGCTCATGGAAAAGTTGATCAATCTCGATAGTAGTCAAATCCTTGTAGATGGAAAATCAGAATCAGCTGATCTAGCTAACTTGATTTGTACACATGTCTATGACTTGGCACTGATGGCACAGAAGAGCTTTGATGCTGATAGCATGAAGGGCTTCTTGCAGCGCTCTAATCAGTTGCTTACTAAGTTGACTAGCAAAATTTAAACTATAAAATTGCGGCGCGGAGCACCACAATTTTATAGAAAAAAAGGAGGGCACTCTGCGCCCTCCTTTTTTAATTTATGGGATTTAAAACAACAATTGGTTGTAACCCAGCTTCAATAACTTCACTTACGCCTAAAAAATTTTGATTGCGATCGCACATTCTTGCGAACTGCGCAAGGATATTCCCACCTTCAGAAAGAACATCCTTGATTGCAATCACCTGTCCCATGCACCAACGCTTTGTCGCATCTTCATCAAGAGACAGCATTGGTAAAAAATGTAACCCATGATCGGGAGCAAGAACTTCAAAATTACCAGATCGCAACAGCTCCGCAATTTGCTCAAAAGACAAACTAGAATTTAAATCAAAACCATTGCTATAGGTGCGCCTTAGTCCTGACAATGTCGCGCCACATCCCAGCTTTTCCCCTAAGTCACGCGCAATTGAGCGAATATATGTACCTGACCCACAGGCGATCGCTACATCTAGTTCTGGATAATCCCCCTCAGCCCAATTTAAAACCCGAATATCGGTAATATCAACCTCACGCATTGGTACATCATCTAATGTGATCTCCCCTCGACGAGCCAAATCATAAAGACGTTTACCATTAACTTGAATCGCACTAAAAGCTGGGGGACGTTGGGTAATTTTGCCTTGAAATAAAGGTAGGAATTTTTGAATTTCGGTAAGCTTTAAATTTGGACAGGGGCGATCGCTAATTACTTCGCCTGTAATGTCATCGGTATTGGTAACCAGCCCAAAACGAATTTTGGCATCATAGGCTTTGCCCTCTGGTAAAAATCTTAAAAGTCTCGTGGCATTGCCAACGGCGATCGGTAAAACCCCAGTAGCCATTGGATCTAAAGTGCCGCCATGACCAATTTTCTTTTGCTTTAGTAATTTTCGTAATTTACTCACGCAGTCATGAGCAGTAATAAATGGCGGCTTATCGATACTAATAAATCCATTGATCATAAAAATTACAAAAACTATGACGTTTTTTAATTAAACCTTAGAAAGTGAATGGGGGAAGGCATATCGGTCATACTGTCTATGGTTTGTGCTTTTGGTGTTTCCAGCGTCACAGGTCTTGGAAACTCCAAAATTGGGCTCATAATCAGAATTGCTAGATTATTCTTAACATTTAGACTTTAGTCCAAGATTATGATAGTTTGGAAGTTTGGTCATCCCCGTAGCAGACAAAATGAAATGAAAGCAAGGAAAATCTGTCATAAAATATAAATTGTAGATAAAAGAAAAATTTCTTCAAAGTTGTATAAGTCCTAGTTGTATAAGTCCTAAAAAATAATCTAAACTCATACACTTCATTCATGCCTATCGTTAGCTTTCAATACTTTATGTTTTTGCTTTCACCATTTGTGATGTGGGGTGAGATAAGTTGGCTCGATTAGTGTTCGGAGATATTCATGGTCAGTTTGATGGCTTAATGAAGTTAATTGACTTCATTAAGTGTAGTTCTAGTGACAAATTGTTCTTTTTGGGCGACTTGATCGATCGCGGCGACCGCAGTGCTGACGTTGTGAACTGGGTAATAGACAATGGTCACACTTGCCTCAAGGGAAATCATGAGCAAATGTGTCTTGATGCTTTTAGCAGTAATGAAGCATCATTAATCTGGAAAGGTTGGTTACTAAATGGCGGTGCTAACACTCTGACAAGCTATGGAGAAGGACGTTTACCAGAAGCACATCTAGAGTGGATGAAGCAATTACCGCTTTATATGGATTTAGGCGATGTATGGCTAGTCCATGCAGGTTTAAATCCTAATTTACCGCTTGAATTACAGGGTGCAGCTGAATTTTGTTGGATTCGTGAAGAATTTCATAGTGCTACCGAGCCTTTCTTTGAAGACAAAATTATTATTACTGGACATACAATCACCTTTGTGTTTCCGGGAGTAAAGCCAGGGAATTTGGTATTAGGTAAGGGCTGGCTTGATATTGATACTGGTGGATACCATCCTAAGAGTGGTTGGTTGTCTGCCTTGGATATCGATTCGGCAACAGTGTATCAGTGCAATACTTTTACCAATGAGTTAAGGGTAAATTCCCTCTCAGATATCACAACTGTGATTGAGCCAATGCCGACGCGATCGCAAAGACTAGAAATTGGCAAGACCAGTGCTCCGAAACGAAGATGGTCTTGGGTATAACAAATGCGCGGCTGCCCTTCGGGCAGCCGCGCATTTGTTATGGAGACAATAAAACTTGATACAAATCAGGGCGGCGATCGCGAAAAAATCCAAATGATGCCCGATTAAGTCGAACTTGATCGCGATCGAAACTGGCTAAAATTACACCTTCCTCGGTGTCATGTAACTCTGCAACCTTATCGCCGCGATGGTTGGCAATAAAGGAATGACCATAAAAAGTTTGATTTCCCTCTAAGCCGATCCGATTTGCTGCCGCCACAGGGATCACATTACTAACGGCATGACCAATCATGGCGCGTTGCCAAGGATCTTTAGTATTTAGATTTGGCTCCTCTGGCTCAGAGCCGATCGCAGTTGGGTATAGCAAAATCTCTGCACCCATCAATACCATTGCTCTGGCACATTCAGGAAACCACTGATCCCAACATATGCCTACGCCAATTTTGCCAAAAGCAGTGTCCCAAACTTTGAAGCCTGTATCGCCACCACGGAAATAGAATTTTTCTTCATAGCCAGGTCCATCGGGAATATGACTTTTGCGATAGACTCCTAGCAATGAGCCGTCAGCATCAACCATGGCAAGACTGTTGTAATAGACCTGCCCTGATTTCTCAAAAAATGAAACAGGAATTACCACATTTAGTTCTTGAGCCAGCTTTTGAAAATGAGCAATCGTCGGATGATTTTCTACAGGTTGCGCCCAGTCAAAAAAGCGATCGCGCTCTTCTCGACAAAAATATGGGCTTTCAAATAATTCTGGTGGCAAAATCACCTGTGCACCCTGATGAGCTGCTTTGCTAACTAAGTCAGAGATCTTAGCAACATTAGTAACTACATCAGCATTGAGAGATGCTTGAATAACAGCGATCGTGACAGTTTTAGGGGATGACATCAGGATATTTAGGATAGAAACGTTAAAATGGAGTTACATAACTGTTGCGCTAGCTTGAGGCGGCGCGTAGAGCCGACTCACGCTTCTTTGGGGTTGGGTGGCGACAGCTTTATCAATAGCCTAGCGCAGTCACGAAAACATTCATGAAACAACTTGTTATTTTATTGATTCAGTTTTATCGATTATTTATTTCACCATTATTTCCACCGAGGTGTCGGTTTCAACCTACTTGCTCGCAATATGCTTTGACAGCGATCGAGCGTTTTGGGTTATTCAAAGGAGGGAAGCTAGCTGTTAAACGAGTTTGTAGTTGCCATCCTTGGAATATTGGTGGGTACGATCCTGTGCCAGAACTACTAGTTCATCAAGATGAGCCAACATCATTGCCTTGATGCAGATTGACATAACAATAAATCTTGCACAATCGCCACAACATTATGCAGAGTAATGTCATTGCGTCTTAAATAAGTGCGTAAATCTAAAATTGCATGTTCATATTCCTGAGTAAAGCGATAGGCTGCGATCGGTTGCAACTCTGTATGAGGAATCTTTAGGACTTTCATGATGCCAGTCCGCACATTGCCAATTAGTTCGCGAGAAAGCTCAGAAACAGCTTTTTGTCTTAAGTGGCGGAACCCACGCACACTCGTAGCATACATTGCTGGCAACCGATTGAGTGCGTAGGCAGCCACCTCACCTTTATTAAATTGTTGACTTATTTCGGGTGTCGCTTTCTCGATTATTTGAAACACAAGATGTTCTAGTACATTTACTATTCCTAATTCAGCCCCCAACGTATAGGATTCTAAAGCTCTATATTCCATTTCTAAGGCATCCTTAGCCCGTTTATCACTAGACCATGAACCTTCAGAGGTTTTTAGATGAGAATCCCAAGCTTTTTCCAGTTCTAGTCGAAAGGCTTCCTGCTGCTTTTGAACTAGCTGCTTTTGCATAAACCGTTTTGAACTGGAAAGAACTGCTCGGTGCTGATGATTTAAATGATTAACATCTTGTAATCGAGTTTCTTCAATACCTTGAATTACTGTTTGATCCTGTGAATTATTGAATTGGCTAAAGTGCGAACATTGATCAGACAGTTCCCTAACAATGATGGGGACATCTCGCCATCGTAAATATTTGCGCTTGAGTAGTTGGTTGAGTTGGTGTAATACCCCTGCATTATTTAGAAATAAGTGCTTAGGTAAAGGCGTAGTGTCATGCAACGGGTCGCCAAATAAAATAGCTTTAATACCATGATTGATTGTTTGAGATATTTGTGGATATAGTTCATTTAAAGAATAGTCATATTGATATTTCCAGCCAATCATTGACGTGGCAAATAATGGTGGTAGTCGATTAAGTGAATAGGCTACAGCTTCGGCAACTTTAACTTTTGGTTGTATCTCTGGACGTAGTTCTTCGATTTGAATTCTAACTTCTTTAACAATTATCTCTTCTAAGACATTGATAAATATATGCATAACTTTCTACTTGCTTAGAATTCATACTAATTAGGGGCTTAGCACTTAGTAAAAAACAAAGTTTTTAATTTGATTTTCTGGATTAATTAATATGATTATCGCTTAAAAAATCAATTGCCATATTAATGATGTTTTTGGCATTCCCCGCAGCCATAATATGTTATATGTTTCAGAAAATTTGATGATTAGGCTTCATTGTTAAGGTTTAATTTATCAAACAACTATTGATAAACTAATCGTACAAATCGCTTAACTTACTTAGTAGAATAAGAGCTTAAAAAGTCAGGAAAGCCACAAAAAAGTAGAAAAATTATAAATATTTTGTATTTAATTAGTTAGAAAATCAAACAGCAAAAAGAGAAAGGCGGCGCAATGCGCCGCCTTTCTCTTTTTAGGATATATAGCAATTACCAATCAAACAAACCAAGAAACTTTTTGAAAGCGTTGCAAAGCAACGCTTTCAAAAAGTTTCTTGGTTTGAGCGCAAAACGCTGTAAGAAGACAGGCAGGCAGCAGCTATAAAAAATAAGGAAGGGAGTCGAAGACTCCCTTCCTTATTTTTACCCTAAACGATAGCCGAAGCCTCTGACAGTCACAATATGCTTAGGATCACTAGGATCAACTTCGATTTTTTCGCGTAACCAACGGATATGTACATCAACAGTTTTGCTATCACCCACAAAGTCCACTCCCCAGACTTTTTCTAGTAGCTGCTCTCGTGACCACACCCGACGCGGATGACTCATAAATAGATCGAGCAACCGAAATTCCTTTGGAGAAAGATTGATTTCCGTTTCGTTGATAGTAACCCGACACTCATCGGGATACATGGTGATATCGCCAAACTTATAAACCGTGGCATTAGTTGCTACAAAGTCACGGCGGCTACGGCGTAACAAAGCACGGCAACGGGCTACGAGTTCTCTCATCCCAAAAGGCTTACTGAGATAATCATCAGCTCCAACCTCTAAGCCGACAATCCGATCAGATTCATTACCCCTAGCACTAATCATCAATACAGGAACATTATTGCCTTCGTGGCGCAAAATGCGGCAGAAGTCTAATCCATTTATTGATGGCAACATCACATCCAAAATCACTAGATCGAGTCTTGCCGCAGTCTTCGCAACTTGCAAAGCACTGTAACCATCTTCAGCCAGTAAAACACTGTAACCTTCTTCACGCAAAGATAATGCGATCGCCTCTTGAATAATCGCTTCGTCCTCCACCACTAAGACACAACCGAGAGTATTTTTAGGAGTCGAGGGAGCTTGTTCTGTTAAGAGCATAAAAAAGTTTTATTAGGTTGGTCTAACCGTATCCAATTTTACATTGATTACAAGCTAATTATGTAGACAGGTTTGAATTTTGTTGCACCTTAGGCACAGCAAAATTCAAACTTAATTATGGCAGTGAGAAATTAGGAATCAAGGATTTTGCTATATTTCTTAGGGTTTGATTGAGCGATCGCGCAATCTGGATATGAGGTTCATCGGATTCAATCGGCAAAATCTGAGTCATGTTGCCATGACTAAATTGTTGAATGACTAGATTTGCTGCTTCTAAACCTGTGACATAGGCTTTTTCCTGTGACCATGAGCCGTGATTGGTAATTACCCAGTCACCACTCATATATAAATTAGGGAAACTGGTAATGGCTCTAAGCAAATGCTGATAACTGCCAGGGGCAAAATGGGTCACTGCACGAGGCAAGCGAATTACACTGCTATCAACAACTTTAGCTGTTTCAAATTCTGGTAAACAGGAAATAAGATATTTCTGGACGATCGCCACAATTTCTTGATTATCGAGGGGCAAGAATTGATTTGCATGATAAAAATCGACTTCGATCACGGAGCCTGTCTCATCAGCATATTCATCATGGAGCGCATTGAGATCAAAAAATGTCCAGCCTGTAGTCACATCAAAGCCAAAGCAGGCATTAGATGGACGGGGAATCTTGATTTTGCGATCGAACCATAGCCTTACCGCCAATACATCGATCGCACCTAAGTTCATCAAGTTACGAAATTCTCTACGTTTTTGCAAAGCAGGGCTACTAGAGACAATTTTCTGCATTCCCGAAATGCCTACTGAAAAAATTACAGCATCGGCTTCAAAGCTTTCATCGCCACAAATTACTCCCGTAACTTTGCCAGAATCATTAACTTGCACATCACTAACACGTCGCTCGGTGAGGATTTTGCCGCCAAGATCTTTAATGCGATCGCACCAAGGTTTAAAGATTTTTTCGCCGACAGTACCACGACACCAAACCACGTCAAAATCTGCTTGATGCGCCAATATGAAGTAATACAGCATTCCTAAGGCTGCTGCTGCCGAACATTGTTCCCCGGGAGCAAATAAACCAACTAACAGCATTGGCTCAAAGGATTCGCGGTAAAGCCTTTCTGATACTCCATATTGGCGAAATAGTTCGCGTGCGGTGATACCGTCGTAACGCTTCCATGCATCGTCGGAATTATCAAAATCGACGACGGCATACATTAGAGGTAATGCTGAAAGGCGATCGCTTAATGGCAATCTCTTAAACTGCGTATAGGCAAATGTGCCTATGGGTGAAGGTAAGCGCGGCAAGTCTTGAAAAATTGGGGATTCAACTTCTAAACCTGCGGGAGAATATTGCGCTGATCGCGTCCAATCCGTAAATGGATCAAGCTCTAATTCTTTAACTAAGGAAAAAATATTGCAGTAGGGATACCAAAAGCCATGAATGCCAGCTTCAACGGATTTCCCCCCTTGTGTTTTCCAACCAGCAACTAGTCCACCTGCTTGGGCTCCCGACTCTAATAAGGTTACGTCATAGCCTTGTTTGGTGAGTTGATAAGTTGCACCTAGCCCCGCCCAACCTGCACCAACTACGATTACTTTTGATTTTTCTGTCATTTTTTATCTGAATAGCAATTTGATTTGGTAAAACAAACCTCGCTATGCAAGGTTTGTTTGATCGAGAATCTTAGAGTCTTTTACTAATTTTAAACCCGTGGGAATCTGTCCCACAGGTATGCATTAACCCGTAGGACTCCGCAAGATGACGAATTTCTTCCGTTTGGCGTGGACTAGGTTTCCAAGGATCACTATTGTCATAGCCATAGTAGGTCTCAATACCATCAATTCCTAAAGCGGCGGCGGCGGGGATCAGGTCTTCAGGCGATCGCCTATATCGGGCGGGATGGGCAAGTACTGCTAAGCCTCCTGCCAAATGCATCGCCTTAATCACACTAATTGCTTGATAGTCTAGACCTGCGGTAGTTTTGCCTTGCAAATAAGGATGCATCGCTTCATGTTGGGGATCAAATCCATAGCCAAGAATATGCACTTCAGTAAAAATCAAACTGGCATTAACTTCGATCCCAGACCAGAGAGTTGGCAGAGAGTTGGGATCATTAGATTGGCTAATTGATTGCTCAAGATACTGCTTAGCTATGTAATAGCCTGCGATCGCATGATGATCGGTAATTGCGAGATCTGATAAACGTAAGGAGATCGCCTGTTGGATTAAATCCACAGGCTGCATTTTGCCGTCAGAATAAACCGTATGCAAATGGAAATTTAGCCTATGCGGACAACTCACAGCATCGACGGACGCGAAAATATTTCGGAGCCTGCTGGTTGCACTCGATTCTGATATCAATAATGGAGTTTGAGTTACCATGGCATATCTCTACATAAGCAAATCTTTAACAATTCTTAATTTCTTAATCACAATTTTACCCAGATAAGGGCAAGCATCTTAACTTTTATCGAAACAAGTTCTCAAACTTAGCCCACTCGCAAGCAAATCATATTTACCTAATAATTGCTTAAATTATTGCTAAGTACATCAACATAATTAAAAAAACAGAGCCCAAATCTGCACTGCCCGCGCAGCGGACGGAGCAGGTTTATAGGGGTTTGAATTTAATTGTGTTAGCTACTTATCAAAAAAGATAGCAATGCTAAAACAGCCAGTAAATGAAATAAGTCTAAGAGAATATTGGGTTCGTTAATACGACCCAAACAGCAAACATATCTACAAAAATTTAGGTTGATTGATCAAACTGAACTTGCTCCATCTCATTACAGTCAAGATTTTGCTCAGATGTCTCGTAATAATTAGGTAATAATTGGCGAGTTTCGACTTTCCCTAAATTCGACTCAATTTCGGCAGTGATTGCCACGCATTCACTACCAGCGATATCAATCGCTCGTTCAACGATTTTTCCATCTTTCCCGATTAAGTACTCGATACGTTGATACTGCGACATGATGTATTAATTTTTCTCAACAATAACAATTACTAATATTCTAGCGTCTCTATATCCAAAATTGCAAAATGAAAACAGCGCTTTGCGGCGTTTTTCATTTCTACTTAACTAGCTGACCGAGAAATTTTAAAATTTGGAGCACTACATATAAGTGATTTTCCGATTCTGACAATGAAAAAACTTTGGATAATGTATAAGTTGGATCAGTTTCAGAATCTAGTTTGATAAAGCGAAACTCTCGTCCATTGGTGATTAGTCCAAATCTTGGTTGAGTGTGGTTAGGACTAGCAATCATATAAGTCAAAGCTTGCGGCAACGCAACCATCACGTCATATTGAATGCTTTTGGATTCGATCACCAATACCCAGATTGCCTGTTGTAAAACTAAGATATCTATCTGCCCCCGCACCACTTCTGCCCCGTCCTGAGAAACTAACTCTATAGACTCTTCTAAAGTTGTATAAAAAGGTGGATCATAAAAACCTGCTAAGGATAGTAATGGCGACAAAGTAACCATCTTGACAGTTACTTCCAGTAGTGGGCGTTTAGCTAGATAGAGATAGTGCTGCCTAGTACGATCTAAAATCTGTTTCTCAAATTCGCTTAGGGGAGGAGCATTTTGCAATAGATCTGTAAAGAAATCGTTAGTTGTAAATTGCTGATGTGCATGAAATTTAGTTTCGACATCATATAAGCTGAGCCTTGAAGCTTGTAGAGTTTGAACCATAGCTTTTTTCTCCTGTTTATTGACCAATTGATTTAGATCGCAACGTTGATTATCGCTCAGTTTCTAAAACCTTGCTAACCGATGTGCCATCTACCGCAGTGCCAAAATACCAAAGCGAAGCAGCCGCCTCAGCACGAGTGACGGGCTTTTGGGGTTGCAATAATGTCGTAAATCCAAAGCTGCGACGAATGTTAGAAATATCGCGCAGTTGAGCATCAGCAAAGACCGCACTTAGAGCCTTTTCGCTAATGCGATCGCTATCTTTAAATCCCCATGATTGACTAACAGTCTCTACTGTGGCAATTGGCAAAGGTTGTCTGAGATCAAGTGGAATCTTCCACTGTACAAGTTCTTCACGCAATAGGGGATCATTGGGACGAAAGGGATCGCCTGTGCCGCCGATTAGTCCTGCATTAGCCAAACCTTGAATAAGTGCAAAATCAGGATGGCTTTGGGGAATATCAGGGAAGCTGACGCTATCGGTTGGTTGTGCAAGTCGAATTTGGCGGCTAGGTTGATTTTTATAAAGTCGATTGTTGGTTTCTACTAGCCATCGCGCATATTCACGACGCGCAACTAATATATTTGGTTTAAATTCTTGCCCTATTTTTGGTGTGATCGTTCCTAATCTGTTTAAGTCCTTTATCCAAGCTTTGAGAGGAGCAGGTGCTGTTTCTAGATCGCTAAATTCACCAATTTGAGGCTGAGAATTCGTAAAGTTTATAGAGAAAAGTTCTTTGAGTGATTTCTTCTCTGAGGTTGACTCCTTGGGCAAGGATTGTAGAGCGATCGCTTTCATTTGAGTAGATAAGCGATCGCTATTAACAGGACTAACGGAACTAGTAGGAGAATTAGTTGGTTTGGCTTCAGGCTTTGAAACTGGGCTTGAGCTGATAGGAGTTGTGGCAAGTGGGGGCGGTTGATTGGGCTTTTCGGCGATCTCATCAGAAGAAGATGGACTAGCGGGAGCGATCGCATTTTCCAATGAGCTGCCAATATTTGAACCTTGGCAAGCCGTGAGGAAATAAGTGGTAAGACCGAGTAGCAAAAATTTCAAATTTTTAGCAATTAACCGAGATTTGAACTTCATCAAAATTCCACACCAATATCATCAGGAAAACTCAAGTCAAGCAACTGCTCAAGGCTATAAGGACATTCATTGGGCAAGATACTTTTCTTAATTGGGGTTTCCGCTAGAATTAGCGCTAATCCTAAGCGATATCCCTTAAGCAGGGCTTTTTCTAAGTATGATTTTAAGCTAGGGTTATCCGCTAACAGATCTAGAATTTCTTCTCTTTGCAACTGAATTGTGACCTGCCAACTGCGAGATCGCTTTGTGGGTTGATACTGCCATTTCAAAAGATGTCCAATCAATACACCCAATCGATTCGATAATTCTTGCTGCTTTTGCTTACCCAAAGCCCCTATTTCCTCAACCAAATTCAACAAATCCAAGCTATCTAAATGTCCTAAGGACAGAAGCTTGGACTGCTCCAATGTCCAGCCATAAAAATCTGTCTCGTATAGTCCTGTGTTCATAGCATTTCTTTATTTGTGTTTTTTAGCTGTTAGTTCAAGAAGCATTGCCATCAATCTCAACAAGATTGGTGGTAGGTGGCAACAACGGCACAATCACAGGCAATACACAGGCAATTTCAGGGCGGAAATTAGCATAACGGCTACTTCGCACAGCGATAATTTCTGCCTGAATATCTTGAGTGCTTTCGCCCAGACATAGCAGTAAATGTGTAGTTAGCTCCAAGCTTGCCTCAAAGGTAGGATGTACAACTTCCTTAGCTCCAAGTTGGTATAGCGTATCGATATCAGCATCTTTTTCCGCTCTGACGACAATATCAATTACTGGAGAAATTGATATTGCTCTCTGCACTGCCAATCTAGTGGCGATCGGGTCAGAGATAGCGATTAACATCGATCGCGCATGGGCTATTTCCGCTTTTTCAAGCACAAAAGGGCTGGAGCAATTGCCATATAAATATGGGATATTTTGCGATCGCAGAATTTCCACCTTAGACTCGGCATCCTCAATTACCAGCACAGGATAGCCCTTAGACTGCAACAAAGTTACAATGCCTTGCCCAATTCGACCATAACCGCAGACCACCACATGATCCTTAAGCTCGGCATTGGCGGAAAGCTCTTGGGGCATATCGAGCTTGTTCATCCATGCTTTCAGGAATGGCACTTTTTCGAGTAATTCCAAAATCTGTGGTGTAGCCTTCAGCAAGAACGGTGTAATCACCAACGTTACCGCAGTTGTCCCTAAAATCAGTAAGTACACACGACGCGAAACCAAGCCTAGCTTTTGTCCTTCACTAGCGAGTACAAACGAAAATTCTCCAATCTGGGCTAAGCCTAGTCCCGCAAAAATGGCAACCCGCAAGGGATATCGAAAAATACTGACTAAAGGCACAACGATCAAAAATTTACCGATCATCACGATCGCAACCAGACTGAGAATTAACTCCCAGTTCTGAATCAGAAATACAGGATCGATGAGCATCCCGATCGCGGCAAAAAACAAGGTGGCAAATACATCTCGCAGAGGTTCGACATAGGTGAGGGCTTGATCGGCGTATTCCACCTCGGAAATCATCAAACCTGCGACGAATGCGCCCATTTCGATCGACAAGCCTAAAGACTCGGTTAGGAGCGCAATCCCTAAGCACAACACAATCACACTTAACAAAAATAATTCGCGACTCTCGGTACTCGCTACCCATCGCAAAAACGGCGGAATAACCCAGATTCCTGCGGCGATCGCACCACCAGCAAATAAAGCTGTCACTGACAATGCTTTGATAACTTCGATGCCCACTGACTCAGGATGATCGAGCGCAGGCAACACCGCCAGCATCAATCCCAATGCAAGATCTTGGATGATCAACATCCCCAGCGTGACTTGTCCCTGCGCGGACTCCGTGGCATTGGTTTCCATCAAACTTCTCAGCACCACCGCCGTTGATGATAGCGACAAAATTCCGCCTAAGAAGATTCCTTGGGTTGGTGTCTCGACCCATCCTACAAATACTGATACGGCTGTGGTAAGGGCGATCGTTAGCAAGACTTGTAAAGTGCCACCGCCAAGGGCGATCGCTCTGACTTTATTTAATTGCTTGAGGGAAAACTCAACGCCGAGGGCAAACAGCAAAAAAGCAACCCCAAACTGAGCGAGGGTTTCTACCTGTATCAATTCTTTGATCAGCCCTAAACCTGTGGGGCCAACGACGATGCCGCCAAAGATGTAACCCAACAAAACTGGTAATCGCAGCGCCGCCGCTAATAATCCGCCAAAGGAAGCAGCCGCAAGAACAGTTACTAAATCAACAATTAACCGAAAATCTTCTTGCACAGAAACCAACTAAAGAACGTTGCCACCTATACTTTAGCTCGGATTCAGTTGATCAGTAATGCTTAGCTTTGGCAGACTTTGGTAATCAATTAGTTTGGTTGCTAGCATATAAATTTCATTATTACCCTAGCCATTGCTTTCATTGATATGATGGCTTTATCTGCTTACCTAGCTATCCTCTGCGGCAATTATGGATCTTGAACTTCTCGCAAAATTTCAACAAATTTATAAAGACTTGGATCTGTTCCCGCTAGTTGAAGCCGAGGATATTGAAAAATTTCGCGTGGACTATGGGCTAGAGGTCAAGGTTCGGCTGAGGCGGGAAATTGAAGCATCTGAGAAAAACGGCAAATTTATTTTTGCGGGGCATCGTGGTTGCGGTAAGTCTACGCTGTTGAAGCGATTGGCAAATGAAATGGCGGATCGCCATTATGTGGTGTTTTTCTCGATCGCTAATTTAATCGAAATGACAGCAGTGACTCATACCAATATTTTGTATGCGATCGCTTTGTTAATGCTTAGCCATGCTCAAAAACTAGGAGACATAGACAAAGATATTCATGAAACTATTTTAGGATGGACTGCTCACCAGCAAACAAAAGACGAAGAAGCTAGAGGCAAATCAGGGGTTGAGATTGAATTTTTGCCTGTACTTACGTCAAAATTGCAAACAGAAATGAGTTTTCGTGATGAATTAGAGACAAACTTTGTTAAAAAGATTTCTGACTTAGTTAGCAAAATTGATCGCCTTGCTGCCACTATTCAAATTAAGACGCAAAAGCCTGTAATTGTGATTATTGACGATCTTGACAAGTTAGATTTGTCCTTAGTCGAAGCGATTTATCGCAATAATATTAAGGCTCTTTTTTTACCCCAGATTCGGATTGTCTTTACAATTTCTATTCCCGCAATTCGAGATCCGCAGATAATGGGAGCGCTTAATTCGGAAGGGGTGGTGCGTCCGCATCTGTTCCCTGTGACTAAGTTCTTTCCAAAAGATGATCGCCATAATCCAGAAGTGGAACCAATTGCTAAAAATCTCAATGTATTTCTGAAGGTGTTAGAAAAGCGCATTCCTGAAGGATTGATCGAGCCGCAAACTGCCCGTGCGATGGTGTTAAAGAGTGGTGGGGTGATGCGGGAATTGGTGCGGATTGCGCGGGAATGCTGTACGGAATGTATGGTGCAAATCGAGATTGAACCAGATCGCGAAGATATTATGATCGATGAAGAGATTCTTAATGCAGCCTTACAGAATTTGCGGCATGACTTTACGCGGCAGATTGGTCTTAGCCTCTATGACTTGCTAGTGGAAGTTTATGAAACGGCAGAAGCTGTAAATGATGCTAATTTCATTAGGATGTTGCAGGCGTTGATGATATTAGAGTATGAAAATGCTTCTCTTTGGTATGATCTCCATCCGATTGTGGCTGATTTACTGAAACAGAAAAAACTCATCGATTCTGAAATCAGTAGAGCAAGTTTCAACGATTCTGAAATCAGTGGAGCAAGTTTCAACTTTAATATCAGTCATGATTCACATCGAAGAAAAGAAGCTCTACTAGAAAGAATAAATAAAGAACTAGCAAAGCTTGAGGAATAGAGTTAATGAGTAAAATCTATAAACGCTTTGCAAATTTCAAAAAACTCAGAGTTAAACAAATTCAGAATCTTTCTGGCGCTTTATCTGAACAAATTATTATGGTTATTGATAATGAAATTATGAGAGTTAAAGAAGAGATATCTGAACAGATTACAGAAATTACTGAGAACATCAACGACAACCAGTCTATGGCAGTTCTAGATTTAAAACGTCTAAAACAAAAGCTTTTGCTGTTAGCAGTAGACATTGTTTACGAACCAGAAGAAGACCAGTTTATTAGAGGGATAACCTATAATATCAATGCCCCTGTTGGTCAGCTAAATACTGGTAAAGTTGATGTTCAGGGCGATAGTATAGGTAGAAAAGAATAAATTTTAATCACAGAAAACATAAATCAAAATGTCAGAATCTACTTTCAACTTTAATGCTGCGGTTGGTCAGATAATTACGGGTGACATTAGTGTCAGTGGTGACAATATTGGCATTCAAAATAATTGTCCTGAAGTAAATCAAGAACTTACTGAACTAACCAATCAACTCGAAAGTATTATCAGAAATATTCAAGATCAAATGAATCTTGATCCAATTAAACGAGCAGATCAAATCATTACTATTCAAGTTGCCCAACAAGAAATTGAACAGCAAACTAATCTTAGAGATCGCCTTGTTGCTGCTATAAAAGCTGGTACTTTTGAAACTATTAAGCAATTGACTCAACATCCATTGGTTCAGATTTTACTAGAAGCTTTTAAAGCAGGGATTGAAATTTAAATACTTATTGCAAGTAGTCTGATAGTAAGAATCAGTGCACAAATACATGAATCGCAAGGGAAGTAAAGCGAATCCGAACCGATGTATCTGCGATCGCTCTCGATCAGGGAACGCCAACTAGGAGCAGATCATCCCTCTGTCGCCACCAGCCTCAACAATCTCGCACTACTTTACTATTCGCAAGGGAAGTACAGCGAAGCCGAACCTCTCTATCGGCAATCGCTCTCGATCTGGGAACGCCAACTAGGAGCAGACCATCCCGATGTCGCCACCAGCCTCAACAATCTCGCAGGACTTTACCAAGCGCAAGGGAAGTACAGCGAAGCCGAACCTCTCTATCTGCGATCTCTAGAAATCATAGAACGCCAACTAGGCGCAGACCATCCCTCTGTCGCCGCCAGTCTCAACAATCTCGCATTACTTTATGAATCGCAAGGAAAGTACAGCGAAGCCGAACCACTGTATCTGCGATCGATCGAAATCTGGGAACGCCAACTAGGAGTAGATCATCCAAAAGTCGCCCAAAGTCTTAACAATCTCGCAGCACTTTACTATTTTCAAGGCAAGTACAGCGAAGCCGAACCTCTCTATGTGCGATCGCTCGAAATTGATAAACGCATCTATGGAGAAGATCATTCTGAAGTTGCAACAGTTCTCAACAATCTCGCACAACTTTACCAATCGCAAGGGAAGTATAGCGAAGCTGAACCTCTCTATGTGCGATCGCTCGAAATCAGGGAACGCCAACTAGGAGCAGACCATACAGATGTCGCCACTAGTCTCAACGCTCTCGCATTACTTTACTATTCGCAAGGGAAGTACAGCGAAGCCGAACCTCTCTATCTGCGATCACTCTCGATCAAAGAACGTCAACTAGGATCAGACCATCCCGATGTCGCCACCAGTCTATTAAACTTAGCCGTCCTCTATCACAAAACCCAACGTCATCCCCAAGCCCTGCAATCCATCCAACGCGCCATCCAGATTTACGAACAAAAACTTGGCACTGAGCATCCGAAAACTCAAAATGCACTTGGTTGGCTTCAGACAATCCGTGATGCCGTGTAAAATAAAAAGACAAACCGATCGCAAAAAACAATGACTATCAAAGAAAAGTTAATTCAAGAAGTCGAAAATGTTTCAGAATCCCTATTAGCAGAAACCCTTGACTTTGTATTGTTTCTTAAATCTCGCTATGTAGAAGAATTGGAGTTTGGAAAAAATTGAAGCAAAAAATGGATGAACGGCACATTAAGAGATGCCCAAATATTGGGCATGAGAAATCGAAGCACTAATGATTTAGGAGTACTAAGATAGTAGTATTTGCCAG
>JBIKYZ010000300.1:0-5818 GCA_044354985.1 Pseudanabaena sp. | reverse complement strand
TGATTTTGATGACCGTCTCATGTTGAATGCGGCTGGCTTATGGAACTTCTATTTAGATACTGCTTAAAAATGGATTGAAAGCTAAAATCTACTCTGTGCTGTGCTTTTGTTTCCCAACAAATCTACTAATTAGCTATCCAGAGCCTGAAAAAACGTATGATGTTCTGTGTAGTCAATAATAATTGTGAAGCAGTCATCGAAGTTTCAATGGTTCGTATCGGTTCACCCAAAATTGCAGTTGATGCCAAACCAATAAGTTGATAGATGTTATTGGTTTTTAGAGAGTAAATGTAAAGTCTTTGACTAGCATACCTGGAACAAGAATTCCGCCAAGCGATCGCGTTTCGTAGGTTCCTGTATTAGGAATAAACTCACGAAAATCGGTAAAAGCTTCGAGATTTTCACCGAGAAAGTCATAGATACTATCATCAAACCGTAGGTTCTCAATGGGAGCGATAAACTCACCATTCTCAACCCAGAAGCAAGCATAGCGGGTCATCCCAGTAATTCTACCGCCACTGCGATCGCTCCAATTTAGATAATGCAAATTGGATAGATAGAGTCCCGTATCTAACTGTTTGAGAATATCAGACTCAGCTAAACTTCCTGCGGCAACTTCAGGCGATCGCATCGACTCACCTTCATCAGCGCCATTGGCGACCTTGCCATATTCTTTTGCACTGCGCGAACTCACCAATGTATTAACAAGCTTCCCTTCAGCAATAATAGATAAATATTCTGGAGCAACTTCTCCTAAATCGTTAAAACGAGGCACATTCCCATAGGTGAAGTTTTCACTAATGAATAGCAATGGTGAGAGAGTTCTTTCTTGATTTTTTAACTTTAAAAGAGCGCTACTACTCTGCTGCAAACCTGACTCCCCTGCACTCCATGCCAAAAAGCCCAATAGTTCCGATGAAGCCGCAGGCGCAAAGTAAGTACGGTACTGACCACGCTCTAACGTTTTACTTGGCTTTTGCAAGGCTACTAATTGTTGCTGAGAGCGATTAATCTGTAATTTATAAGCATGTGGTTCCCAATCTTTGCCAGCATAAATACCTTTGACTGCTTTTTCGCCTGAATCAGTCTGGACAAACATCGAATAATCGACAAAAAATGAATCCGTTGCAAACCAATGCCTTTGACCTGCGGAGTTAGCATTAGCCCGAATTATAGAACCTGAGGCATAGAAACCAGTAAAGTCAACATTATTCACTGGCGCGAGAATTGTAGCGATCGCATCTTCTGGATTTAACAAATTACCTTGATAAACCTCACGACTTGAGCCTTGGTTCTCAGGAAGGACTAGATAAGGATTTTCAGGGATCTGAGCAACTTCTTGCCTGAGATATTCAAGATTAGCGAGCGCATAAGCCATATCAATTTCGCGATCGCCTGTAAACGGAAACTTGGCAAAAGCTTCACGCTGATTATAAATTAGCAAAATGGTCACATTCCCATCGGCGACCACTCCTGACTGTCGGACTTTTGCATGATTAAATCTGGTGAATTGACTACGCTCACTCTCTAAATTAATCGTTAAATGTTCACCATGATACAGACTATCAATCAAGCGATCGGCAAGTTGATAAAATGCTTTTTCTAGAGATTGTTGTTCTAGATGTCTGCTCATCAAAAAATTAACTCCAAATAAATTAATTACAGCCTACAGAAAATTTTTGAAAGCGCCGCTTTGCGGCGCTTTCAAAAATTTCTCTGGGTTTTCTGTAGATAAGTATAGGCGGCGCAAAGCGCCAACCATACTTATCTACAGCATAAATGTCCGCGAATCAACACCTGAAGCATCGCGATTCGCCAGAAAATCATTCATCACATTGTCAGATTCTAAATTGCCATCCACCAAGTTAATAATGCGATCGGCAACATCAAGGATACGATTGTCATGGGTCACCATCAAAATAGTGATGTTTTCCTCCTTTGCCATTTTTTGCATCAAAGTCACTACATCTCGCCCAGATTTTTTATCTAGCGCCGCCGTTGGCTCATCCGCAAGGATTAAACTTGGACGATTAACCAAAGCTCTTGCGATCGCCACCCGCTGCTTTTGTCCACCCGACAGTGCATGGGGCTTATAGTCAATCCTCTCACCGAGCCCAAGCTGAGTCAAAATTTCAGCAGACTTATTCGTCGCGATCGCATTACCGCCATGTTGAGTAAATAAATCCGTTGACATCATTACATTTTGTCTTGCAGTCAAAGAATAAAAAAGATTATGCGCTTGAAAGATAAACCCAATATTCTTACGAACTTGCACTAGTTTTTTGGGGTTTAGCCCTTTAAGCTCCTGTCCTAAAACTTGCAGACTACCATCTTGGATCGTCCGTAAAGCGCCGATTAATGTGAGTAGAGTGGTCTTACCTGAGCCAGATGGACCAGTGAGGATCACAATCTGACCAGGGTAGATCTCTAAGTTGATATCAAATAAAACCTGCTTAAAAAGATCCCCTTCACCATAATGAAAATTTAAATTGCGAATTTGTATCGATGGCTCGACGCTTGGAGGCAAGGACTGTGTTGTAGAATTTGAAAAAGTGCCGAGCATATTCTAAAGACCTATGAGCAAAATAAATAACAAGTTATAAGATTTATTCAGACTATCAATGAAGCTCTCAGACTATATTAATTATGGCAGGTGCATTTATGCTCTGCCTAATGAAATCTGTTTAATTATTCATTTAAAGGTTCTAAACTCATGGCATCACGAACCTTAGTCAAAAATTATGTCGCACAATGGATGCAGATGGGCAAAACCGTCAGCCTATCTGCCCAAGGTGATCAAATTCACATTTATAAAATTTTGCAAGGAGAAAAATATTCTCCTATGTTCAATAAATTCTGGGATGAAATTAGTAGTACTAAAGCCCAAGAAGCTTATTTAAGCGGTACTGACCAAACTATTAGTGACCTGCTTGACAATAAATGGGAGATTATTGCTTGCGCCCGCTGTAATTTGCTTGTACCAACCATCGACATAGGACCAAGGGTTCCTGTTTGCTGCCCATGTGATGACTTACCCAGTCATCCTAACCTAGACTCGGTTGTGCCTCATGTGCCAGTCACACTAGCGATACACCTTAACGATCTGTGCGATCGCCTATCACAAAAGTCAGAGGATCAAGATCAAGAAGCCCATGAAGAATCCCACGACGATATCTATACATCTGACGAAGAAAATACCCAAGCTATCCACAATCTCAGAACCTCAATTTTAAAACTTGTCAAATCTGACCAATCAGAATAATTTTTAGATCGATGATACTATTAGCACTTCTTACCGATACCATTTAAGAACTTAAAAATGTCTGATGTCGTAATTCGGGTCGAAAATTTAAGTAAAAAGTACATTATTGGTCACCAAAAGCAAGAACGCCATTCGTCTTTCCGCGATGTGATCACTAATGGGGCAAAGTCTCTTTGGCAGGGATTGACCAGCGATCGCCAAGCAAAGCCTAATGATCTTAGTGAAGAGTTCTGGGCACTCAAAGATGTGTCCTTTGAAATTAAGCGAGGCGATCGAGTTGGCATCATCGGACGCAATGGTGCAGGTAAATCCACTCTTCTCAAAATCCTCAGTCGTATCACCGAACCCACCTCAGGCAAAATCTCCATCAAAGGTCGAATCGCCAGTCTTTTAGAAGTTGGTACTGGCTTTCATCCCGAATTAACAGGTCGAGAGAATATATATCTCAACGGCGCAATTTTGGGCATGGATCGATCAGAAATTAAGAAAAACTTTGACGAAATAGTTGCCTTCGCAGAAGTAGAAAAGTTTTTAGATACACCAGTAAAGCGTTATTCCTCAGGAATGTATGTACGCTTGGCTTTTGCAGTAGCAGCACATCTAGAGCCAGAGATTTTAATTGTTGATGAAGTATTAGCGGTAGGAGATGCTCAGTTTCAAAAAAAGTGTTTAGGCAAAATGGAAGATGTTGGGAAAGAAGGACGAACTGTTTTGTTTGTTAGTCATCAAATGGCATCAATTCAAAAGTTGTGTCAAAGGTCTATTTGGTTAGATCATGGAGAGGTTGTTGATAATGACGCAACACAAATAGTTGTCAACAAGTACCTCAACAACTCTTTAGGTCTATCAAAAATTTCCCTAGAAGACAGGAAAGATAGAAAAGGAGATGGTAAAATCAGATTTACATCAGTACTATTTCAAAATCAAGCAGGAGAAAATACAAACTGTTTCTATAGTGGTCAGAATGTCAGAATATTACTTTTTTTTACAAACAACACTCAAGAAAAATTAAGTAATTTAAATATTGCATTAGCTATTGACAACCAAAGTGGAGAAAGAATTACTCATATTAGTACAGATGTAATATGTTCAGACCTGTCTAATTTTTGTAGTGATATAGATTGTATTGCTGTAGAGATAAACAAACTACCTTTGACATCTGGAAGATATGGCTTTACTATTTTTAGCACGGTCAAAGGTGTAATAGCTGATTGGGTTTTAAATGCTGGTTGTTTTGAAGTAGAGCAAGGTGATTTTTATGGGACGGGTAAGTTACCTCCACTAATGCAGGGTAATTTTTTAATCGACTATCAATTCAAAACTTTGCTTCTAAGCTCAATTAAAAATAATAACTCTAGTTGTAGATCAAATTGATGATTTAATTGCTCCCCTATATATTATCTTTGCTCTTTTTAAGTAGTCTAAATAGCTAAAAATGTTTATATAAGCCACTATAAGAAATATGATTTTAGAATTTTTAAAAAGTTGGCTTCGAGATTTAAAGAGACACTACATTTTATCGATTTCTAAAAAGATTGTTGTTGGTTCAGCATATATTCCTACGTCAGGATGGTTGTTAACTGACAAAGATACTCTTGACATAACTAAGAGAGAGTTCTTTTCTAGATACTGGAGACCAAATACGATGTCAATATTTTTAGCTGAACATGTATGGGAGCACCTAACGCTAGAAGAATCAACCAAAGCAATGAAAAATTGTTATGAGTTTCTTCGCAAAGGCGGGAGATTAAGAATTGCAGTTCCTGATGGATTTCATCCTGATCCTCAGTACATAGAATATGTCCGACCTGACGGAACAGGTTTTGGTTCAGATGATCATAAAGTATTGTATAACTATCACTCAATTTCGTTAGAGTTAGAACAAGCTGGATTCCAAATCAAACTGCTTGAATATTGGGACGAAAGGGGGGAATTTAATTTTCAAGACTGGTCGTCTGAAGATGGTCATATTGTTCGATCTAAACGCTATGATAAGCGAAATCAAGGAGGGGCATTAGCCTATACTTCTTTAATCGTAGATGGGATCAAGCAGTAGTTGATGGATCTAAGTTCTTATGGAAAATCTAAATACTCCAGTAGTTTTTATAATCTTCAATCGTCCAGATTTATCTCAAATAGTATTTGAAACTATTCGACTAGCACAACCTAAACAACTATTTGTAATTGCTGATGGTGCTAGGTTCCCAGAAGAATTTGAAAAATGTAAACAAGCTAGAGAAATTATTAAACAAGTAGATTGGGATTGTCAGGTTCTAACCAATTATTCTGACATCAATTTAGGATGCCGCCAAAGAGTGTCAAGTGGAATCGACTGGGTATTTAAACATGTCGAAGAAGCAATTATTTTGGAAGATGACTGTTTACCACATCCTTCATTTTTTGGATATTGTCAAGAGTTACTAGAGTATTACAGCAATTCCAAATTCAAAATGGTAACAAGCAATACATAATACTAGTGTAAAATTAACACGAATCTGGAAACACAGGAGCATCACCAAGCATAAATTCGATTAGATGTTGCCAACCGTCAAAGAG
>JBIKYZ010000080.1:0-19138 GCA_044354985.1 Pseudanabaena sp. | reverse complement strand
CTTAATTCTAAGCTCAATCACTTCGCTCTCAAATCCAAATTATATATCAAGGCTTTGCAGCAATCTCACTTGGAATGGCAGTCTCTGAAACCTTTTTAGGCTTCTGCGTAACATGAGTTATTGATGCAGAAATGCACCGATTTTTGTGGCAGCCTCTTGTAAAACTTTGGGTGGATGTACCAGCGCAAACCTTACATAACCTTCGCCATGTTTGCCAAATCCTGCCCCAGGAGCTAGGGCAATACCTGTCGATTTAATCAAATCTAGACAAAATCCGACTGAATTATGGGCATAGCGATCAGGCAGCTTCGCCCAGAGATACATTGTGGCATTTGGGTTGGAGATTTCCCAGCCGATCGCATGTAGTGACTTTATCATTACATCTCGTCGCTCTTGAAATGTGGCAACTACTCGAGCAATTGGTGTGCTATCACCTGTTAAAGCTTTGATTGCACCGCGCATGATCCCTTGATATTGATTGAAGTCTACAGTAGCCTTAATTTGGCGCAGAGCCTTAATTAGTTCGCGATTGCCCACGGCAAACCCAACCCGAAAGCCGCCCATATTGTAGGACTTAGACATGGTGAAAAATTCGATGCTAACACTGCGATCGCAATCAGCTTGTAAAACCGAAGGTGGCTTTGAGCCATCAAATACCAAGTCGAGATAAGGGAAGTCATGAACTAATACGAGATTATGCTGTTGACAAAACTTGACAGCGGATTGAAAAAATTCTAACGTTGCAGATGCTGTAGTGGGATTGTGAGGATAACTCAACACCATCATTTTTGATTGTGCTAAAACTGTTTGGGGAATATCCGCAAAGACTGGTAAAAAGTTGTTTTCTGCCAATAGAGGCATTCCATATACTTGTCCTCCAGCCAAATGAATACCGCCATAGTGTGATGGATACCCAGGATCTTGCAAGAGGGCAAAATCATTAGGGTTGAGCAAGGCAAGCGGCAAATGGGCTGTACCTTCCTGTGAGCCAATTAACGCTAATACTTCTGTCTCTGGATCAACTTGTATATCAAATCGCTGCTGCATCCATGCTGCCACGGTTTCCCGAAAGTCTATAGTGCTCCCAAATAGAGAATAGCCATGAGTACTATTATCTTTGAGAGCCTCGGCGATCGCTTCTAAAATAAATGTATCTGTTGGCAAATCAGATGAACCAAGCGATAGGTCAATTACTGCCATTCCAGATGCTTTGACCTGACTTTTAGCAATGTCCATATCGGCAAATACATTGGACTGTAGTGGCTGGAGGCGATCGGCAAATTGCATAAAACTTAGCAAGTACTTATAAAAATAGGAGATGTGGCGCAAAGCACCACATCTCCTATTTTTATACATTTGTGTGATAAAAAGAGCGTGAGGGTGTGTCGCGTATCCTCACAACTCATTCATGGTTGAGATAACATAGGGTAAGTTGTTGAATTATCGAAAGAAAAATCATGGTCTGCTGTAAAACAAAATCCAACCTAGCTAAGGCTGTAAAACTACATCGCAATTTTCATTTCAAAACTGGATTGCTTCTAGATCAAGGTGTACGTCTGTTCGGCGTACATAAATGCTTTCTAACTAAACCATTTTATAAAGCCGTCAAAGTGGCTGGTTACACCAATGTTTCTCTAGCTAGTATTGCGCTTGTCTTACTAGAAGACTAATATTGCTCTTAGCACGATTCATATATAGGAAAATTTCGCATGATTACATTGACTGACGCAGCGATCGCTCGCGTAAGAAATCTCCAAAGTCAACGCGCCACTTCTGCGCCTTTGCGTTTAGGTATTAAGCAAGGAGGTTGTTCTGGTTTGTCTTATTTGATGGACTTTGTCGATCAACTTGAATCTGATGACAATCAGTATGAATATAACGGTGTACAAATCGTTATTAACAATAGCAACTTACCTCAGTTACAAGGTTTAGAACTCGACTACACCGAAGATCTTATGGGCGGTGGATTCCGCTTCCGTAATCCTAATGCTAGCAAGTCTTGCAGTTGCGGTACTTCTTTTGCAACTCCTAAAGAAATTGGTGCACCTGTAGCTTGTAGCTAATCTCCAAAAAGAAGCCGCGCAATGCGCGGCTTCTTTTTGGTATTTGTATTACAAGAATAGACGGCGCAAAGCGCCGCCTATTCTTGCAAGTTTTTATGAGGTAATCTGCTGAATATTATCTTCCCAATGTTTACCGTCAAAAGGCGTAATCGTAAATTGTTCCATTGCTTCGCCATCAAGGCAACGAACATTGACATCGTAATCATTAGGATGCGATCGCGGACGATAAAATGGATGAATCCCGCAAGTTTTGCAAAAATAATGCTTGGCGATACCAGTATTAAAGGTATAAGTTGATAGATTCTCTTCACCTTGCAATAACTCAAAGTCTTCAGGAGGGACAATCAAGTGCAAAATCCCCTTCTTTTGACAAATAGAGCAATTGCAAGCGATCGCTTCATATTTTCTCACCTTCACCCGAAAGCGGATAGCCCCACAATGGCAACCGCCAAAGATATTGACATTCGAGCCTGAAGATTTAGATATATTCATACTTTTGCGAATTAAAAATCAAACCCAGTAAGGGTGGGAAAACATCAAATGGCATAGCTATTTTATGTTTTTGTTTCTATAGATTTGGCGGCGGAACTATTTTTCCTGAATGGTAATCATCCCATGCTCGGAAAAGCAATCTGGCTCTTTTCTCTCCAGTTTCTTCATAGGCTTCGATTTTTGTCCGCAGTAACTTCTTCATCAGTGGACGCTTGGCTAAATCCAATAATTCCTTTAGCTCTGCCTCAGAGAAGCTAGATTCTAACCTTGCTACATATTGAGATTCAACATACTTCCACCCAGCCACCCGAGCCAAAGTTTTTTGTAGCCAAAGGCTAAACTTAGTTCTTTCTCCTCCAGTTCCAGTGGATATATCCACACTATTCCAAAAATACAAGTCATACTGTTTGCCCATACCTAGCTCGACTAAAAGGTCTCTAGCGAGTTGTTTTTTAGATTTTGCAGTCACTGTAATTGGTGCAGGTACATCTTGTTCGGCGTAGGCGATCGCAGGATATGCAAAAAGACACATGCAAGTAACTAATATCAAACTAGATTTTTTCATACTCTCTTCCCTGTGAATAATTAGTGGTGTGAGGCTTTGCCTCGCACCACTAATTATTCATTTTACAATACCTATTTTTTTTCCTGATTCAAACATTACATCGATCCGACATTGTGGGAAGATTTAGCAGTAAGAAATCCAGTTATGTTTTCGGCTAATAAATCAATAAATAGATCAATGAGATATTTGCTGCGTCGCTTTTTGGCTTGGTTTGCGATCGCCATCATCACAATAACCACATTATTTGCCTGTACCAACGGTAAAATCATCAACAACAGGAAACTGGGGATTAGCGATCGCACTGATGAGCGCATCGTATTGGGCACAACTAGCAAAATTCGCACGCTCGATCCTGCCGATGCAAACGAATTTTTTATCAGCAATATTTTTTACAACACGCTCGAACGTCTTTACACATACAAAGAAGGCTCTAACGAAATCATTCCTCAACTGGCGGCAGATATGCCCAAAGTTAGTGAAGATGGCTTAATCTATACAGTGCCAGTGCGAACAGGGATCAAATTTCATGATCGCACCAATTTCAATGCCTACACAATGAAATTTGCCTTAGACCGCTTCATGAATTCTAAAGGCGCACCAGCATACATTTTGACAGATGTGATCGAAGCCATCTCTGTGCCGAGTGAAACTGAACTGATTTTTAAGCTCAAACAACCTTTGCAGTTTTTCCCAAAGTTCTTAGCATTTACTGGAGCAGCCGCAATATCGCCGCAAGTTTATAAGCATATTAAAGATGAAAAGACTGGCAAGCTATTATTTTTACCCGATAAATTAGTAGGTACTGGTCCCTATCAAGTTACCCAGTTTGTTGAAGGTAGCTACTTACGCTTAGATACATTTCCTGATTATTGGGGTAAAAAGCCTGTCAATAAAGGGATTGACATTCAGTTTTTCTCTTCTAATTCCAACTTACTAAACGCATTTAAGACTGGTGCAGTTGATATCGCTTTTCAGACGCTCACACCAACCCAAGTCAAAAATGTAGAGACCAATGCTAAACAAAACGGTTGGACGATCGCATCAGGACAAGGTGCAACTATTTTATACATGGTATTAAATACGCAGCAAGTACCGCTGAATGACGTGCGTGTGCGCCAAGCTTTAGCAGCCGCAATTGATAGACCACTATTGGAATCGCGTATATTTTTTAACCAACGCGCACCCCTATATAGCTTAATTCCTAGTGCATTTGCCGATTCCAAACCCGTATTTGAGCAAAAATATGGTGATGGTAACGGTAAACTAGCGCGGCAATTGCTGGAGTCGGCAGGATATTCCGACGATAAACCTGCTCAAATTACAATTTGGTATTCCCCCAAATATGGTGGTAACGGTGACCTCATCGCCAGTACTCTGCGTGCCTCCATTCAAAAAAATGTCGGCAAAATTTTGCAGATCAAAACTGAGCGTGTCGAAAATACAGTTGGTTTTGCTTTTATAGATAAAGGCGTATATCCTGCCTATTTACTCGATTGGGTTCCCGATATTCTTGACCCAGATAACTACATCAAGCCATTTTTAGAATGTGAAGAAGTAAAGGGCGATCGCTGCACAAAGGGTAGTAGCCAGTTCCAAGGATCATTTTATAACAGCCCAGAGATGAATGATTTAATCGCGAAGCAGCGTAAAGAGCGTGACGTAGTTAAGCGATCGCAAATACTCCAAAAAATACAAGAACTTCTAGCTGAGGATGTACCATTTATTCCGCTCTGGCAAAACAAAGAATACGCTTTTGCTCAAAAAGGGTTACGGGGAGTCAAAATCGAACCAAACCAACAACTTCCCTACTGGAACATTTCCAAATAACGAAAAAGAGCGCTTCGCGCTCTTTTTCGTTATTTAGTTGCTCTCGCGTAGCGAGAGCAACCTTTTATAAGTTTCTATCGTTATTTTATTGGCTAGTTTCGCTAATTGTTAGGCGATAAGATGCGCGATCGCCATCAGGTGTACTGATCCAGATCTCATAGTTCCCCGCAACCCAAGCGCCCGAAAGTTCAGGAGTCTTCCCCCTACGACAATAAATTCCATCAGGGCCCTTAACGAGTAGAGACAAATTCTGATCGCTAGAAATCTTCAATGCTAAAAAGCCAAAATCTCTCTGCACCGTCAACCTATGATTCGGGACTTGTTGTGTCAATCCTTGGCATTGTCCATTAGCTTGACTAGTAGCAATAGATGCCAAAGGAATATCTCCACCTGCGCTACCAGCATAGACTTGAGGATCAGGGGTAAATTTAGGTGCGATTGGCTTAAGTACCTCTTGGCTCAAGGTTGGCGATACCGCCAGAAACATTGGTACTAGAGCAAATCCTAGTAAAGCGGTTGGCAGTTTCAAAAGTTTCATTTTTGACGTATTTCACTCAAAGACAGCGTGTAGCTAAAAGCTTGATTAACATTTTTGGAACCAACCCAAACTTGGTAAGATCCCTTAGGCATACGACCTGTGAATTGCGGATTGCGTCCACTTGATTCATTGTCAGCACAGATAATGATGCCATTTGATCCTTTAATCAACATAGTCGGATCATCATTAATATTACTGGAATAAACCAAAAAATCCATTACAGGAAAAGTCTCGGTCAAAGTAATTGTATGATTTGGCTCAGCATTAGCAAAACCACGACAATTATCAGCAATCCCTGCAATACTCGCAATACTTATATTGCCTCCCCCATTTCCAGCAAAAGTCGCGGGATCAGGTCGAAAGTTTCGCCCTAACGAAATAGCACTTTGAGCAAAACTAGGAGCTGCGATCGCAAGAGCCACAATAGTCGTAAAGGTTCCCCAACCTAGTTTAAGTACATTAGAATTACTAATCTTAGAAAAGTTCATAACCTGACTCCATGTGAGATGCATTAACTTTGATGCATTGTTTGGGATTCTATATTTGTATTAGACATCATGACCAATTAGTTCCTAGTTTTGTTCCTACCTCACAAAAAGGCAATGGCAGCGCGAAGCGCTGCCATTGCCTTTTTGTGAGGTATAAAAGAGATAGCTAGGAAAAATCAAAACCCCAAATAAAAGTGACGGCGCTTTGCGCCGCCACTTTTATTTGGGGTTTTACCCTTACAGGATTTGGTCTTTAATTCACAAAAGTGTGACAACACTTTTGTGAATTAGTATTGTTGCCATAGATATTTTGTAAAGAAATATTAATTTATTGCTGTCATAGCAGCATAGCACCTTGACAGCTTAAGATTCTCCATGTAACTTAGTCACATACCCGGGTATTCACTGCTCTTAACCATTATGCAAGACAAGCAAAAGGTAACTTTTTATCTCCCCGAAAGGCTCCATCAACAGCTTAAGATTCGATCTGCTATTGATGGTGATTCGATGTCAGACTTGGCTGACAAAGCTATTAGCTTCTACTTAGCCCATGCTGACATAGTTGAATCTTCAGGTGTTGGTCATACCCATCAAACATACAACTGTCCGAGCTGTTCGCAAACAGTTGTGATCCGTGAGGGTGAACTACTAGCAATCGGGGGCAACCGAACACAAGTACTTCCTGTTACTGTTGGCAAAGCTGACAGCCCAGACGAAGAGTTAGTTTCAATTAGTTAGATTAGTTCAACTGCACTTTCTAGAAATTTTTCTGTAGACAAGGTGAGGACAGAGGCATAAACCTCGGTATTACTATATGCAAGAGCAACTTAGCATTTTAATTCAAGCCCAATATCCCTTGATCTACCTCAATACCCCAGAGGAAGAAAGAGCAGAAAGGGCGATCGCAACCATCTCCCAAATCAAGCCTGTCCGCCGCATGTTCACATGGACTATGATGCAAGGGTTAGTTGAGTATGGGCAGACATCAGGCGCTCAGCATAATAGTTTGTCTCCAGAAGCTGCTTTGGCATCGATCATGCGTGCAGACCATAAAGAACCTGCAATATATATCTTCAAAGATTTACATCCTTTCCTAAATCAGGCAGGAACTGTCCGTTCTTTACGTGATGCAGTTGCCAATTTTAAAGGCACTCAGAAAACAATTATTTTGATGTCGCCAATCCAAGTAATCCCCGTTGAACTTGAAAAAGAAATAGTTGTTCTCGATTTTCCTTTGCCAGATATGAAGGCGATCGAAGAGGTTCTAGACCAACAACTTGGACAGGTTCGCACTAAAAAAGTGTCAGCCGAAACCCGCGAAAAACTAGTTAGAGCGACCTTAGGATTAACTCAGGACGAAGCCGAAAAAGTTTATCGTAAAGCGCAAGTTACCAATGGCAAGCTGACCGAAGAAGAAGTTGATATCGTTCTTTCGGAAAAGCAGCAATTAATTCGGCGTAACGGAATTCTTGAATACATCGAAGATGAAGAAGACTTAGATGCTGTAGGGGGACTCGAAGAGCTAAAACATTGGTTGCAACAGCGATCAAATGCTTTTAGCCAGAGAGCTAGAAATTATGGATTACCCCAACCCAAAGGAATGCTAATTCTCGGTGTTCCTGGTTGCGGGAAATCCCTAATCGCCAAGACAACTGCAAGGCTATGGTCATTACCATTGATACGTCTCGATATGGGTCGCGTCTATGATGGCTCAACCGTTGGCAAGTCGGAGGCAAATTTGCGAAATGCCCTCAAGGTTGCCGAATCAATTTCGCCGATGATCCTATTTATCGATGAGCTTGATAAGGCTTTTGCTGGTGGGGCTGGCTCTGCTGATTCTGACGGTGGCACGTCATCGCGCATCTTTGGTACATTCCTGACATGGATGCAGGAGAAGAAATCGCCTGTATTCGTGATGGCAACCGCCAATCGCATCGAAAAATTACCTGGAGAATTTCTCCGCAAGGGACGTTTTGACGAGCTTTTCTTTGTTGATTTACCTAACGGTGAAGAACGCAGAGATATCTTTAAAATCCATCTGTGCAAGCGTCGTCCAGATGTTGAAAAATTAGAAAGATTCGATTTTGAACAACTATCAAAAGTAAGTGATGGTTTTTCGGGGGCTGAAATCGAACAGGCGGTAATTGCCGCCATGTATGAAGCTTTTGCCCAAGATCGGGAGTTTACACAGCTAGATATCATTTCGGCTGTGAAATCAACAACTCCCCTCTCACGCACGATGACTGAGCAGGTTGCTGCTTTGCGTGACTGGGCAAGAATGCGGGCTAGACCCGCCGCTACTTCAGTCGCTGAATATCAGCGTATGGAGTTTTAAAAAGCTTATTCTGCTGTTTTTGCAGGCAGCAGATTTAAGGCTAGATTCTAAAGATATCTTATTAATAGATCTTTAGGCTAGCAGCTAACATAGGAGTAAGAACCACCAGTACTCTTATGTCTCACGTTCTAGTTAACAATTGCGTTCACAATTATTCACAGGAGCAAAACTATTATGTCTCATTTCAGCACTCTTCGCACAAAAATTACTGATGCCGAAGTACTCAAGTCGTCTTTGCGCGATCTGGGTATCAGTGTTAACACTGAAGCCGATGTTCGGGGCTATAACAGCCAACGCATTCGTGCCGACATTGTGGCAACTCTAGAAGGTGATTATGATTTGGGCTGGTCGCGTAATGCCGACGGTTCGTTTGATCTAATTGCTGATCTTTGGGGTGTTGCTAAAAAGCACAATCAGACTGAATTGATCAACTCGATCAATCAGAAATATGCTGTGAACAAGGCTTTGACTGAAGTGAAGCGTCCTGGTTTAAGCAATGCCAATGTCAAACTCGTTTTGCAGTAAGGTATCAAATCTTGCGAGTTAATTATGCAAATTAACAGGCTAGTCATATCTTTGACTAGCCTGTTTTTTATGAGAAAATTAAATTTAAGACGCTTCAGTATTTTCTAATACCAAAAGACAAAATGGCGTAGCCATTTTGTCTTTTGGTATTACAGGGTTTGGTTTTCAAATCACACAAGTGTCTCGATACTTATGTGATTTGGTGAGATTTCTTGTTTGTCGAGAGGATTAAATCATGATTGTGGCAATAAAACCTAAACAGCAGTGGCAGCAAGCAACTTGGGATGATTACGTGGCACTGCGTGATGATGATAAAAGCGATCGCTGTAAATTATTTTTTGATAATCAACATTTGTGGGTAGAAATGGGCGCAGAAGGGATTAATCACGCTAAATTTGGTGATTTGTTTGCAATGATTATCGCTTTTTGGGCGGCAAAATTTCCTGACATCAAATTAAGTACCTTGGGTGGATGCCAGATGGAAAAAAAGGGCACGCGAGCCGTAGCTCCTGATCTTGTTCTGTATGTAGGTGTTGATACACCAACTTGGAAGACAGGTCAATCACGCTTTATTAATTTGGATCAGTGGCGATCGCCTGATCTTGTTGGTGAAATTTCGGATACGACTTTGGCAATTGATTTAGATGAAAAAAAGCGTCTCTACGCCGATTTGGGAATATCTGAATACTGGGTAATTGATGTGCGAGCCTATCGAATATTTGCATTTCGATTAGATCAAGAAGGTGTTTATCGAGAGTGTGAGGTTTCTCAAGTCTTGCCTAATTTGGCGATCGCATTGTTAGAAAAAACCTTAGAACAGCTAGCCACAAAGACTAATACGGAAGCAGCAATTTGGTTTTCACAGCAAATCCTAGATATATGATCGCTGATGATCTTCACATTTATCGCTTTTAAATGTAATATATGGATACATAATTTAAGCAAATGTCGCCCTCATGGAAATTGCGATCTCCCTCTTGCAGCATTACAGTTTTGATCTTGGTGGTTATACCATCAAAGATTTAACTCGCGCATGGAGTAGTTTCAAACCTGAATGGGTGCGTCAAGCCGTAATCGAATCTTTATTTCAAGGAAGATATAAAGCAGTTTCCGTAAATCAAATTTTGCATTTGTGGGAACGCAAAGGCGAGCCAAATTGCCGTTATAACCATGAATTTGAGAGATTAGTTTGCGGTGACGTTGCTGTAATCTATGAAGATAGAATTTTTTACACTCCTCCTCGTACTTCTACTCGTGAATCTGAGGTTGCCGAAATACCTTCATTTGCAACCGTAGCCGAATCAAATTTACCACTTCCATTTCCTCCTCGTCCAATGCTTGGGACTGCTAAGATTCCTCAAGCTGTACCTCAAGTTGATCCAGTTGCTCAACCTAAACCTCAAAAATACCCTAGTCGCCAAACTACACCTTCGGGAACGACAGCCGCCGCAAAAATTTATCCCACCACTTCCAATACAGAGTATTCCGAAGTCTATCAATCGGCTTATGAAAATATGACATTGCTCGCTGAATCTTCAATGTTTGTCGATAAGCTGCGAGCAATGTGTGGCGAGCATCTTGTTCTTCCAATCCCTGAAATTAGAACTGAACTGGACAAAGTAGAGGCATCGATTGAGAATTAGATTCTATACACAAGGCAGCAGAATAGTTTGAATCTATATCTAATTCTGAGTCTAGTAGTTTTAGAGTCCAATCTTTAATTTGTAAAGTCGCGCCTATGGGGCTCTCTAGCAATGATGATGCATCCACATAGTCAAGAATATTGGCAATACCTTCTCCAGTTGCTTTGCTATAGGCTTCCTTGAGAGTCCATGCCCGATAAAAAGCTAAATATTTATCTCGATCGCTTAAACTTTGAATAATTTTCTGCTCTGAAGGTAAGAAATAACGATTGGCAATACCATCAGCATCGCACTGAGGATTGACATATTCCAAATCTATTCCCACTTCGCGATCGCTACACACAGCATAGATGGCAAAATCTTGAGAATGCGACAGATTAAAATAAACACACTGGTTGTTATGAATGTATGGCTTTCCGTGATCACTATAACTAAACTCTATTTTCTTTGGTGCGCAGCCTAGCCTTGTCGCGAGAATCTCCCGCAAGTTTCCTCTAGCGGCAATAAAATTGCGTTTGAGATATTCCCGTTTGAATCGATCAGCACGCGATCGCTCATCCGCTGAAAGAAACTGCAATAGGCGATCGCACTCTGAGGCAGAGATATCTAGCCTAGCTTGGTATAGTTGCAAGTCTGGTGACATGTGTAAACCTTAAAAAATGGCATGATCATGCCAAAATCCAATAATACAATTTTCAAAATTGCGATGTCGCTATGAAAATCCAAAAAACTTTGCTGGGTTTGATTTCTACAGCGCTTTACGCTCAAATCCAAATCAAGAATTTTTTTTGAAAGTGTTGCGAAGCAACACTTTCAAAAAAATTCTTATGGTTTGTTTGATCGACAATTGGTATAAGATCTTTGAACTTGAGATGAGATTGGGAAAAAAACTCTATGAACTTGCCCCTAGTAATCGGCGCATTAATAGTCTCTTTACTACTGTTGTGGTGGTTGCTGAGCGTAATTAAAGCTAGCTTTAAAACTGCATTTTTAGTAGTTGCTGTGATTTTCACAATTCAGGTATTGACTGGGGTTGGTCCCCAGCAAATTTTTGCGCAAGTCGGGCAATGGATGGGCGACTCAATGGGAGGCTTGGGGAAATGGCTACAAAATTGGGGTGATAAGGGCAAAGTCGATCCAGACATCAAGAAGCAATCATTAATTTGGGTAATGCAAATTGCGATCGCCTTAATCAATCCATAAAACAAAAAGGGATGCTTTGCATCCCTTTTTGTTGGTACTAGCCTCCTGCGATCGCAGGAATGATGCTTACTTCATCACCATCATTGAGGGCAGTATTGGCTCCATCAAGAAAGCGGATATCTTCGCTGTTGACATAAAAATTAACAAAGCGACGGAGGTTGCCTTTTTCATCACAAATGCGGGCTTTGATGCCTGGGCAACTAGTTTCGAGCGAATCAATAATTGCTTGAACGGAATCACCAGTACATTCGACAGTAGCTTGATTGTTGGTCAATTGCTGGAGTGGCGTGGGAATTAAAACTTTAACGGTCATATTTTTTGTATCAATTCAGAGAACTTTAGACTTTTTTGAACAGTTATATAAAGGTAGGGCGAAGCTCCGTGTCTATATAACTTGATTTGTATATATTTTAACGCGAGTGCGATTACCGCCTAACTTTGCCTCCAAATCCCGAAGCTTTAAATTGCTTAAGCTCCAGAGGTTCAGGCTGTTCAGCAGGAATCGCCACCATAATCTGGAAGTCACTGTTGCCTGCGGGAATCTCCTCAACTGCACCCAGTCTCGCTCTTTCTGGCATAGCATCATTGCCGTTCGCATCATAGATACGTCCAAAAATATCGGCATTGTATACAACTTTGCCTGAGGGATTGGTTGCATTTCCTTTGATCATGTAGCACTTTGCCGACATCACACCGCCGCCTAGCACCATGTTTTTCCCAGCATCACCAGTACATGGCTCGTAAGTAACATTAGTCAGCTTTATTTGCACTGCCCATGCATCGGGACTAAAGGCAAAGGTACAAATACATAGTAGGAGAGACAAGACAATAGCCTTACAAACCTGTAATAATTTTTTGAGATTTTCAGTCTTTGCGATCGCCATAAATAAACCTATTTTATAAACCCTTTGATAAAAAATTTTCAGAAAAAAGAATGTCTTCTTTGACGTGGTAAAATTCATCTTAGCTCTTGAAGGAGGTCTATTTTTAATGCCACTTAGTCTATTGATTGCAACTTTACCTGAAGCGTATAGAATTTTCGATCCACTGGTAAACGTTCTTCCCGTGATTCCTGTATTTTTCTTGCTACTCGCTTTTGTATGGCAAGCTTCAGTCGGTTTCAAATAGGTTTCAGTTTTAAGTCTTGACTTAATAAAAAACTTATAAAAAACTTTTAGGTACATTCTGTACATTTATACTGGCTCATTTATAAAACAAAAACGATATAAGCAATCGGGGTAGCGGCAACGTTACCCCGATTGCTTTATAAGTGTGCGCCGTGAAGCGTCATGCACTATATATAGAAGAGCTAAAAATTGCTTCGTACAGCGCCTTGCGCTCAAAACCAAACCAAGAGATTTTTTGAAAGCGTTGCTTTGCAACGCTTTCAAAAAATCTCTTGTGGCTCGTTTGATCGGGAATTGCTGTAAGTGTGTGTTGCTGCAAGGCACACACTTAATTTACTAAAAAAATTATTTTTAATGAAATATGGAAACCATCGGACGTTGGACGAACAAATTTTTGATGTTCAATTTGTTCTTAGTATTTTTCTTCTTTGCATGGCTGCTAGTTGCGCTCGGCGGCGAAACATTAAAAATAAATCTTGGCTTGGAGCTATGGCGACAACTATGGGAGCCATTAATTCAACCTGTGCTGGGCATTGTCATGGCTGGTGCGATCGCAAGTGGCGTAATCTCTAAAGTTAAACAAAAACTAGCTAAACCTTAACGAATAAGAAGGCGTTTTGCGCCTTCTTATTCGTTAAGTAGACACGTAATTAATTACCCAAACCCTTAAGGTTACGCCCCTGCGGGGCTCAACCTTAAGGGTTTGGGTAATTTTATTATGCATAGTTACTTAGGTATGTCTTACCCAGCCATTGATCGTAAAGCGACTATCAGCAAAATATTCAGATGGACAACTGACAGGCAAAACTTCATGCATACAGTTGCTGGGAAAAAAGATGATTGTATTATTCTTTGGCTGAATCACTTTGCGGGAGTCGGCAGCAACAAAATAGCCATTTTCGATTTTACTGTCATAAATTACTAACTCACCGCCAGTAAAAGATTTCGGCTCGCGATAGTAGTAATACACATAGGTAAGAACTCTTGTGGCACTGTCTGGACTGCCATTGTCATTATGGATTTTGTAGTAATTGCCATGATTGTGGGCGGTCATTTGCGACTCAATTTGCCCGATCGCAAAGTTATTTATATCTAAATGAGTGATGATTTGCGGTGTGATTTTTCGGACTAACTTAATCATTAGCTCTGAGAATTCTGGGAAGTTCATCAGATAAAATGAGCGCCGATAGTTGGGGTCACCAGCTGAGTTAGTGGTAGGGACAAACTCAGGCTGTTTACTAATGCTATATCGCAATAAATCGTTTAGTTGATTTGGTGATAAAAAATCATCAATTAGAGCATAGGGAGATGGAATGATATCTGGATCTGGTGGAATCTTTAAGAGGATTGACTCGCTAGTTGCTGATGGTTTGGGATCTTGAATTTCTGAAAGATATGTGGATATTTGAGCAGAACTATTATTAGTGTTTAACAATACATCTAGTTTTTTTCTGATAGCCCAAAAGCCTTTCCCAAATTGACGATCGACTAAAATACATTCAAAGTTTCGCCAAGAAAATCTATAGTCTTGAATTTGAGATGCTACTTTTTTATGCAGTCTTTCAACGAAGCTATCATCAAGACTTAGCAAAATCTTAATTTCATCGGTTGAAATCCAAAAATCCGAATCAGCAATATGTTTTATATTGTCAAGCTGTTGAATTAATTGCTCGACTTGATAATTAGTATCTTCAGAAATTGTTTTGGATTTTAGATGCTGAGCTTTCATAAATTTAAACAACTGCTTTTTGACGATTTAAGCCATCTAAAATATGTCTCAAGCCACTTTAGTTAAACCAGCTTGGCATTAATAAAATTGGTGGATCGTAATTCCCTGCTTGCATATTGTGACCAGTTAGTTTTGAGGTGAGCTGATCTGCGATCGCACCAGAAATATTGCCAGCACCAGCAATATCAAAAAATGGCAAGGCAATACTAATACTAGTTTGATTAAGTAATTGATCTAAAAGTCTTTCAAAGGAAGCTGGAGATTTACGTATTGGTAATTCGCTTTGTTCAGGCAACTTGAATTTTTTTCTGGATAAATCACGTAAATCTGCGATCGCAGCATCCAAAGTTCCTAAAGCATCAACCAATTTATTATCTTTAGCTTGTTGTCCCGTATAAATGCGTCCGTCCGCTAGCTTCCGCACCACTTCTAAATCTAGTTTGCGCCCCTTGGATACATCAGTAATAAATTCTTTGTAAGTGCTTTGCAATAGCTCTTGTAAGAGTTGGCGCTCTGGATCACCTAACTCACGAAATGGCGAAAAAATATCTTTGTAGGGGCCAGTTTTAATCGTTTGGGATTGGATACCTACGCGATCTAGTAACTCCTTGGCATTAAACCCACTCAAAATTACGCCGATACTACCTGTCAATGTGCCAGCGTTGGCATAAATCTTTGTCGCTGAACTTGCTGCATAGTAGCCGCCACTGGTTGCCTGATCGAGCATACTCACTACAACAGGCTTTTTCTCGCTTAAGTCCTTAACCGCTTCATACAGCTCTTTACTTGCGCCAACGGTTCCTCCAGGACTATTAATTGATAGCAATACACCCCTTACAGAATCTTCTTCGATTAGTTCGCGGAGGCGATCGCGTACTGCCATCGCACCCGATGATGAAGCTCTTGCTCCAGAAATTGCACCATCTAGGGCAACTAATTCAAGGCGATCGCGATCGAGTACTTTTTTTAAATTTAAAGACTCATCCATTTGGCGGCGCTGAATACCAAATGTGGCTGAGATAAAGCAAACGGCGACTAAAACGAGAGCAATGATGCGATTGAGTTGCATAGCAAATTTTTCTGGCGGCTGCTTTAGTTTAGTATAAAACCTAGAAAGGCGATGCCTCGCTTCGTGCTGCTTCTCCTTTCTAGGTTAAAATCATCTTTTTGTAAGCTTTCTTCACAATCATGGCTAATAAAGCACTCAACAATACATCAACTAAAGAATCCCCCAAAGATAAAGAAATAGTTCGCGATTATTTTAATTCCACAGGCTTCGATCGCTGGCGACGGATTTATGGTGAAGGTGATGTCAACCGAGTGCAGCGCGATATTCGGACTGGACACCAGCAAACCGTCGATTATGTTTTGGATTGGTTTAAAAATGACAAAAATGCTATGGGACAAACCGTCTGTGATGCAGGTTGCGGTACTGGTAGTCTCAGTATTCCTCTGTCGGCAATGGGTGCAAAGGTATATGCCAGTGATATTTCCGAAAAGATGGTAGGTGAAGGCAAAAGCCGCGCCGCCGATCCTGAAAACCCGATTTTTGCAGTCAAGGATTTATCTTCGCTGTCTGGCGAATATGACACTGTAATTTGTCTAGATGTATTGATTCACTATCCCGATCGCGAATCAGAAGAAATGATCGCCCATCTAGCCTCTCTTGCTAAATCTCGTCTAATCCTCAGTTTTGCTCCGAAAAATCCTTACTATATATTGATGAAGAAGGTTGGCGATATGGTTCCAGGTCCAAGCAAAGCGACTCGCGCTTATTTGCATAAGGAGTCTGATGTGCGCCAAGTTCTGAAAAAGTTAGGTTTCACAATCAAGCGCAAAGAATTTACGGCTACCTCATTTTATTTCTCTCGTCTGATTGAAGCTGTCCGCAATTAAAACAAAATCACAAACCCCAGAGGATGAAATGTGGCGCGAAGCGCCACATTTCATCCTCTGGGGTTTGAACAGATCAAACTCGTATAATTTATGAAAGTATTGCCAACCTAAAATTATGCCTGTCCTCAATGCCAGTACCTTGACCCTAGATCAAGTTTATGTTCACCTCAAATTCCAGAAATTACCCTATAGCTCTTTCGCATCTTTACTTCAACTAGAGCCATTGTCAGAATTTGAAAAGGTTGAACTTAGCCAGATTCGTATTGATTTTGAAAACTATCTTAACGATGGAAAAGTGCTAGAAGATATGGTGATGGCGCTGACGGTGATGCCATTGCTGAGGCTAGCAGGTTTTTATCGTGCGCCGATCAAGATGCGAATGGAACAGGAAATAGAACGCATTAATCTTGAAGATGGTGATATTAGTATCACAGGTAGATTAGACCTAATTTGTATTAATAAGAATCGTCCGACAATTAGCGATATTGCTTTTTGGATTTTAGCGATCGAGGCAAAAAATACGAGTATTAGCGCATCGGAGGGACTGCCACAGTTACTTACCTATGCTTATAAAAGTTTAGAACAGCAAAAAACAGTCTGGGGATTGACGACTAATGGAGTGTATTACGAATTTTTCTACATTCAGCAAAATGCTCAGAATGCTTCATCACCAACTTACCAACCATTGCCATCACTACATCTTATGGAGCCTGAGTCTTCAGAAAAGTTACTGCAAGTTTTAAAAGCGATTTGCAAATTGCAAAATGCTGTGGTTAGTATATAGCTCTCTAAAAGAGCATTAGTATAGATATCAAAGTTTTCCATTCCATTGCCATCGCAAAAAATGCTGCCCATTAATGTGGATGCAAGTTTTTCCTTTTTCCTTATTTTACAGTCCATTGCCGATCGCGAAAAAAGCTGACCAATAATTAGGATGATTATATTTCTTTGATTTAATCAGAGCAACTTGTGCTCTATCCTACATTCAGCAGGTTATTTAAGACAAAAAATAATATTTACGAGAAGAGGCTCCGAGAAACTGCAAAATTAGATTTTGTCTATCAGTAAGCTTAATCTGATATTTAACATGGTCAAGAAAGACCAAATGAACAGAGAGAAAGCACTGAAGTATCCAACGTAAAGTAGGACGAGGAGAGGGCTTACCTTTTTGATCAGGAAGAGTCGCATTGGCTTTCTCTAAAGCAAGTCTGAGTTGTCTTTGCCCCAAACTATAGACCATGAGAGCAAGAGTCATGATCATCGCCAAAGCCATGATCCGTTTCGTATTTTTGAGAAAAACACTGGAAGCGAAGAATAGAGGGTCTTTGAGAAAGCGAAATCCTCGTTCCGTAGATTGCTGTCCCTTATATTCCCGTAAGATTTCGCATTCAGTCCATTTTTGAGAATCGAGCGAATTGGTGGCAAGAATAAAACGCCCAACTTGTTGACGATGAATAGCAACGATTAAAGGGTTTTCGACCAAAGTGGCAAGAACGTGGAAGGAATGATGAGTTGCTTCAGTATTGGGACGACCTCTTTGCGAATAATGCGGTTGAGCAAGGATTTTAGGCTCATCAAGCCTGTGGTAATTCAGCGTTTTCTCAAAGTCCGTGATAGCACTGAGGGCATCAGCCTCGCAGGCAAAACTTTTATTCATTAAGCTCTTTAGGACTTTCTCTTTCTCTTTCAAAGCTTTCTCTATCTGCTTCGATAAAGTTTTGAGGTCGGATTCCATCCTTTGTTGGCTTTCGACAACAATCCATTGCTGTTTGACCCCTGCATAAGTACTACAGACTACGCAAAAACGATAACCTTTGTGGTCTTTCTGCTGACTGAATTGTTCGGGCAATATAATTTGGATTAGCTCCTGTGCAGCTTTTATCGTTGCGGGTACTCGACTAATCCAATCGATGCTATTACCAAATTCTCTCAGATTGGTTTCACTATAGAAGGCTGCATCCATTACATACAAGTCTGGTTGTTCTCCTTCCCATTCTGCTTGAAATGCTTTGATTACCTCTGGAAAAGCGCTCTGGTCTGTTTTGTTCCCATCGGCAACATTCATGAATATCGGGATTCCTTCTTCTTCACTGGTCAGTAAATGCCATGTAAATTGCTTCAAGTCTGGGCGATGGTCTCGTGAGTATCCTTGCGTAATTGCGATCGCTACTGGCTCGGTTGCTTCTTCTTCGACTAAATTTTCCTCTCCTGATTCCGTTGTTTGATACTTCCCATGCACTGACATACTTGTACCGTCAAGATGCGTATTCTTGACGCTAACACCAAATCGTTTACACATCTCTGTGGCTATCTTCACAAATATTAGTGTGATCCCATATTCATATAATTGATCCATCACTCTTCCTAGTCGGCTTTCGTTTAGATATTCTGCTTTTACTCTTGCTCCGATTAGATGTTCTGTCGCTTTTCCTAAAAAAAAGTCACTGAATAAATACAATGGAGCCGTTAAGAAACCCATGCAGTTCAATATCATCGCTTTCACCACTTGCCCCGCACTTACTTTCTCTTGCGGATGGCTTCCTAGCTCCCGATCTATGATTTCGACTATCCCGATATCATCTAGGAATGAAAAATAAATAACTTATGCATTTTGAGGAATGGCTCTATAGTTCCATTTAGGAAGATATTCATCAAAAACAATAGGTAGATTTTCTTTGAAACCATCCATAACCTTTCTACCCTTGTC